>JAOZQE010000006.1 GCA_029932385.1 bacterium | reverse complement strand
GTGGCACAGTCAAAAACCGACATGAAAGAGAGCGGGCCGCTGGAGATCCCGCTAGTGGAGTGAACCAGATCGTTGGAGGGACGAATCCGGGAGAAGGAGAAGCCGGTGCCGCCGCCGCTCTTGTGGATTAAGGCGGTCTGTTTTACAGCTTCAAAGATGCTCTCCATTGAGTCTTCAATCGGTAGAACGAAACAGGCTGAGAGCTGGCCTAGTTCACGGCCGGCATTCATCAGGGTTGGAGAGTTGGGAAGAAATTCCAGTTTAGCCATCATCTCGTAAAATTCCCGTGCAAGCTTTTTGACGTCGGCTTTTTTATCAAATTCATTCTCCCCTTCAGCGATAGTCCAGGCGACCCGCCAGAGCATATCTTTAGGTTCTTCGACCACCTCACCGGTTTCACTTTTTTTCAAATAGCGGCGCTCCAGGACAGTGACTGCATTGGCGCTGAAAAATGGTGTGGTAGCCGATTTCGGAAGGCTGGGGATTGATTCTGACTTTTTCATTGTTACTCCTTTTTCTTTCACAATTTAAGTTAATTATTAATGATTTTAAGTGCTTCTAACAATATAAGCAGGATCTGCTGAAAACACTATATGTAGTGTCTGTCGAGCATATAAACCACAATATGTAGTAAATGTCAAGGGGGTAATTTATTTTTTTGAAGTTGTTTCAGAATGTGCGGGAGTTGTCTCTCAAGGCATCGGAAATGCTTGCCATCGGAGAATAAACGGGGTGTGTGAAATAGTTTTCAGATATTGTGTGAGAGTTAGTTTCAGGTTAAAAATCGCCCGGCGCTAAACCCTCCCCAGGCACCGATCAGGCAGAGAGTGATGTTTAGAAAAATATTGAGAAAGGCTTTTAAGAGGCTGCCGCTTTCCAGTAATTCCAGAGTCTGGACACTGAAGGTTGAAAATGTGGTGAAGGCTCCGAGGAAGCCGATTCCGACAAATGAGTTGAGGCTCGCCGGGAGGAGGTTGCCGGAGAGTCCGATCTGGGCCACAATTCCGAGCAGAAAAGAGCCGCTGAGATTGACCGCCAGGGTTCCGTAGGGCATACCCGCGCCAATGAACGTGTAAACCAGTTCAGAGACCAGGAAGCGGCTGATAGCGCCGAGGAAACCGCCGCAGCCGATAATAAAAAGATTCAGCATGGCAACTTAGTAGTTCATCGGGGCTCATTTTGTCAAGCCCGGGGCCGTAAGTTAGATAAGGATAAATGATAATTTGACTTGAACAAAAGTCTGTTTCAGAGTAGATTCAGAAAATCTTTTTATGTTTTTACTAATGCCATTCCGATACTTTTTATAAAGGCATCAAGGTTGATATGTCGCGCCGACTGTTGATTATTACGCTGTTTTTTATGTTTTTATTTTCACCTGCCGGGGGTGGTGGCCGGGCGATTGCCGGTGAATACGATGATGCCAAGGTGGCTTTCGGGGCTTTTGCTGACGGGTTATATGATTTTGCCGGCGCAGAGCTGACTCAGTTTTTAATTAATTATCCCGAGTCTAAGCTGGCTCCCAAGGCGCATCTGGTATTAACTCTCTGTTTTCTGAAAACCGGTAACTGTCAGGAAGCATCCCGGGAATTTGCCAAACTCAAAAAGCCCCTTTCAGTTGCGGGTCTGGAGATTGATCCAGATGATCTTAAGCTGCGCCTTGGGGGCTGTTTTCTGGCTGCTGGTGAACAGACGAAAGCGATCGATTTTTTTACCAGGGTTACCAGAGAATACGGCACCAGTGATGCTGCTATTAAGGCCGCGTTTGAGCTCTCCCGTATATTTTTTGCGAACAGTAATTTCGCAGCTGCCAACCGGGAGATAGTACCTTTATTGAAAATTGTTGATTCTGAACGGATCCGCCGGCTGAAACTGGATCGGCAGACTATCTACTGGGTCGCGGCATTCTCTTATTACCGGCTGCAGAATTACTCGGAAGCATTGCCGCTGTTAGTCCAGATCAGCCGGGTAGCGGATGAATTTTCATTGACAGTATCGGAACGCCAGGATCTTTACGCGATCATGGTTGAATCAGCCTGGCACACCAGCGACAGCGGTCTGATGACGGAAACGGTTAAACGTTGGCTGCAGATTCCGGCCGCAGATCTTGATTCAGCAAGACTTACTACGGCGGTGCTACTGACTGCGGGGCAGTTAAAGGCAGATAAGCATTTATCGGAAATTCGGGACGAATTAATCATACTAACAGGGTTCAGTCTGGATCCGGCGGAAAAACGGACGGTCTATGAACTGCTGGTTGAAATTGCTCAGGCCGCCGGAGATCAGAAAGCATTGAAAAAGTGGCTGACGGTATTGATTGCCCTGATTCCGCCTCCGGATGCGCACCGTACCGCCTATCTTGAAACTCTGCTTCTGCTTAATTATCAGAGCGAGGATTACCGGGGGGTAGTTACTTTCGGTTACCGGTTGATTCAGGAGCAACCCCAGTTCTGGCAGCAGGAAAAACTCTATTTTCCTTTTATCATCGCTCTCGGCCATCTCGATAAATGTGTCGAGATAGTCAAATTCGTTCCGGCGGCTTTACCCGTTTACGCTTCCCGGAAAACCGTTCCTTGTAATCAGCGGCGGCTGGCACTTGATCTGCTGGCCGGCAGTTGCCGGGTGAAACTTGGCCGTTTCTCTGATGCCGTAACTTTTTATCGCTTACTTTATGTTCATTATGACGACCCCGCTGTTCGGGTGAAATTACTTGCCAGCCTCTGCAACCTGGCCGGGAAGATTCCTGATCCCAAAAAACTTGATGATTGGATCAGCCGTGAGGTTATGGGCCATTTCTCGCTCGACCGGCGTGAAGATGAGAAACTGTTGCGTACGGCTCCGGAGCTGGTTTTGCTGGTGGCCGAATCTCTCTTTGCGGCGCAGTCATATCTTAAGGTTCTGCCCTCACTGCTATGGTTGGAAAAACTCAAACTTCAGGGTCGTCTCCACGAGCGGGTAGTTTTTCTCCTGGCTGAATCCTATTACCGCTGTGGCGAACCGGCTGAAGCCCGGGCTCGTTTTGAAGTGCTCTATGCTACCGGCAGTCAGGAGTTTCATGATCTTTCCGCTTTGCGTCTGGTGACAATTTATGAGGCTCAAGGCCAGGTGAATGAGAAACCTGTGGCTCCGGAGAAGCTGGAGAAGCTTTATCGGGATATTCTCATGCGGGAGACTGATCCTGCGCTTAAAATTGAACTGGAGCATAAATTGGATGCCCTGCTGGCCGGGAAAAAGTGATGCCGCCGGATTGTCATGAAGGAGAACGATGAAATATTTTTTAACCGCTTTGGGGCTGGCTTTGATTCTGGAGGGGATGCCCTATTTCCTGGCTCCGGGGGCCATAAAGAAAACTCTGGAGATGATTAAAGAACAGCCCGAGAAATATTTACGTATATTCGGGCTGACGGCAATGCTTGCGGGGGTCGCACTGCTCTATCTGGTGAATTTTTTCTGACTTCACTTAACTTTTGTAAAAGTCATGGCCTAAAGCTATTGGGTGACCCGAATTACGGTTGACTTAAGCCAGCAGTTGTGCTTTATAAGCGGGTCGTTCTGGTAAGTGACTTAATTTATGGTCGCGAGCTGTTTTTGAGAGACCTGTAAAAGGTTTTTTTTGCGCTTATGTGACTGAGATCTTTGGTAAATTACTTCGGGAATCGGTTGGCCGTTGATTTTTTAAGATGGGAAATGAATTTTAGTGACTTACAGGTTATTTTCTTTTTTAAATAAGAAAAGGTTCTGATAAAAGCACTTATTTACAGGTAACGCCTGTATTAGTTTGTATGGATGTATCTTTATTTGATTATGAGCTGCCGCCGAAACTTATTGCGCAGCATCCTCTATCCCTGAGGGATCAATCACGGTTACTGCGGCTTAGGCGCAACGGTCGGGATTTCAAGGCGGGTCAGTTTCGTGACCTTATTGAGTATCTTGAGGCCGGTGATCTTCTGGTTCTTAATGATACAAAGGTGTTTCCGGCTCGTCTTTTAGGACGTAAAGAGACCGGCGGCCGCATCGAAGCTTTTCTGGTACGTCATGAAACCGGAGAGTTCGATGCTAACGCAAATCGGTCTCTGTGGCAGACTTTATTTAAATCATCAAAAAAGGTACGCTCCGGACAAAAACTTGATTTTGGCTCCGGCCTGATCGGTGAAGTTGTCGCCCCCTCCGGTTGTGAGACCGGTTTGCTGGCCTTGACAAGTCCTGTCGGAGTGTCGGTGATGGCTCTGATTGAGAGCGTTGGTCACATGCCTCTGCCGCCGTACATAAAGCGTCAGCCTGACCTCCTTGATAGAACTTCATATCAGACGGTTTATGCCAACGGCAAGGCTTCGGGTGCTGTCGCAGCACCGACCGCCGGATTGCATTTTACGAGTGAGCTTCTGGCTGAACTTGAGAAAAAAGGGGTTGAAAAAACCTTCTTAACCCTGCATGTCGGTCCGGGAACCTTCGCGCCGGTACGCTGTGACAAGGTTGAGGAACACCAGATTCATGCTGAATATTTTCAAATTCCGGAGCTGACTCTGACCCGGCTTGCCGCGGTGAAAAAAAGAGGCGGGCGCTTGATTGCGGTCGGCAGTACCGTGACCAGAACTCTGGAGTATTATGCCGCAACCGGACGTACCGAAGGTCTGTGCGATTTGTATATCTATCCCGGATTTGAATTTAAACTGGTTGATGCCCTGCTGACTAATTTTCATCTACCGGCTTCAACCTTGATGATGCTGGTTTCAGCTTTTGCCGGTCATGAGACGATAATGGCTGCCTACCGTAAGGCGATAGAACTTGAATTCAGGTTCTTCAGTTACGGTGATGCAATGTTTATAGAGCCTTAAGGGTGTCTTGAAAAATCAGAATTTTTGTTCTAGTGCAAGGCGGGCGAAGATTTTAACCGCAGTAATACATTTAGTATTGTGAGGATTAAAATTTGAGTCCAACGCAGCAATTGGGGAAAAAGGCAATTTTTCGAGGTACCCTTGAACTATGACCGGATTTCAGATCATTAATAAAGAGTCTAGCGGATTTGCCCGCCGGGGCCGGATAGATACTATTCACGGTTCGGTTGAAACTCCTTGTTTTATGCCGGTCGGAACCAAAGCAACGGTAAAAGGTCTGACCCCGAAACAGCTTGTGGATGAGACCCAGGCCCAGATAGTTTTGGCCAATACCTACCATCTGTTTCTGCGGCCCGGGCATGAGCTTATCAAGAAATTAGGGGGGGTTCACAAATTTATGGGGTGGAGCGGGCCGATGCTGACCGACAGCGGCGGTTTTCAGGTCTTCAGTCTCTCCTCTATGCGGCGGATTGAAGAGGGCGGAGTGACATTTCGCTCGCCTATTGACGGCAGCAGTCATCATCTTTCACCGGAGTCTTCGATTGAAATTCAGGAGGCTCTGGGGGCTGATATCATTATGGCTTTTGATGAGTGTACGCCCCACCCGGCAACTTACAAAGAGGCTCGTGATTCCCTGGAGTTGACGGCCCGCTGGGCGCAGCGTTCAAAAGCTGCCCGGAAACGTGAAGATAATCTGCTCTTCGGTATTATTCAGGGCAGTACTTATCCCGAATTGCGGGGGCTAAGTCTTGAAAAAACTGTAGAGGTCGGCTTTGACGGCTACGCTTTAGGCGGTTTAAGTGTCGGTGAGGGTCAGGCGGCCATGTACGACGTGGTCGAAGAGTTCGGTCCGCAGATGCCGGAGTTTAATCCCCGCTACCTGATGGGGGTCGGCACCCCGGAGGATCTGCTGGTGGCGGTAGCTGCCGGCTTGGATATGTTTGATTGCGTCATGCCGACCCGTAATGCCCGTAACGGGATGTATTTTACACATCGGGGTCCGTTGACGATTAAACAGGCTCGGTTCCGTGAAGATCCAGAACCGATTGATGATCAGTGTGACTGTTATACCTGTCGTAATTTCAGCCGGGCCTACTTGCGACATCTTTTTATCAGTAAAGAGATTTTGTCTTCGGTGCTGGCAACGATTCATAATCTTAATTTTTACAACCGACTCATGGCAGGTATTCGCTTGGCTCTTGAGGCGAATCGGTTTCAGCAATTTAAAAATAATTTTCTTGCCGATTATAAGGCGTAGATATAAAAAGTAAGTGTGTTTAATTTCAGGTTATCTTTAAATAATTATTAAAAGAAGGGGAATTTTATGTCAAGTGTAGCATATGCAATGGCAGAGGGTGGAATAGCTAATGTTGCGGGAGGTATGGAAGGTATGAAGTCTTTTATCCCGTTGATTTTAATGTTTGTTATATTCTACTTTCTGCTGATCAGACCGCAGCAGAAGCGTCAGAAAGAACATAAGGCTCTGTTGAGCAACCTCAAACGCGGAGATGACATTGTGACGGCCGGCGGGATTATGGGAAGGATTACCAACGTCGCAGAGAAATTTGTGACTGTCGAAGTGGCGGAAAAGGTGAGAATCAAAGTCGCTCGCGGCCAGATCATGTCGGTTATCACCGGAGAAAACTAATCTTTAATTTTGATTTTAATGTATTGAAAACCGGCATCTTACTCTCTTTATTTTCCCTTTCAGGGAGTTATCTGAAAAAGAATTAAGAGAGAGCCGTTTTTTGATTTGGAGCAATTAACTGATGATTAAGAGTGTAAAACTGAGGTTGGCGATTGTCCTGGTGACGGTCGTTTTAGCCCTGATCTATCTGTTTCCGACGATAAGTGGTAATGTACCGAAGTGGTGGGGAAATATCTTTCCGACCGAAAAGATTCATTTAGGTCTGGATCTTCAGGGCGGTGTCCATCTGTTGATGGAGGTCGATGTCGAAAAGGCGATGCATACTGCTACCGACCGGATGACGGCCAGCGTCAAACGTTCGTTGCTTGAAGATAAGGTCAAAATCTCTGAGGTAACCCAGACTGAAACCGGGATTATTCGGATTAAGGCTGAAAATAAGGCCGATGTTGAAGGCCTGTTAACCTTTATGACTGATCGTTATCCGATCTGGGAGCACATGTCAACCCAGGGGGCAATCGTTCTCTATAAAGTCAGCGAGAAGGAGCGTCAGCGGACGGAAAAACTGGCCCTTGATCAGGCGGTTGAAACCATGCGCAACCGGATCGATCAGTTCGGAGTGTCGGAGCCGGAAATCAGGGTTCAGGCGGATAATCGAATCTTAGTTCAGTTGCCGGGAGTTAAGGATTCGCGCCGGGCGATTGATCTGATCGGAAAGACCGCTCTATTAGAGTTTAAGCTGGTTAATGATCAGTTCGATCCCTCCAAGGCCACCCCGGCGGAACTCGGTGAAAATCTTGAGATTCTCTACGAACAGAGCCGGGATCCGGAGACCCATGCCCTGCTCAGCAAGCGGCCTTATGTTGTTGAAAAAAAGAGTTTGATGACGGGTGACTATATTTCTAATGCCAATGTCCGTTTCAACAGTCAGTTTGGTGAACCTTACGTTTCTCTGGAGTTCAATGCCCAGGGGGCGAAGCTTTTTGATCAGATAACTGCGGCCAATGTTAAACGGCGGCTGGCAATCATTCTTGATAGTAATGTCTATTCAGCTCCAGTGATCCAGGAGCGGATCTCCGGCGGGCAGGCTCAGGTTAGCGGCCGCTTCTCCGCCAAAGAGGCTCATGATCTGGCAATTGTTTTAAGAGCCGGAGCTCTACCTGCACCGATCAGAATCCTGGAACAGCGTGCGGTTGGACCCTCTCTCGGTCGGGACTCAATTCGGAACGGTTTTGTTTCGATGGTAGTCGGTTTTCTCCTGGTGGTTATTTTTATGGTGGTTTACTATCGTTTAAGCGGCCTGGTTGCGAATCTGGCTCTGGTTCTGAATATTCTTTTTGTGATGAGTATTCTGGCCCTGGTACAGGCGACTCTGACTTTGCCGGGGATTGCCGGGATCGTGCTGACGATCGGAATGGCGGTCGATGCCAATGTTCTTATCTTTGAGCGTATCCGGGAGGAGCTGCGGCTTGGGAAAACTCCCCGGGCGAGTATTGACGGTGGTTATGGTAAGGCTTTCCTGACGATTATGGATGCTAATATTACAACCCTGATTGCCGCGATTGTTCTTTATCAGTATGGTAGCGGCCCGATTAAAGGTTTTGCGGTTACTCTCTCTCTAGGGATAATCTCGAGTCTTTATACTGCAATTTTTGTGACTCATATGGTCTTTGATATTGTTGCTGAACGTCGTCATTTGAAAAAATTAAGTATCTAACGCAGGCTTTAAGGCCGCAAGTAAGTGATTTTATAAGGTTGTCTGTCGGTTTCAGAGATCGCAAACAATTTGTAAATCACTAATTTCTGGAGAGTAACTTTATGGAGTTTTTAAATTCGGACCGGATGCATGTCGATTTTGTCGGTAAGCGTCGTTTCTTTATGATAGTTTCCGCGATTGTCATTCTCATCGGCATGGGGGCTCTACTGGTCCGTGGCGGCCTAAACTACGGTATTGATTTTGCCGGCGGAACCATGGTCCAGGTTCGTTTCGCCGAGGATGTGACTTCTGATCAAATTCGTGAAGCTCTGGCTGAGATCAATATGGGCGATGCTTCAATTCAGCAGTTTGAGGGTGAGGAAACCCATGAGTTTTTGATCCGGGTTGAGAAATCAACTTCAAATCTGGTCGGTCTTTCCGATGAGATCAAGGTCGTACTCAATAAAGCTTTCAGTGCGGAAAATGTTGATATCAGACGGGTCGAGATGGTCGGGCCGAAGGTGGGTAAGGATCTTAGGCATCAGGGGATGTTGGCGATAATCTATGCGATGATCGGCATTCTCATCTATATTACCGTTCGTTTCGAGTTGCGTTTCGCTGTTGGTGCAATTGTCGCCCTGGTGCATGATGTCATGATTACAGTCGGGGTTTTTGCGCTCCTTGATAAAGAGTTCTCTCTCCCTATTGTCGCGGCCCTGCTGGCGATTGTTGGTTACTCACTGAATGATACGATTGTTGTTTATGATCGGATTCGCGAGAATATGAAAGGTGCTGGAAAATCAAGTTTTCTCAAGACCGTCAACAGTTCGATTAATGAGACCTTAAGCCGGACGATTCTGACTTCACTGACAACCATGCTGGTCTTAATCAGTCTCTTCTTTCTGGGTGGTGGGGTTATACACGATTTTGCCTTCGCCATGATTGTCGGAGTTACGGTCGGAACCTACTCATCGATTTTTATTGCGAGTCCGGTGGTTATCTCGATGCAGCCTAAAAAAAGATGATCAGGAACCAGGTTTTGAGTATTATTGTTGTGATAAAATCTGAGTGATTACTTCTATGCTCAAACTGAGCGAAATTTTCTATTCTCTTCAAGGGGAGTCCACATTTGCGGGACTCCCCTGTCTATTTGTGCGCCTTGCCGGATGTAACCTTAACTGCTCTTATTGTGATACCGGTTATGCCCGGTCAGAAGCTGCGGGTGAGGTCGTTACCGTTGCAGAGGTGATCGCCCGGCTTCTTGAGTACCGGTGCTCTCTGGTCGAAATTACCGGCGGTGAACCGTTGCTGCAGGAAGAGATGCCGAAGTTGGTTAAGGAACTTCTGGCCCGTGATTTTACCGTTTTGATTGAGACTAACGGGTCGCAAAATCTGGCTCTGGTTGATTCCCGGGCCACTCTTATTGTTGATGTTAAAACTCCGGGCAGCGGTATGGTCACAAGTTTTGATAAGGCCAATCTTAAACGGCTTAAGCCGCACCACCAGCTTAAATTTGTCTTGGTTGATGAGGTCGATTTTTTCTGGAGTCTGGATTTTATAAAGGAAAATCTTGCCGGAATTAACCTGACCGAGATTATCTTCAGTCCGGTTACGGCTTCATTGGCTCCGGCCCGGCTGGCGGAATTAATGCTTAAATACCGGGTTAAAGCCCGGCTTCAGTTGCAGCTTCATACTCTGCTCTGGCCGGGCGCGGAACGCGGTCGTTAAGAAATTTTTTTTGAGGTTAACATGCAATCTGAAACTAAAAAAGCCGTAGTCCTGTTAAGCGGCGGACTTGATTCATCGACGGTCGCAGCAATTGCCCGGGCTGAGGGATTTGAGCTTTTCTGTTTAAGTTTTCGTTACGGACAGCGCCAGGAGATTGAGGTTGAAAAAGCTCAGTGTCTGGCGGTTTTTTTTAACGCCCGTAAACACCTAGTGCTGAATCTGGATATGGGCCTGATCGGTGGCTCCGCCTTGACTGACAGCACTATTGAGGTGCCGAAAAACGGCGCTGATCTGAATGCGGAAGAGATGATCCCGATAACTTACGTTCCCGCCCGAAACACGATCTTTCTTGCCTATGCGGCTTCCTGGGCCGAAGTAGTCGGAGCTCGGGATATCTTTATCGGGGTTAACGCTTTGGATTACAGCGGCTATCCGGATTGCCGGCCGGAATATCTTGAGGCCATGCAGAAAGCAGTTAATCTCGGTACTCGCCAAGGGGTTGAAAATGTCAACTATTTTCAGCTAAGGGCACCGCTGTTGCAGATGAAAAAGAGTGAAATTATAAAGAGGGGCGTTGCTTTAGGGGTTGATTACGGGATGACGATAAGTTGTTATGATCCCGATCTGGAAGGAAAAGCGTGTGGTCTTTGTGACAGTTGCCGCCTGCGCGAAAATGCATTTCGCGAGGCGGCACTTAAAGATCCGGCTCTTTAATCGCGGCCGCCGCCGACGATCCGGAGCATCATCAGAAAGAGATTGATGAAGTCAAGATAGAGGGCCAGAGCACCCATGATCGCACCCTTGCTGTTGGCCTCTTGAGAGAGCGCCATCTGCTTGAGACGCTGGGTATCGTAAACGGTCAGGCCGACAAATACCAGAACCCCGATGTAGCTGATTATCATACTCATATGTGAACTCTGTACGAACATGTTCACGACTGAGGCAATCACGATTCCGATCAGCCCCATGAAAAGAAAGCTTCCCATCGAGGTCAAATCACGCTTGGTTAACATCCCGTAACCGCTGCTGACGATAAAGGTAGCAGAGCAGATGAAAAAGGTTGAGGTGATGGTCGAGCGGGCGTAGAGCAGAAAAATGGTGGAAAGGGTCGCTCCGTTAAGGGCTGCGTAGAGAATGTAAAGGGCGATGGCGGTACTGCGCTTTAGTTTGTCAATCCTTGCCGCCAGCGTAAAAACTAAACCTAACTCGCCGAAGATAAGCCCGTAGAAGACCAGTTTGTTACCGAAGATAAGCCCCATCATAGTTTGGCTGTTAGCGACAAAATAGGCGACAAAACCGGTTAAAGCCAGGCCGACGGCCATCCAGTTGTAGACGCTGTAGATAAATTCATTGACTACGGCACTCTCTCTGCCGTCGCTCTGTGCACTTACGCTTTGCATTAAGTTTCTCTCCTTGTATCTCTCGTCATCATAGTTTTTGTCAGATTATTTTACTAAAGATATTTATGACCAGCCGTTTTGTCAATCCCCGTCAGGACTATATCTGAACTAGTTTTTGCCGTTTATCCTCTTTCTCCAGAAGTCTGATCGCCAGGCGACTGATATCCTCCTCCGTGATTATGCCGACCAGGTACTTTTTTTTGTCAACTACCGGCAGACAGCCGAATTTATTTTTCATCATCAGAGTGATGGCCTCAATCAAACTGGTGTTCTCAGTTGTGGTTGCAATCTCGGTCTGCATGACATCCTTGATCGGGATGTGGCGGTCGAGCTCTTTCTGCGCCAACGGGTTAATATCTGCCAGTTTTGAGATCGAATAGGTGAGTAGGTCGCGATGACTTAAAAGACCGACAAATTTCTCCTGCCGGTCTAAGATCGGTACGTGGCGGATACTAACCGTACGCATCAGGAGCCGCACGACATTTAATGTCTGATAGGATTTAAGAGGGAATATATCCCGGGTCATAAGGTCGCCAACTCGTTTCATGCCGATAAACTCCAGATTGAAAACGGTTTACTTAATTTGCACTGAAGCCTGTCACATTTCCGGCCAAAATTCAAGGATAATTTTTTTAACTGCGACCGCTGTCTCCTTGAACAGCACAAAGGTGCCAACGTTTTGAAACTCCACTTCGTGCATTAACTATTTTCCTCCTATGATTTGATTGAAAAGGCTGCTCTCAAAAAATGGCGATAAACAAAATACTTGACAAAAAAAATGGGCTCGGTATACTTACATATAAATGGAAGCTTCTAACGTGAACAGGAGACAAGGTCATGAACCGCAACTTCAAAAAGCGGGATAGAGAACTTGAAGAACGTATTGCTCAAGATTACCAGCAAATGGTCAAGGAGTGTGATCTCCATCTTGACAAGATGGATCATGAACTGCCATCCTTGATTGAACCTTTGGCCGAGCAACTTGAAAGTGCCGGGGTCAGCCGCCGTTCATTTATGAAATGGTCAGCGGTTACCACCGCCGCCCTGATGTTGCCACCGGTTTTCAAAACCCGGGTCGCCCGGGCGGCCGAGCAATTTGGCCGGGTACCTGTGGTCTGGCTTCACTTTGCCGAATGTACCGGTTGCAGTGAAGCTTTTTTACGTACCTCCTACCCCAACGTCGATGATTTAATCCTTGAAACCCTGTCGATTGAATATCATGAAACCCTGATGGCAGCCGCCGGGTATCAAGCCGAAGAGAATCTGGCTAAAGCCTTGAGTGACTTTTCCGGTAAATTTATCTGTGTCATCGAAGGGGCTCTGCCAACTGGTCTTGATGGAAAATATCTAACTTTAGGCCCCAAAGGTCGTACCGGTATGGAGGTCGCTCGCGAAGTCACCAGTAAAGCAGCCGCCGTTATCTGTATCGGCAGCTGCTCATCTTTTGGTAATGTCCAGGCGGCCAAGCCAAATCCCACCGCCGCCAAAGGTATCAGTGACGCTCTTGGCATAAAAACCGTTAACATTCCCGGCTGTCCGCCCAACCCGGTCAATTTTGTCGGCACAATTCTGCATTATTTAATGTTCGGGGCTCTACCGCCACTCGATTCTCTAGGACGCCCCATTTGGGCCTATGGTAAAAGGATTCATGACTACTGTGAACGCCGCCCCCACTACGATGCCGGTGAGTATGTCGAGGAGTGGGGTGACACCGGTGCCCAAAAGGGCTGGTGTCTCTATAAAATGGGCTGTAAAGGTCCTTACACTTATGCCAATTGCGCCAAGGTTCGTTTTAACGATGGAATCTCCTGGCCGATTATGGCCGGCCACGGTTGCATCGGCTGTGTTGAGCCCAATTTTTGGGACACTATGGCACCACTCGAAAAACCGATTGCCGAAAAAACTTTTGGTGGTGGTGAAAAAACCGTCGACAATATCGGCAAAGTTCTGGCCGGAGTAACCGCCGTCGGGGTCGCCACCCATGGTATAGTCTCCTACGTTAAGCGCCATGGCCAGAAAGATATTCCCAAACCGCAAGATGAGGGCTAAATAAAATGGCTAAAAGAATTATCGTTGACCCGATCACCAGAATTGAAGGACATCTTCGGATCGAGGTTGAAGTAGACGAAAAAAATATTATCCGCGATGCCTGGAGTTCAATCACCTTGTGGCGCGGCATTGAAACTATTTTAAAAGGCCGTGATCCGCGCGATGCCGGCCTTATCACCCAACGTATCTGCGGCGTCTGTACTTACTCCCACTATGAAGCCAGCATTTTAGCCTGCGAAGACGCTTTCAAGGTTACACCACCACCCAATGCCCGCATCGTTCGCAATCTGATCAAATCTTCCCAGTATATAGTCGACCATATCATGCATTTTTATCATCTGCATGGTCTTGACTGGTGTGATATTGTCAGTGCCCTCTCGGCTGACCCGGGAAAAACGGTTGAACTGGCAAAAAGCTACCACGACAACCCTTACAACTGCTCGGAGACCCATTATCGAGCCGTCCAGAAACGCCTGACTAAATTTGTCAAATCGGGTCGTTTAGGTCCCTTTGCCAATGCTTATTGGGGCAATGCCTCATTTAAGCTACCGCCGGAAGCCAATCTCGTAATCGCCTCCCATTATCTTGATGCTCTGCACATTGCCAAGATCGGCGGCCAGATGCAGGCAATTTTTGGCGGTAAAAATCCCCATCCCCAGACTTTGGTCGCCGGCGGCGTCACCTGCGTCATGGATATCCAGGATGCCCATCGCATCGGTGAATTCCTTTTCCGCCTGAAAGAGGTACAAAATTTTATTGATACTGCTTATATTCCAGATCTTCTGATCGCCGGTACCTACTATAAAGATGAAGGACTCGCCGGTGTCGGGGCCAGCGTTAAAAACTATCTCTCTTACGGCGGCTTCCCCCTGGATGATCAATGGAATGAAGTTCTGTTGCCCAAAGGGGTCATCAAAGGGGCTGATCTGGCAAATCCACTACCCCTGGATGAAGCCAAAATAACTGAAGAAGTTGCTCACTCCTGGTATGTTGGCAACGAAAAGCTGCATCCCTACGATGGCAAAACCGACCCCCAATACACCGGTTTAGACGATAAGGGCCAAGTCAAGGGTGACGAGAAATATACCTGGTGCAAAGCCCCGCGCTATGATGACCTACCCTTTGAGACCGGCCCTCTGGCCCGTTTTATTGTCGGTTACGCCCAAGGCGACAAACGAATCAAACCCTTGGTTGACAGTACCTTAAAGGCCACAGGGCTTCCGGCCTCCGTCCTTTTTTCGACGTTGGGAAGAACTGTCGCCCGGGGTCTTGAAACCAAGCTTGTCGCCGATCATACTGAAACCTGGATCAATGAACTGGCAGGCAACTTAAAGGCTGGTGACAAGCGCACCTGGACCCGCTGTGATGTGCCGCAGAGCGGTCAGGGACGGGGCCTGACTGAAGTTCCTCGGGGCTCTCTCGGTCACTGGTTGAAGATCGAAAACCAGGTCATCAGCAACTATCAGGCTGTGGTCCCTTCAACCTGGAATTGCTCGCCCCGGGATTTGAAAAAGATTCGCGGGCCCTATGAAGAGTCTCTGATTGGAACCCATATGGCGGATATCAATCAACCCCTGGAAATTTTGCGCACCATCCACTCATTTGATCCCTGTATGGCCTGCGCAGTTCATGTTATCGACTTCAAGGGGCGTGAAATAGGTAAGTTCAAAATTCTCTAGGAGCCTGTAATGTCTAAAATAAGTATGAAAAAAGAGTGGTGGCTCTCGATTCGCCTGATTCACTGGTCGGTAGTGTTGTCGGTTTTTACTCTATTGATCACCGGTTTTTATATCGCCTACCCGCTCTCCTGCGGAGCTGGAGTCACAGCCGATAAATTCTATATGGGAAACATCCGTACCCTGCATACGTTTTTCGGGATTTTCCTGACTTTTCTCATGCTCTGGCGTGCCTATCTTGGACTCTTCGCAAAATTTCACGCCAGTTGGACCGATCTTCTGGCCTGGACCAGTCTTGACAATTTGCTAACTCAAGTAAAATTCTACCTGCTCATCTCTGATGAAAAACCTGAACATGAATACCAGTACGGTCCCCTGCAATCACTGGCTTACACCGGGCTGATTTTCTTACAGTTCATGATTATCCTGACAGGTTTGGTAATGGTTGGGGCCAACTACCATGCTGGGCTGAGTGCCTGGGTAGGAGACCTCTTGAAGCCGGTTGAAATTGCCATGGTCGGCCTCGCTGGAGTGCGCCTGATCCATCATATCATAGCTTGGGGTTTTATCCTTTTTATCATAGTGCATGTCTATATGGCGATCTGGATTGATATCGTTTACAAAGAGGGCACAATCTCATCGATGGTCAGTGGCCGGGTCTTTCGCAGAGAGAATTAAGCGATATGCGAACAACCATTTTGGGCTTAGGCAACACGCTTCTTCGTGATGAAGGTTTCGGTGTCCATTTTCTTAATGAGATGGAGAAGACCTACCATTTTCCCGAAAACGTTAAACTTGTCGATGGAGGAACCCTCGGCTACGGCTTACTTGATACCATAAGCTCCTGTGATCGTCTGTTGGTTATTGACATTATTAAAAGTGATGACCAACCGGGCTCCATCTACCGCTTCACCCAGACCGAGATGGAACTTTATCTACCCGCTCCAACCTCAGCTCATGAGGTTGAATTTTTTGATGTCTTAATTAAAGCTGAGTTAATGGATAAGTTGCCTGAGACCATCTTTCTCTGCATTACCCCTCAAGATTACGGTGGTGAGATGAATCCAACCATGACCCCGATCATGTATAGTTCATACCCTGCCATGGAGAAACTTTTTCTTAAAGAATTGTCCGGATGGCAATTGGTGCCAAACCGACGAGAAGCTTAAAAGTGCATGAACTATCCCTCGTCCAATCCCTGTTAACAATTATCGATGAACAGGCAAAAGAACACGGATTCACCAAAGTCAATCAGGTAAATCTCTCCTGCGGGCGCCTCTCTTCTGTGGAACCTGCCGCCCTTGATTTTGCTTTTAAGACCCTCGCCAACAATAGTATCTGTGACCAAGCCCAAATGGAACTAACTATTCTCCCCCTGAAAGTTCACTGTTTTGATTGTAACCAGGAATTCACCAGTAAAGATGCCGACCCGACCATTTGCCCTCATTGTCAGGGAGATCAGGTCACGGTAACCGAAGGTTGGCAGGAACTACAGCTTTTAGAATTGGATGTAGATTGATATGTGCATAAGTTTTCCCGGGCGGATTATCGCCTTTAAAGAAGATGACTGTCTGGCTGTCATTGAGATCGGCGGGACTAAACGTGAGGTGTCGCTTGACCTGCTCGATGAAGCCGTCAGTCTTGATGACTATCTCCTTTGTCATGCCGGTTTTGCCATCCATAAAATCGATACTGAAGAGGCCCAAAAGAGTTTGGCGCTGCTCCAGGAGATCATCGATAATGAAATATATTGATGAGTACCGGTCTCCGGAACTGGTTCAGGGATTGCTGCAAAAGATCAAAAAAAGAGCGGCTGACCTAACCAAGCCAATTACAATTATGGAAGTCTGCGGCAGTCACACTACCGCCATTAGCCGTTTCGGCATACGCCAACTTCTGCCCGACAATATTCGTCTGGTCTCCGGCCCTGGCTGTCCGGTCTGCGTTACTTCGATTGAGGATGTCGACCAGGCTCTCTGGCTCGCGGCCCAGCCAAACATTATCTTTGCCAGCTATGGCGATCTCCTCAGAGTACCCGGCAGCCACGGCAAATCACTGGAGAAAATCCGGGCTGCTGGAGCCCGGATAAAAACCGTCCACTCCGCCCTTGACGCCGTGGCCCTGGCCAAAATCAATCCTCAGCAAAAAATTGTTTTTATGGGCATTGGTTTTGAAACCACCTCTCCCACCGTTGCCGCAGCTGTCCTCCAAGCCAAAAAACTGGGCATCACCAATTTCTTTATATTTTGCAGCCACAAACTGATGCCGCCGGTAATGCGTCTCCTGCTGGCTGAAGAAGAGCTCAAAATTGACGGATTTCTCTGCCCCGGCCACGTCAGTACGATTATCGGAGCCCAGGCCTATGATTTCATTATCAAGACGAACCGGGCCGCAGTTATTACCGGCTTTGAACCGGTTGATATTCTTGAAGGGATATATCTAATCCTGGAAGAGTTGACGAATGGGGTTACAGAGGTTAAGATACAATACCATCGTGGGGTGAAAAATGAAGGGAACCCGAAAGCCAGAACTATTATGGATGAAGTTTTCCAGCCGGCAACCGTCAACTGGCGGGGCTTAGGCAAGATTCCCGAAAGCGGCTTGGTCTTAAGAGAAAAGTTTGCGGCTTTCGATGCCCAGAGCCATTTTTCAATTCCCAAGATCAACAGTCAAGCTAATCGCGCCTGCCGTTGCGGCGAGGTTTTACGCGGCCTCATCGAACCTTCCGAATGTACTCTTTTTGGTGCCGCTTGCACCCCGGCAACCCCTTTTGGCCCCTGTATGGTCTCAAATGAAGGCTGTTGTGCCGCCTTTTTTCGCTATCCAACAACTTAAGGAAAACATCAATATGAAAATTAATGTCGTCACCAATATCCTTGATGCCAACAATCGGATTGCTTTAGATAACCGCACTTTTTTTGATGAAAAAAAAGTTTACGTCATCAATCTGATGAGTTCACCGGGCGCGGGCAAAACCACTTTGGTTGAAAAAACGATCATGGCTTTGCGCGAGCACTTTCAAATCGGGGTTATTGAGGGTGATATCCAGGACAGTTACGATGCTGAAAGAATCGCCAAGCTCGACATACCGGTCGTCCAGATCAATACCGGCGGCGCCTGCCACCTTGACGGCAACATGATCAAGGAGACTTTTCCCTCATTCGATTTTGACAATCTTGATCTTCTGATTACCGAAAATGTCGGCAACCTGGTCTGTCCGGCAGAGTTTAAGATTGGTGAAAATGCCAAGATTATGATCTTAAGCACGCCGGAAGGGGCTGACAAACCGGCTAAATACCCACTTATGTTTGCTGAATCATCAGTGCTCCTGATCAACAAGATCGATCTTGCCCCCTACGTCGATTTTGATCTAAAAAAAGCCCGGCACGATGCTCATGCCATCAATCCCAAACTCAAGATTTTTGAGGTTTCATGCAAGGAGGATAACGGCCTGAAAGAATGGTTTGCCTGGCTGACTAAAGCCATCGAAGATTTTCAGCATAATCAGAAAGAAGATTAGGGCAAAATTGAAAATAAAGAGATTACGTCTCCATTTTACCGGCGTTGTCCAGGGAGTCGGTTTTCGCCCGTACATCTATCGCCTGGCCACAGATCTGCGGCTTTCCGGCTTTGTTTGTAATCGACCGGATGGGGTAAGGGTTGAGATCGAAGGTTTGGAAACAGACGTTGACAGGTTTACGGAACAAATCTTCTCAACCCTGCCGGCTCCGGCAGTCGTAAATAAATTCACTCAGCAAGAGATACCCCCCAAAGGGGTTCCTGCCGGCAAACATAGTTCATCCAATTCGTTCGAAATTTGGGAAAGCCCGCAAGAGGGTTCGCATGAACTCACGATCGGGGCCGATATGGCAACTTGTCCGGCCTGCCTTAACGAAATGAACGATCCCGCTGATCGGCGTTTTGGCTATCCGTTTATCAATTGTACCGACTGTGGCCCGCGCCTGACGATTGTTAACGATCTGCCTTATGACCGACAAAGAACCTCGATGGCTGCCTTTCCTCTCTGTCGTAAATGTCAGACTGAATATGATGATCCTCAAAGCCGTAGATTTCATGCCGAAGCCACCGCCTGCCCGGAATGTGGGCCGCAACTGACCTTATGTGATGCTCAGGGAGAGAAAATAGCGACGACGGACATACTTCATTTAACCGGAAAATTTCTCAAAGAGGGTAAAATTATTGCCCTTAAGGGACTCGGTGGTTTTCATCTGGCCGTGGCCGCCGATAACCACGATGCCGTCAACCGTCTTCGTGAACGGAAACAACGCAATGCTAAACCTTTTGCTCTGATGGTTAAAGATTTGGCCGCCGTTGAAAAACTTGTCTCTATCAATGCGACTGAAAAAAAACTTCTCTTAAGCCCGGCTCGACCAATTGTCCTGCTTGAAAAAAACAGTGGCCTTAAAGATGGGGACAGCCACCGATTATCACCGGCTATAGCTCCGGGTCTCTCCTGCTACGGCATTATGCTGCCCTATACACCGCTTCACCACCTGCTCTTTGCTGAGGAGGAGATTAAGGTGCTGGTTATGACCAGTGCTAATATCAGTGATGAACCAATTTGCATCGGAAACTTGGAAGCGCTGTGGCGTTTAAAAGGAATTGCCGACTATTTCCTGCTTCATGATCGCGATATTGTTGTCCGCCTTGATGACTCCGTTGTTATGGTGGTCAATCAGCAGGCGCAACTTTTACGACGTTCCCGGGGCTATGTCCCACAAAATATTGCCCTTAAAAACCGGTCGCCGGCGATTCTTGCCTTAGGTGGCCAGCTCAAAAACTCACTCTGCCTGATAACGGGTGAGAAGGCCCTATGTTCCCCCCATATTGGTGACTTGGAGACCCCGCAGGCCCGTGATTTTTTTCATGAAAATATTATGCTGATGGAAAAAATCGCTGCTTGTCAACCGGAAATCATCGCCTGCGACCTGCATCCCGCCTATTATAGTTCGGTGGCTGCCAAAGCACTTTCAGCCAAGACCGTTATCAGGGTACAGCACCATCACGCTCACATCGTCAGCTGTATGGCTGACAACCAAATTTCCGGTCCGGTCTTAGGTTTGGCCATGGATGGTACCGGCTATGGTACGGATGGTCATATCTGGGGCGGAGAATTCTTGCATGTTGAGGAAAACAGCTTTACTCGACTCGGTCAACTCGTTTATTTTCCGTTACCGGGTGGTGAGAGAGCGATTCGCGAACCTTGGCGCATTGGCTTAAGCCTGCTTAATCAGGCCGATCCTGATGATTGGCTGAAAAAATCCCGAGAACTAAAATTTGTTCCTGAATCTTTTTCCGATCAGGATCTTTCCTTAATACTGAAACAATCGGTCAACAACCCTCTGACCTCAAGCCTGGGACGGTTTTTTGATGGGGTTGCCGCCATCCTCGGTTTTTCCCAAGCGTGCAAGTACGAGGGCCAAGCCGCCATTGAACTCGAAGCCATGGCGACGAATTTCCACCGGGATCACGAGAACCAAAAAACTTCAAGGGCAACCCTGCTACCTTGGACAGTGACCGAAGAGCTGAAACCAAAAAATGAATACTACTATCAACTGAACCTTTTACCCATGATCGAAAAACTTGCAGAACTCTCCCTTAACGGATCTTCCAGTGAGGCTTTGGCGGCTCTTTTTCACGACTCCCTGATCGATGCTCTGATGACCACAGCGGAGAAATTGTCGGTTGGCTTCAATCTTGATCGAGTAGTTTTAAGTGGCGGCTGCTTTCAAAATCGCCTGCTCCTCGAAGGGTGTCAACAATGGCCGGCAAATAACGATAGCAAGAATCATTTATTGAAAGTCTATTACCACCGTCAAGTTCCTACCAATGATGGCGGTTTGGCTTTAGGTCAAGCATTAATCGCGGCCCAGCAGATGGCGGCCAAAAATACAAAATAAGAAAGGACTCAATAATTATGGATGACTTGATAATGCTCGGTCACGGTGGTGGCGGTCGCTTAACATCTGAGTTAGTGCATGACCTTTTTCTGAAAAATTTCCGCAATTCTCATTTAGAACCACTCAATGACAGCGCCCTGCTGACCGTTGATCAAAAAAGCCTAAGTTTTACAACCGATAGTTATACTGTCAATCCAATTTTTTTTCCCGGAGGTAATATCGGATCACTGGCCGTACACGGCACGGTTAATGATCTCGCTATGTCCGGAGCCTGCCCCCTCTATTTAAGTGCGGGCTTTATCATTGAAGAGGGATTTCGATTGGCTGATCTTGAAAAAATCGTTATCTCGATGGCTACGGCTGCGCAATCTTCCGGAGTTCAGATCGTTACCGGAGACACCAAGGTCGTTCCTAAAGGTATGGCCGACGGCATCTATATCAATACCGCCGGAATTGGGGTTCATGAAAAGTTGCCATTTGGACCACAGCGGATTAAAAAGGATGATCTTATTATCGTCAATGGCACGATCGGCGATCATGGCGCGGCGGTCATTACTTCCCGAGAAGAGGGTTTTCCCGAAAGCACCATTATTTCTGATGCTTCCTCCCTGAACCACCTGGTACTAAAATTACAAAAAAATTCCGTCAACATCCACTGCCTGCGAGATGCCACCCGGGGCGGTGCCGGTGGCGTTCTGGCCGAGCTTGCCGAACAATCTCGAACCCACCTGCAAATCGAGGAAAAATCTCTCCCGGTCAAAGAAGAGGTTCGCGGTTTTGCTGAAATTTACGGATTGGAACCCCTGTTTCTGGCTAACGAGGGGAAAATGCTGCTCTTTTGTCCGGCAGATGAGGCTGAAAAAGTCATCCAGATTATGAAGCATGACCCTTTAGGAAAAAATGCCGCAATTATCGGCCGGGTGGTTGAAGAAAATCAACCGACGGGAAGAGTCATCATGAAGACGTTGATCGGGGGAGAACGCATTATTGATCAACCGAGTGGTGATCTGGTACCAAGAATTTGTTAAACCCAGGGCCACACAAAGGCTATTGAAATCCGGGCAGAAATCAGTCTAATCCTTTGAGACGGGTAAAAATAAAAAAATAAGTAAAGAACCTGCAGGCCACTAAAACTTCCCGCTGATTTTACACACTGTTGTGAACGGTACTCCAGAGTAATACTGGCTGGTATTGAAACCGTCGTCATCAGCCCTGATTGTGCCGACATACTTTTTATCAAACAGGTTGGTAAACTCCAGTTTCAGGCTGGCTTCCTGAAGAAACCAGGGATTTTTTATCAGGTATTCGATTGTCAAATCAACCGTTGTATAGCTGTCAATCTCTTCTCGGTTTTCAATATCTCCGTAACGTTGGTCAACATATTTAATACTGGGTGAGACCGTAAAATTTTTGTAATAGTAGATGAAACCGGCTTTTAAGAGCCAGCGGGGCGTATCCGGCAGATCGTTGCCGCCGGTCTCAAGAATGCTGTCCGTACTTACAAGGTCATTATCAAATGTGGCTTTGGTATAGCTGGGATTGAAAAAGAGTATAAGGTTGTCGGTCGGGTAGATATTACATTCGAGTTCAGCCCCCCAGACGGTAGCATCACCGACATTCTGGTGATAGCTGACCCCAACCCGATTGTCATTAGCGACAAAAAGCAGATCTTGGTGGCGGGCATAAAAGATGGTTGGGGAGAGACTGAACCAAAAATGCTCAAAACGGCAGCCAAAATCGAAATTATCTGAGGTTTCAAGTTTCCATTTGTCGAATAGATCTTGCAGGGAGAGACCGGCCACTTGGAATTTTTTACGGTTTCCACTAAAGACCATTGCAATCGGAACATAAGCGTAAGGTCGCATATAATTACGACCATAATTCAGATAAAATTCAAGATCAGGAGATGCCTGATAACCGAGACTGAATGAGGGCAGCCATTTTTGGTAGTTTACGGCTTCCAGACTCATCTCGTAGTCGATCCCGAGATTGTCATTCAGAGCTTTACTGTATGAAGAAGGAGTACTCTTATCACTTAGGTAGGCTCGATTTGCAGGTTCATGGTAGAAAAAATATTTTATTCCCGCCTGGCAAGAAAAAGGACCGATACTGCGATCCAGTTGGAGGTAGGGGCTATGAATATGACCGTCACCCCGGTTTTCGGCAAGGTAAGCCCATCCGGCATAGTTACGCCCCTGATCATTGATCTTGTTTTTGCGAAGATACTTTTCAAGATCAAAATTTTCGTACCAGTAACCGGCACTGATTAAGGCTCCGCTCCAATCTCTCGTATAGTCGAATTTGGAACCAAAACGTTCAGTTTCAACGTATTTGTCAGCGCCGCCGTCGAGCCACTTTTTGTCTTCGGATGAGTAGTAAGGTTTGAGTGTGAAGGTATGATGCTCTTTGGGAGAGTAGTTTATGATTGTCATCACATCATGATTTTCAGTTTCACTGTGATGGTAGCCGTAAAAATCCTTGTCAGCCGGGGTTCCGGTTAAATCCTCCAGATAGTCATCTCTATAGTGGTGAGAGATATTACGGGCCTGATCATAATTCAGGCCTTTATAGAGATCCTGATCGACCTGGTTATAATTGTAGAATAGCTCGGCATCAAGATTGTCATTGAACTTCTGACTGACACCCAACGTGATATGATTACGACCACCGACTTCACCTGCACCTTTCCATTTATCAGCTTTGGTGTAAGAGCCGGAGAGAAAGAATTTACTCTGATTAAACAAAAGACCGGAATCGAGACGAAAAAAACTGCGCCTCAGTGAATCCGGACCGAAACTCTGTTCCAATTGCAGAGTGAAATCGTCAGCTGGCCGGGCATAGCTTAAAGCGATGGCCCCGCCACGATTGCCAATACCGCCGCATAGGGCCGCCGGAGTCGCACCGCGATAAAGCTTCACCGCCGCCATATTTTCAAGATCGTAGATATAATCCCTGGGCCCGACACTCATTATGCCATAGTTTGGGATACCTTCGACGCTAAAGCCGGTGAACATGCTTTTAATCCCACGCAGCCGCATCTCAGCTCCGCCGATACCGGTAGGATCGGTAAGTTCCGGGTTGATGCCTGGAAGTATGGAAAGGGCTTTAAATGTGCTGCTCATACCGCCAATCCCTACCAGTTTCAGACCCTCTGATGTAATTTCACTACCGGAATAGAGCCGATCTTCCCCCTGTTTAGTCGGATTGATGGGGCAAGCTTCAACCGTAATTTGTTCCAACCTGGTTACGCCCACCTCATTGTTTGTGTCATTTGCAAAGCATATACTCGAACTGAGCAATAAAAAAAACAGACCCCGGAACAATAGTCGTAAACGATAATATAATTTTATGGTCATACAAGCTGACTCCTGAGATGCTGATAAAGAGGGTTACTCTGGAAAACAAAAAAACCACGAAAGCCGGTAGCTCACATACTGTGAACCAGCCGACCTTCGTGGTCGCAGATTACCCTGTAAATCGTATCTTTAAAAAGTTGCTTGATGAGAAAAACTGTTTTCTCAACCTTCTTAGCTGAGATTTCGCTTCACACTATTTAACAACCAGTGCCCACATAAATAAAATGGCTGAAAAAGTCAATAGTTTTTCTTTTAAGACTTTTTTTCCATAATATCTCAATTTGGAATAGAACAAGCAGGAAAACTATTCAAGCTGACCAGCAAATTTTTTCGTCGTAAATGAAAAACCGTAGTCATTTAATCTTGGTTGTAGTTTTTTAGCGTGAATTAAATTAGTGATCGTTTAATAAAAAAGCTTGACAAGCTATTTTAGATAGATTAGTGGATGTTTAATCTATGTGAGAAGGGGAGAGATCAGGGAGTTTAAAAGTATGGGTCGCAAAAGCATATCGCACATTCGAAAACCGGAAATACTTAGATGTGCCTATAAAGTTGTAGATGAGGAAGGCTTTATGGGAACTACGATTGGTAAAATTGCAGATCGTATGGGAGTTAATTCAGGCCTTTTGATACACTATTTCGGGACCAAAGATAATTTGATTTTTGAGCTTGTAGACTATCTTCTTGAAAGAGCTCTGGAAGCATATCAGTCTTTTTTGAGTGGTTGCTCTGATCCGCGTGAGCGGCTATATTTTTTGATAAACGCTGTTTTTGAGCATTCTGACAATCTGCCAAAACGTGGTAGGGTGTTTTGGTCTATTTACGCTTTAGGGCTCAGAAATGAGAAAGTTTGGGAACGGTTGCAGGAACTGAACCGGGGCTTGATAGATTTTTGTGCCTTAGAAATTGAACTGGCTGAAAAGGCAGGGGTTGTCAAAGTAGATAACAAGAAGGAAGTAGCCACTATAATTTTTGCTGTTCTAGAGGGCTATGGATACTTTCGTAGTACTCTGCCGGATAACCCCTATACTGCTCAGATTACTCAAGCAATGAAAAAAAATATCTATGATCTGCTCGGTCTTGATGAAAGGCGTTGATTTCGTTGGTGGGTCCTTTATTGGCGTAGTTGGTCATAATATTGTTTAAAGAGTGAAAATAATTTTTGCGTTTTATAATTTTTATTAGTAAGCAATTAATCAATAAATCAAATTGGTAGGGGATACCTTATAATTTGGAGAGCTGGAGAGGGTTAATGTTTTACTCAATTTATTAGTTAGTATTTAGTTAATCAATTAGATTTAAGGGGGGGGCTTATAATTAGATCAATCAGAACCGCAGTTTGTATTTTAGAAAGTGAACGTTAAATCCAGCAAAGAAGAAAACGTTTTAGCTAATAATCTTTTGCCTAGAAAGGAGACAAGTCAAATGAAACAAAATCTTTGTCGTTATTCGCTAATAACAGCATGCCTGTTGCTGCTTGTTACTGCCATACCGTTTATTTATCCACGCCAGGTAGAAGCCTTTGGCTTCCGCAGTGGAGATTTTGTCGGCAGACTTGATACGACCCTGACTTACGGTGTAACCATGCGGGTTCAGGATCGGGATAAAGATCTTATCGGTATTGCCAATGGAGGGAACCGAACCGACGTAAATTCCGATGATGGGAATCTGAACTATGATAAGGGTGTGGTCAGTAATGCTTTTAAAGTTACCAGTGAACTGGATATTGCTTACCGTGATATGTGCGGTATTTTTGTTCGAGGCAGTGCCTTTTACGATTATGAAAATGAGAAAGGTCGTCGTGAGAAGCAGGAGCTTTCGAGTGATGCCTTAGATCTAGTTGGTAGTGATATTAAACTTCTGGACACATTTATCTGGTGGGAATTTTACCTCGGTGATATGCCGGCTCAAATCAGGGTTGGTGATCAGGTAGTAAGTTGGGGAGAGAGCACATTTATCGGTAACAGTATTAACGCAATCAACCCGGTTGATGTTGCCGCTTTTCGACTGCCGGGCTCAGAATTAAAAGAGGCTCTGGTTCCTGAAGGAATGGTCTGGGCCTCGTTTGGTCTGACCGAGAATATTAGTCTGGAGGGTCTCTATTTATACGACTGGCATCAAACCGATATTGACCCTAACGGTTCCTATTGGAGTACTCTTGACTATGCCGGGGATGGCGGTGATTATATTACGTTGGGTGGTGGCCGATTGCCCGAGGGAACTTATCCTTATACTGTTACCCGGGTAGAGACAAAAAAAGCCAAAGACACCGGTCAGTATGGCTTAGCTCTGCGCTGGTATTCACCCACTTTAAATGATACTGAATTTGGCTTTTTCTATCTTAAATATCATAACCGTATTCCCACTATCAGTGCTGTGAAAGCTAGTATAGTCGGGGTTCCCGCGACAGCCCATTATCTGACAGAATATGTCGAGGATATTCAGCTATTCGGTATAAGTGCTTCAACTCAAATCGGCAGTTTTGCGGTCCAGGGAGAAATTTCCTATCGTCCGGATATGCCTCTGCAGATTGCTGATGAGCCGCTGATTATGGCAGCTTTAGGTCTGCCTGGGCAGATGGAAGGATCTTGGAAATCCGGTGAATTGATTCATGGTTATATTGAACGTGATGTTTATCAGGCTCAGGCAACTGTAACCAAATTACTCGGTCCGACCTTAGGGTCAACTTCCGGGTTTATGTTGGTTGAAGCCGGCGTAATGCAAGTTGATGATATGCCCGATACCGATGAGTTGGCGCTCGATTGTCCTGGAAATGATGCTGATGCTACATCTTGGGGCTACCGGGCGATGGCGGGATTAACCTACAGCAATGCTATCGGCGCAGTCTCCATATCTCCCCGGATTGCCTGGAAACATGATGTGCACGGTATCTCACCCGGAGGTGCCAGTTTCTTGAGACGCCGTAAGGCGGTTTCTACCGGGGTTGCTTTCGATTATCAGAAAACTTGGAAGCTTGATCTTTCATATACTAATTTCTTTGGTGCTGGTGATCTCAATAAAACCAATGATCGTGATGTTGTTTCAGCTAATATTAAATATTCATTTTAGGAGAGGAGAAAAACTATGCGAAAAAAATCACTCGTTATTTTAGGTGTTGCCGTACTACTGATAGTTGGCAGCGTTGCTAACGTCTGGGCTACGGCCTCTGCGGAAGAGATTGCCCGTTTGGGAAACGATCTTACCCCTCTTGGTGCGGAAAAGGCGGGTAACGCTGATGGCACTATTCCTGAGTGGACTGGTGGAATTACGACTCCGCCAGATGGATATAAGCCTGGCGATCACCATATCGATCCGTATGTTGATGACAAGATTCTTTTTACCATAACTGCTGGAAATATGGATCAGTACGCCGACAAACTGACCGCAGGCCACAAAGCCCTGCTGCTTAAATACCCAACTTTTAAAATGAACGTTTATCCGACCCACCGGAGTAGCTCTGCTCCACAGCGTATCTATAATGCGACCAAAAGAATTGCCTCGAATGCGCAAATGGTTGAGGGTGGTAACGGCCTCAAAAATGTTGGCGAAGGAATCCCGTTTCCGATTCCTCACGATGGTCTCGAGGTTATCTGGAATCATCTCACCCGGTGGCGTGGAGTCAAAATGTTTCGACATTATCACAATGTTCCGGTAACCCGTAGTGGTGGTTATACGTTGGGTGAGCATACTGAGTTGTTCAATATGACATATTCACAAGAAGGTATGGATGACAGTAAACTCGACAATATGCTCTTCTGTTACAAAAGTGAGGATCAGGCCCCGGCCCGGATCGCTGGGAGTATCAGTCTGGTGCATGAAACCCTGGATCAAAATAAAGAAAGTCGTAAAGCCTGGATGTACAATCCTGGTCAGCGCCGCGTGCGCCGGGCACCGCAGTACGCTTTTGACACTCCGACCGGTGGTGGTGACGGCCTTGAGACTATCGACTCACTCGATATGTTCAATGGTAGTCCCGAGCGTTATAACTGGAAACTTGTAGGTAAAAAAGAGTTCTACGTTCCCTATAATTCATACAAATTCAAGAGCCCGAAGATATCTTATAAAGAACTTTTGACTCCTATGCACCCAAACCCGGATGCTATGCGTTATGAGCTCCATCGTTTGTGGATAGTGGAAGCGACGTTAAAGGAGAACACCAGCCACATCTACAAAAGACGTACAATGTATGTAGACGAAGATTCCTGGTCGATACTGGTTGCCGATTTATACGACAACCGTGATGACCTCTGGCGTGTTTCTGAAGCTCACACCATTAACTTTTATGAAATTTTTTCGATCTATGCGATTGGAGAGATTCATTATGATCTTCAGGCTGGGCGCTATATGGCGGACAAGCTGAGCAATGAAGTTGATGAAATGTGGGATTTTGAAGTTGAGATTCGTCGCGGTGAGTTCTCACCTAATTCCCTGCGTAGATCCGGTCGCCGCTAAGTCGGTAGTTCGGGAAAGAGATTCAATATTAACCTTTTTAAAGGAGGGTGGTCAGGTAAATCTGATCACCTTCTGGTTAAAATTTTTCCTTTAACTGTTTTGGAGCTTCTTATGGATTTTTTGTTTACCCTCTCAGGCCTTTGCCGGCTCGGTAAATTATTTTTCAGATTGCTACTGATATATATGTTTGTAGCAAGTTATTTAATAGCTGGAGTTCCAACTGCTGCAGCTCTGGAGGAAGCTGACGAATCCTCTGTGAAAGCTCCCCGGGCACCATATTCACTGCTTCTGGACTGTATTTCTATTGATAGTTTTGCGGTAGCGGTTGGTGAAAGGGGACATATCCTTATATCCGGTGATAACGGAAAAACCTGGAGGCAGGTCGATGTCCCGACCCGGGCAACCTTAACTGGTGTTTTTTTTCTTAACCGGAAATTGGGCTGGGTCGTTGGCCATGATGCAGAAATCTTGCGTACCGATGACGGCGGTAACTCCTGGTCACGTCTCTATAACAATCCCAATGATGAGCGTCCGCTGTTTGACGTCTGGTTCAGGGATGCGGACTATGGCATTGCGGTTGGTGCATACGGCCTCTATCTGGAGACCCGTGACGGAGGTCAGACCTGGAATGAAAGAGTGTTTGAACCCCTGACTTTTGGTGCCAGTTTAGATGATGGTGATACCTCCGAGAGTGGGAGTGTGGATGAGTGGGATAAGCCGATGTGGGATTTTCATCTTAATCAGATCATTGCCTCAGAAAATGGATATATCTACATGGCTGCAGAAGCAGGTAATATATTTCGCTCTGATGATGAAGGTAAAACCTGGATGGCGATGCCTTCACCTTACAACGGTTCATTTTTTGGTTGCCAGCCTCTTAAGGGTGATGTGGTACTCTTCTTTGGACTGCGTGGTCACCTGTTTCGTTCCGAAGATGCCGGAGAGAATTGGAAACTGATAAAAATTAAAACTCAGGCGTCACTGACTCGCGGCTTGTGTCTTGATAGCGGGCATATTATTGTCACCGGACTTGGTGGTGTCCTGCTGGTCAGCAACGATGGGGGGGAAAGCTTTACTCTTAAACAGCAACCCAATCGCAAGAGTATTTTAAAAGCTGTAAAAACGGATGATGGTGGGGTGATTCTGGCCGGATCTTTTGGTTTGAAAAAATTGAGTTCAGATGATCTCGGTTTGGGTGAAGATTTAACTCTACCAGTAAAAGGCAAGTGATATGAAAAATTTAATTCCCGGATTGGAAAATATTATCTTCGGACATCGACGTCTATTTATAACCATTTTTTTAATGCTGACAATATTTATGGGTTATTCTGCAACTAAGCTGCGTATCGATGCCGGTTTCAGTAAACTGCTTCCCTTAAACCATGAATATATGCAGACCTTTGTCAAACATGGTAAGGAGTTCGGCGGGGCAAATCAGATATTGATTGCCTTAAAGTCTAAAAATGGCAGTATTTTTAAACCAGATTTTTTCGACACCCTCAAAAAAGCTACCGACGATGTCTTTTATCTTTCCGGTGTCGATCGCACAAAAGTTAAATCTTTGTTCACTCCCAATGTTCGTTTTACCGAGGTTACTGAAGTTGGGTTTGCGGGCGGTAAGGTTGTCCCCGCAGATTTTCAGACTACTCCTGAGGGACTTGAGCAGGTGCGCAAGAATATCCTTAAATCAAACATTATCGGTCAGCTGGTCGCGGTCGATTTTTCAGCCGCAATTATTAGTGCCGAGCTGCTCGATATCAACCCTGATACGGGTGAACGTTTGGACTATCTTGAGGTTGCAAAGCAGCTTGAGAATATCAGAAGTAATCTTGAAACTGATGAGATCAGTGTCCATATAATCGGTTTTGCAAAGTTTATCGGCGATATGACCGATGGTGCAAAACGGGTGATTCTTTTTTTTGGTATCGCTTTTCTGATTACCGGTTTTCTGGTCTATTGGTATACTCAGTCTTGTATTCTGACGGTTACTCTGTTGACCTGCTCTTTGACGGCGGTCATCTGGCAGTTGGGTCTGCTGCCGCTTCTGGGTTTTGGTATCGATCCGATGTCAATTTTAGTTCCCTTTCTCGTCTTTGCCATCGGTATCAGTCATGGTGTGCAGATGGTCAGCAGTAGTCGGGCCGAGGTTTTTAATGGTGCTGACAATATAACCGCCGCCCGGGCCAGCTTTCGCCGTCTGTTGATCCCCGGCTGTATTGCTCTGGCGAGTGATACCATCGGTTTTATTACTATTTTGCTGATCGATATTCAGATGATTCAGGAGATGGCGATTACCGCAAGTCTCGGTGTGGCGGTGATAATTTTTACCAATCTGCTTTTGCTCCCGCTTCTACTCTCCTATGTTACATATGAAGCTAAATACCGGGTCAAAACTCAGAAACGGGCCCTGCAGATGCAGGGACTCTGGCGAACGGTGGCCAAGGTGACGGAGTTTAAACCGGCTGCTGTGGTGTTGCTGATTGCGGTTATGCTGGTCTGTTTTGGGGCCTGGAAGGGATCTGAAATTAGGATCGGTGATATCGCCCGAGGGATTCCTGAGCTGCGTCCTGATTCACGTTACAATAAAGACAGCCGGATGATTACCAGCCACTTTTATATCGGTGTTGATATTATCTCTGTTATTGTCGAAACGGTGCCGGATGCCTGTATCGACTATAACAAGATGGACTTAATTGACCGGTTCGCCTGGCATATGAGCAATGTGCCGGGGGTTTTGACTGTCGTTAGTCTACCCCGGGTTGCCAAGGCGGTTAACGGTGGCTGGAACGAGGGTTATCCCAAATGGCAGGTGCTACCGCGAAATCAGTTGGTATTGGTGCAGTCTATTAAAGGGTTGTCAACCAGCAGCGGCCTATTCAGTCCGGACTGCAGTGTTATGCCGGTTAAGATTTACACCGCCGATCATAAGGCGGAAACCATCGCCCGGATTGTGGCGGAAGTGAAAAGTTACAATGAAGAATACGGACTTGACGATCTTCAATTTAAGTTGGCCTGTGGCAATGTCGGGGTTATGGCGGCAACCAATGAAGTTGTCTCTGGAGCGCAGTTTCCGATCTTGATCTACCTCTTTATGGCGATCATCATTCTCTGCTTTCTCACCTATCGCTCGCTGAAATCGCTGATCTGTATAATTGCGCCGTTAGGCCTGGTTTCTCTGCTCGGCTATGCCGTGATGAGTCTGCTAGGGATCGGGCTGAAAGTCTCCACCTTGCCCGTGGTTGCCCTCGGTGTCGGGGTCGGGGTTGATTACGGGATCTATATTTATAGTCGCTTTATTCAATTGATGGATGATGGAGTAGAGCTTAATGAGGCCTATTTTCGTACCCTGGAGGATACGGGTAATGCTGTGGTGTTTACCGGGGTGACGCTGGCGATTGGAGTTGCCACCTGGGTCTTTTCGCCACTTAAGTTCCAGGCAGATATGGGAATTCTGTTAACTTTTATGTTCCTGGTCAATATGCTTGGAGCGATTATCCTGTTGCCAGCTTTGGCCCGCTGGCTGACGCCTGCGAAAAGCAGTTCGTCTGAATAAAAATTGTAACACAATTTCAATAAACATATAAAACATAAACAGGACAACCACAATGCAAAAAGTAATTGATGTAAGGCTTGATGCGCCGCTTACTGCCGATGAGCTGGCGGAAAATATGAGCTTTTTTGTTATGAACGGTGAAGGAGATGGGCTCGCCAACTATCGACACATCTTCGGAGATCTATGGGCTAATGCTCTGGGCTGTAGTTTTGAGGATCTTGAAAAAAAGGGGGCTGAACTGTCCGCTGGCGAATTCAAAACATATCTTGTCGGGCTGGCCGACAAAATTACTCCAACTGATTCACAATATAAAGCTCAGCTCGATAAGGCTGGAATTGTGTGGGGCTTGCTTGATGATGTTGAGATCGATAAAACTCACGAGCGCATTGCCCGGGTGCCGGAAAAGCAAAAAGGGACGGCAGTGTTTAACCCTTTTATCGATGCGAATAAGGCTCTTGATGAAGTTGAAAAGGCAATTAAATCATCCGGTTTTGTCGCCCTGCATGTTAATTCATTTAAGTCGGGTATTCCTGCCACTGACCCCCGCTATTACCCTTGCTACGCTCTGGCAACCTCTCTTGATGTGCCGGTTTTCTGCTATACGGCAATGAGTTACAATACCGAACTGCCTATGGAAGTTGGCCATCCCCGGAACTTGGATAAAGTCGCCCGGGATTTTCCCAAGGTGAAAATTGTGGCAACCTGTGGTGGTTGGCCCTGGGTGCCGGAGCTGGTGGGTGTCGCCCGCCGCCATCGCAATATCTATATCGATACCTCTTCTCATCGTCCTAAATATCTTTCGGTGCCGGGATCAGGCTTTGAAATGCTGATACAGTTTGCAAACACCCTGTTGCAGGATCAGATCGTATTCGGTTCCGGGGTTGGAGAGCTGGCGTTGCCGCTGACGCAGATTGTCGACGAAGTTAAAGGCCTGCCGTTAAAAGATAAAGTCAAAGAGAAGTGGCTTTATGATAATGCACAGCAACTATTTAACTTAGGTTGATATTTGGAGCAAAGGGAATTTATTGATGAAAGAGATTAAGTTCAACCATAATCAAGGAAACTGCATAAATTATAATCACAGAACATTAATAACGTTGTCGTTAGCGGTCATTCTGTTGGTTTGTCTGTTTTTACCACTGTCAGCCGGAGCCCAAAATCAGGGAACGACGAAATCATTATACATCACTTTGCGTGACGGAGTTAAATTAGCTGCGGATATTACAGTGCCGGATGGCTATAAATCTGGTGATAAAATCCCGGCACTGCTTCATTTAACCCGTTACTATCGCTCTTCCCGCAAGGCCATAGTCGAGAACCCAGGGCTTGCTCCCAATCCTGAGCAGTGGCAGGATCTGCCGCTCTTAAATGCCAATGATATGGTTCTCCTCTCCCATGGTTATGCAATCATTGATGTCGATGTTCGTGGCTCCGGGGCATCGTACGGGACCCGCGTTATCGAATGGGGTCCGACTGAGGCCCGGGATCATTACGATGTTGCCGAGTGGGTGATTAAACAGTCTTGGAGTAACCAGAAGATCGGGGCTTATGGCATATCATATCCCGGTACTAATGCGGAACTCCTCGCGGCTCAAAACCATCCGGCGGTGAAGGCCATCTTCCCTTGGGGTGGCGGTTATCTCGATCATTTTAAGACCTATGCCAAACCCTATGGACTCTCGGCTGCTGCCGTAATTAACAAGTGGGGTGCTTATGTGAAAATGCTCGATAATAATCAGTGGCAGATGCTGGGGCGGGCAATTCGACCGGTCGATGCCGACACTGATGGGAAGATGTTGGCGAAAGCGATCGCGCAGCATGCCCAAAACTCAGATGTGGCTAAAGAAGGGACTCCGATTGAATTTATTGATCAGGAGTGGGGTGATTCGGGCATCTCAACTTTAGATATTTCAACAGTGAGACTTAAAGATAGAATCGAAAAATCCAATGTTGCCATGCTTAAAATGTGCAGTTGGTACGATGGTGGGCTTTCAGACTCCAATATCCTTCAGTTTCTCAATTATAGTAATCCGATGAAAATTCTGATTCTCGGATCTAACCATGGTGGGCGTTCACATGCCAGCCCTTATGTAGTAAGTGACAAAATTCTGGCTCCTTTACCGAGTGAACATGATCAGTGGGAGATGGCCGGTGACTTCTTTGATCACTATCTGAAGGGGGCGGATAATGGAGTTGATAAGTGGTCAGCCATTACTTACTTCAACCTTGGTGAAGAGGTTTATAAGGAGACCGATGTCTGGCCGCCTGCCGGCTCCCGGAGCTTACGTATGTTTTTGCAGGAGGGTTTTAAGTTGTCTTCAGAGAGGCCGGTTAATGATAGTGCTTTCGATAAATATAAGGTTGATTTTGACGTTACTACCGGTCCTGAAAGCCGCTGGACTACCGGTGCTGGTGGCCCGGTTCTGAACTACGACAATCGCGGCGACATGGATAAGAGAATGTTGACCTATGATAGTTCGCCTCTAGGTACAGATATGCAGATCACCGGACATCCGGTTGTAACCCTGTATGTATCTTCCGATCATAAAGATGGGGTTCTGATTGCGTACTTTGAAGATGTTGATCAAGACGGAAAAAGCCGGTTGATTACCGAAGGTGGGCTGCGTGTTATCCATCGAAAGGAGTCGCAGAACCCTTATATTAAACAGTCTACCCCGTACCACTCCTTTGTAAAAAAAGATGCTCAGCCTTTAGTGCCGGGTGAGATAGCGGAACTTGCTTTTGAGATGATTCCAACCTCGGTTTTGATTAAAAAAGGACATCGCATTCGTATCGCTATTGCCGGTGCTGACAAAGGCAATTTTGATCGTATTCCCCTGGAAGGGGATCCGACGGTTACGATCTTCAGAAACAGTGATTACGCCTCATTTATCGATCTGCCCGTTATTAAACAGGTTTCTAATAAATAGAATTTTAATATAAAGGAGCTAAAGATGAGTATTGACGGAATAGAAAAGAATATTGCAACCCTGCTTGAGAAAGCGGTGGATCGTTTCGCCAGTAATGAGATGCTCTATTTTATTACAGAGGATAAATCTTATACCTACAGACAATTGAACGATACGGTTAATCAATATGCTGTCATTCTGCAGAAGGCGGGTATAAGCAAAGGTGATCACTTTGCGATGATGCTCGCCAACGGCCCTGAATTTATTTTTGTCTGGCTGGCTCTGGCTAAAATCGGAGCCGTTGCGGTGCCTTTAAATATTCGGCTCCAAGGCGAAGATTTAGAGTATGCTCTCAATGATTCTGACTCTGTCGGTCTCGTTATAGCCGATGAATACGCACCGGTTTTCAAACAGGTAAAGGATAATACACCCGACATTAAGATACTGTTTTCGGTTGGTGTTGAAGCTGGTGACATCGGACCGAATCTGCCAGGTCTTGCCCTGACCGCTGCGACAGAGTTTAGTGGGGTAGAGGTTGGTGAAGATGATTTGATAAGTATTCAATACACTTCGGGCACAACCGGATTTCCCAAAGGCTGTCTGCTGACGCACGAATACTGGCAGACCTTAGCTTGGGTTGCGGCCCAGAAGATGAGCGAAAGGGATGTGTTTTTCTGTGTTGAGCCGTTCTACTATATGGATCCGCCCTGGGAACTGCTTATGTGCATTATGAAAGGGATGAAGATGGTAGTGGCCCGAAGCTACAGTCCGTCAAAATTTATGCCGACTATTCGTAAATATGGCATCACCGTATCCTGGGCCCTGCTCTCCTACTGGATTTTTAAGCAGCCGGAATACCCAGAAGATAAGGAAAACAACTTGAGAATACTCTTCAGTGGTGCGATTCCTAAAGGTATTCATAAAGCTTTTGAAGAGCGTTTTAATACACCTCTCAGAGAGGGGTACGGTATGACTGAGATCGGGCCTGGTATCGTTATGCCGCTTGAAGACGGTCATATGAGTGGTTCTGGTTCTGTCGGCAAGCCGACCGCCTTTCGTACCGTCAAGATCGTTGACGAAGCTGGCCAGGAAGTGGTGCAAGGGGAGACCGGTGAACTGTGGGTTAGTGGGCCGGGCATGTTTGTAGGCTATTACAATAAGCCTGAGGCAACTGATGCAGCTTTTTCCGGTGAATGGTTCAGAACCGGAGACCTTTTTCGAGAAGATGAACAGGGCTATTTTTACATCGTCGGGCGCATTAAAGAGATGATCAAACGAGCTGGAGACAATATTGCCGCCGTGGAAGTGGAAAATGTTCTGATGAGCCATCCCAAGATTCTCTCTGCTGCCGTAGTTCCGGTTCCGGATCAGGATCGCAAAGAGGAGGTTAAAGCCTATATCGTTCCGGCCCTGGGTGAAAGCTCCGAGACAATTCCTCCCGCAGAAATCATTGCCCATTGCGTTAAAAATCTTGCTGATTTTAAGGTGCCGCGCTATGTCGAGTACAAAGAGAGCTTTCCGACGACCCCCACAGGTAAGATCAGGAAAGCTCTTATTCTGCAGGAGAGAGAGGATCTGACCAGCGGTTGTTATGATCGCCTCACTGATGAATAATCACAGTTATGGACCCCGGAATTCTCCGGGGTCTAAATCCAATATTGTGTACTTAGCCCATCTGCTAGAAATTACGATATCGTCTCTTTGCCAACACCAGGAGGTTTAACAAATGGAAAAACTCTTAACCCCATATATTATAGCCTTTATCTGGGCTTCAATCCTTATCCCCGTTGGAGTTGTAGTCCGAAGTAAAGTCACGTTTTTCCAGAAATTCTTGTTTCCTTCAAGCCTTTTGGCAGGATTGGTCGGTATGCTGCTAATCAATCTCGGCGTAATCGGTTATCCCAGTCCGGACGGTTGGGTCAGGGTCGAATTTGGTACCTTTATCAACCTGACCAACCTGTTCTTCAGCCTCGCTTTTACGCTAATCGGGTTGTCGGCGATCAAGGGTGGTAATGGTGACGGTAAAGGCATGGGCAGGGAGATATTCCGGGGAACCTTATGGATTGGGCTACTTTACGCCGCCGTCTATATGTTACAGCTGCTTATTGGTTTTGGGGTGATCTCCGCTTGGAATGCGGTAACCGGTGCATCTCTTGAAACCGCGACCGGTTTTCTGGCCGGTATCGGCTTTGCCGGGGGTCCAGGCTCCGCAACTACCTATGCTCAAATATGGGAGAAATGCGGGATGCAGGATGTGGTTACTCTGGGGGTCACATACGCGGCGATGGGTTATATCGTAGCCGCATTTGTCGGCGTTCCGATTGCTAACTGGGGCATTCGCAAGGGGCTTGCCGCTTACACCAGTAGTGATGGTCTCGATAAAGCTTTTCTTCGCGGCATAATTGCTAAAGATAAAACTGAATCGATGGGGAACCAGGTAACTCACAGCGCCAATCTCGATTCCCTCTCCTTTCACGTTGCTCTAGGAGCCTTAGCTTACGGCGTCAGCTGGGGGATCTGTTATGTCCTTAAGTATTTTATTCTGCCGCCTGCATACGGTATGCTGACCTTTAATCTGATCTACATCTGGGGTCTGTTCGGCGGAATTCTGACGCGAGTGCTGATTAATAAGAGCGGCGCTGGCCATCAGATCGACAGTGGCACCATCAACCGGCTCACCGGCCTCTGCGTTGATTATGTAATTGTTTGCTGCCTTCTGGGGGTCAAATTTGCCGCTTTAACCAGGTATATTGGGCCTATGCTGATTACGGTTGTGTTGATTGCCGTGATTGCCAGTAGTACCGTGTGGTGGTTTTCAACGCGTCTGGATAAGTTCGGCTTAGAGAGGTTTCTCTCAACTTTTGGTATGCTGACCGGAACCGTGTCCAACAGCTTGATTCTGCTGCGAATCACTGATCCTGAGTTCAAAACCACAGTTTCTGTAGAAACCGGATTAGCCACATCGGTTCAGCTTGCTCTGTTGATGCCTCTATATATAATGTATGCCATGATGCCGACGGCACCCTGGCTCGGAACCATAGGCCTGGCTAAAATCATTTTTGCTCACTGTGTGGTGTTTTTCCTGTTGATGTTTATCATGCAGAAGTTTTTTTTCAAAAGGAGTCTGCCGGCAGATAACGCAAAGTAAATTTTGCTGTTTTTCAGGGTAGATTAGGCTGTAAATGCAGTAAATTGAACAGTTTTAGAATAGGAATATAATGGATATCTCGTTCCTTTTGACAGGTCTTATAATCTTTATTTCCCATGCGGTTGAAGCGATTACCGGGTTCGGGTGTACTATCCTCGCATTCCCGTTTATCACCTATCTGCTTGGCATTCATAAGGCAAAAGTTTTGTTGGCGATTATCGGGTGGATACTTTCTCTCTATATCGTAAGCACTAAATTTAAACGGATCCAGTTTCGGCAGTTTTTTGTCATCGTCATTCTCGCCGGGGCGGGAATGCCTCTAGGAATCTATTTTTTCAATAACTTTCCTTCGGAAATGCTGAAACTGATTTTAGGGATATTCATCATTATAACTGCCGTTCTACAGCTGAGCAAAGCCTACTTTAAGGCAGAAGCGAGACTTAATCCGCCGCCGCAGATATACTACCTGTTGCTCTTCTTAGGGGGGGTGATTCATGGGGCATTTGCCACCGGCGGGCCGTTTATAGTCTTCTATGCGACAAAAAAACTGCCAGAGAAGGGAGCGTTTCGGGCAACTTTGAGCCTTTTATGGCTTACTCTTAATACGATTCTATTTTTGACAGATGCAACCTTTCAAGCCTTTTTTCATAATGTCTCCGGTGTCATTTTTAGTCACGTATCAATGAGTGCGGATGTCACGTATCTAATCTGGATGCTCCCGTTTCTTTTTGTCGGAATTTTCGTCGGAGAGATCATTCACAATCGGGTAAATGCAGAAGTTTTCCAGAAAATTGTTTACTGGGCGCTTTTCATAACCGGTATTTTTATGGTTGCGGATTACTTTATTAGTCTCTAACCAAAGGTTAAAACCACCGCTTTGAGGTGGTCATATTTATCTGCTATATTCCCAATCTAACGAATATATGGGGGAGGTGTAGTGGAATACCGTTATGGCAGTCATTCAATTTTCAATATAAG
>JAOZQE010000163.1:1700-3749 GCA_029932385.1 bacterium | reverse complement strand
CCATGGAAACAGTTAGTGTAAATAAATTTCGATCAAATATTAAGAGCTTTGTTGATCAAGCAGCAAGCCACCACTCACCGCTAAAGGTAACACGACGTAACCACAAAGATTTTGTAGTAATCAGCATAGAAGACTGGGAACGAGATCAAGAAACCCTTTACGTTCTTCAAAATTCCAGCCTCATGAAGCAAATTTCCGAATCAGTTCGTACACATGTGAAACGTTCTGGTTACACACCGACGGATGGAGAAATGAATGAGATCCTTGGTGTTTGAAGGTGCCACATGGGCGGCCTATGAAGAGCTTAGAGCAAAAGATAAACGATTGCATAAGGCTCTTTGTTCTATTTTGAAAGAAATGCTTCGAGGCGATCCAACTGCCGGTACGGGAAAACCTGAAATGCTTCGTCACAACCTTTCCGGCTTTTGGTCTCGCAGATTAAGTCAAAAAGACCGAGTTATTTACAAATATGACGATAACTACATTTACATTTTCGCAATTGGTGGACACTACGATCAATTTTGAACCCTAACGTCGGTTTATGAGGAAATCACGCGCAGGATTTTCTTCGGCTCCACCACGAAATATCCAGGTATAAGATTTTTTGGGATTCTTTCGACCGAGCTCGTTCATAACTTGTAAAGTGGTTTTATCTGCCTTTATCCTGTAAATCCTGTCCTGAAAAGAAAAGCACAATCCCTGAACCAACCTCAAGAAAACAACTAAAGCAATAAAGCAACAACGTCCTCTATTCCTATTCTTTTTCCTTGACAAAAACTAATTTCATGCTATTTTATTCTCATCCAGCTAAAATACATGTATATTGACGACGGAGTCTACGATGTACAAAAGATTACTAAATTTACCAGAAAAACCAAACAAAAGCTTCTTCCTCTGGGGCCCCAGACAGACCGGCAAAACAACCCTTCTAAAAAAACTTTACCCAGATGCACTAAGAATTGACCTTCTCAAAACCGATGAACTTATTCGATACTTAAGAAATCCATCAATTTTACGGGAAGAAGCCGCAGCCCTGGCGCCAACGAAACTTATTGTAATCGATGAAATTCAAAAAGCACCAATGTTGCTTGACGAAATCCACTACCTAATCGAAAACACAGGTAGAAATTTTGTCCTTTGCGGCTCCAGCGCCAGAAAGGTCAGGCGGGGGCACGCCAATCTGCTTGGCGGCAGAGCGGTTAGATATGAACTGCTGGGACTCACGGCACAAGAGATCGGAGAAAGATTTTCCCTCACTCACTTTCTCAACACCGGCCCGCTGCCAAACCATTACAAGGCTGACAATCACAGACTTCTGATGCGAAGTTATGTTGACGACTACCTGCGGGAAGAAATTCTCGAAGAGGGTTTAAGTCGTAATCTTCCGATATTTTCAGACTTTCTCCGCGTGGCCGCAATCGGCGACACGGAAGTACTGAATATGTCAAATGTAGCCCGTGAAACGGGCATGGCGGTCTCCACAGTACGAGATCATTACAGCATTCTGGTTGACACCTTGATGGGGGCTTTTCTGCCGGCCTATACAAAACGGCCGAAACGCCGGACAATCCAGGCGCCCAAATTCTACTTTCGCGATCTCGGCGTTGTCAATCATCTGGCCAGACGAGGAAGGATCGAACCGGGCTCAGAACTATTCGGCAAAGCCTTTGAAAACTGGTTGTTTCATGAACTGTCAGTTCATTCAAGATACAGTGAACTGTTTTACGACCTTTCCTACTGGCGCCTCTCCAGTGGCATCGAGGTTGACTTCATTCTCAATAATAGCACCATAGCCATAGAGGCAAAGGGTAAATCACGCATCACCAGCCGGGACACAAAAGGGCTGATTCAGTTTAAAAAGGATTTCCCGGAAGTCAAAGAGCGCATCATCGTATGCCTGGAAAAACGAATGCGCAAAACCGACGAAGGTATCTTAATTATCCCTCACAAAGAGTTCACAACCCTTCTCTGGCAAGGCAAATGGAATAATGACCTGTCACTAAATTAACCCTGCAAAATATCTATCAGAAACCCCGCCAGCTAAATCCT
>JAOZQE010000163.1:0-1600 GCA_029932385.1 bacterium | reverse complement strand
GAAAAAACCACTAAAGCAATAAAGCAACAACGTCCCCCTTATAATAGAATATTTGACATCGCTTACGATGTTATATATAATACCACAATGGGACTCATTCAAATCGTAGTTGATACCAATATATTTGTTTCTGCTCTTAAAAATAACACTGGAGCTTCATTTTATCTCCTAAGCCTCATTGACAAGAAGGAGTTTGAAACAAATATTTCGGTTCCATTGATAATGGAATATGAGGCTGTAGGTTTAAGATTTTTAAAACAAACAAACCTCAACACTTCCGACCTGAATGATATTTTGGACTATATTTGTTCTATTTCAAACAAACACAAAATCAATTACTTGTGGAGACCTTTTCTCAGAGATCCAAAAGATGATTTTGTTTTGGAATTAGCTGTTAAAGCAAGGTGCCAACACATCATTACCTTTAACAAAAAAGATTTTAAAAATATCTCAAAGTTTGGCGTAACAGCCTTAACCCCTTGGGAATTCTTAAAAGAAAGAGGGTTATTATGAGTACAGTAAGCTTAAGATTGCCAAACTTTCTCCACAAAGAAGTAAAAGGAATCGCAAAAGAAGAAGGGATTTCTATTAATCAATTTATTGCGACAGCCCTTGCCGAAAAGATGTCCGCCTTAAGAACACAAGAGTATCTAGAGCAACGAGCTGCCCGGGGAAGTAGCAATAAATTTAATAACGCATTATCAAAAGTCGGCACGAATCATCCACTTGATGAAAAAGATGTTGCGATCAAGTAACCAGCCCAACAATTCAGTGTTTTGCTGCCATTCCGGCAGTTCATCAGAGACCACATTGGAATATGCCTTTTCCAATGCCTCTCTTTTCATACTGTAAATCCTGTCAAAAGACCTAACCACGATTTTCTCAGATACTGAATAAATTCATCACTTTTGAAAAAGATAAAACTCAGAATTTCTTACTTGACTTTACAATTTAATGTAATTACTGTAATCACAAATAACCTTGATTACATACTGGAAGGGGCAACACTAATGGAAAAACAATTACGCGCAAGAGATATAAAACTAATCCCTATCGGAAATTCCAAGGGGGTTCGTATACCCAAAATACTCCTTCAGAAATACGGCCTTAGCAATTCTATTTCTCTTGAGGAAACGGACAGAGGACTGCTCCTTAGAAAGAAAGAAGACAGCAAACTTTCCTGGGAAGACACATATAAAGCCATGGCTCATGAAGAGGAAGATTGGAACGATTTTGACACAACCCTCCTTGACGGGTTGGAGGATGAAAAACTTTGAATATCAATAGGTACGACATATTTTTTGCCGACTTAAACCCCACTACAGGAAGTGAAATAAAAAAAGTTCGGCCCGTTGTTATAGTCAGCCAAGACGAGATGAATAAGTACCTGGAAACCGTTGTCGTATGTCCCTTAACCACAAAACTGCACCCGCAATGGAAAACCCGATTTCAGGTTCGATGCGCAAACAAAAAAGCAGAGGTAGCCGTTGACCAAATACGCACTGTCAGCAAACAAAGATTGAGGAATAAAATTGGCAAATTATCAAAGATCTCGGCTGCCCAAATACGCAAACTCATTACTGACATGTACGGAGAATAG
>JAOZQE010000162.1 GCA_029932385.1 bacterium | reverse complement strand
TCAAACGCACCGTCAAGATAGATCCGACTCGGATGTCAATGATCTATCTTGATGATCAGCAAACCGAGCTCGGATATCAAGAGGGTCTGGTCATTCTTGCTCTCATCAACTATTTGAGCAACCATGCAAAACTTCCTCCCGACAGTGAGCTGATTAATGAGAGCTATCTGACTGGCGGCACCACTTTTTTTCGCGGCCCGCACCTTATGGCCTCGGTTATCCTGGCCCGACGTTTCGCTGCCGACGGCGCGGAATTTCTAAAAAGAGCACAACTTTTAGGTGGCCTGCCAGCCCCCTATGGAGAGTTCGGAATTGAATTTGAGATCTGCCCCGATCTGAACTGGACGATCGCGCTCTGGGAAAAAGATAGCGAGTTTCCAGCCCGGGCTCAATATCTCTTTGACCGTAAACTTGACCAGATCTTTCAGCTCGATGTCATCTGGGCTCTCGGCAATCTCATTGCGGCCAGGTTCTAAAGGTATCTAAAAGATACTACTCACCGATAATCTTCACCAACACCCGCTTTTTCCGTTTGCCATCAAATTCGCCGTAGAAAATCTGCTCCCAGGGGCCAAGGTCTAACTTGCCTTCACTTATGGCAACCACTACCTCACGCCCCATGATCTGGCGTTTAAGATGGCCGTCGGCGTTATCTTCATAGCCGTTGTGTCGGTATTGCGAGGTCGGTTCATGTGGTGCCAACTTCTCGAGCCAAACATCGAAATCGTGATGCAAACCTGATTCATCGTCGTTGATAAAAACCGACGCGGTGATGTGCATCGCGTTTATTAAGATCAATCCCTCTCTGATCCCGCTTTCTTCCAAACAGATATTAACCTGTGGCGTTATGTTGACGAAAGCTCTTCTGGCAGAGATATTGAACCATAGCTCTTTACGATAACTTTTCATATTCAGCAAACACCTCTCCAACTTAAACAATAACCACCCGGGTTATCCCTCTTCTCCCGGAACTGTTTCAGACTGAACCTGTTCCAGAACTGAACTCCGGTTTAGAAGAGCAAAGTACTCTTTAACTTTGAGCTTAAATTCAGGCAGGACCGAAGCCGGAAGCGGAGCTGATGGAGTACGTTTCATTTTCAAAGGATTGACCGGCCGGCCGTTTTTATAAACGCGAAAATCGAGATGCGGCCCGGTGGCGAGACCGGTGGCGCCGACATAACCGATAATCCGGCCCTGATCAACCCGGCTCCCGATTTTGATGCCCCGGGCAAAACGACTTAAATGAATATAGGTGGTCTCATAGCTGTTGGCATGCCGCAAGCGAACCTTATTACCATTGTTCCGATCATAACTACGTTGCGTGACCACCCCGTTAGCAACTGCCAGAACCGGGGTTCCGGTCGGAGCGGCATAATCTATAGCCCGATGCGGCCGATAGATCTTTAATACCGGATGCAGGCGACGGTTGCTGTAACCTGAAGATATCCGGCTGTAGGCCAGCGGCGCTTTAAGAAATGCTTTTTTCAGGCTGCGACCGGCAGGATCATAATAGGCTGATTGGGCTTGATCTTCATAGTAGATTGCCTTAAATATCTCATCCCGATTAACAAATTCTGCCGCCAGAAGCTTGCCGTAACCGGCAAACTGACCCTCCCGGTAACGCTTTTCAATCAAAACCCTAAAGGAGTCACCTTGCCGCAAATCACACATAAAATCGATATCCCAACCAAAAATATCGGCTAATCTGAGAGCCAATTCCGGAAGTTCTTTAAGTTCGGAGACGGTTAAAAAGAGTGAACTTCTGATCGTACCGGCAACAACCGCACGTTCGACCTGATAGCTAATCTCCTCCTTGCTGACTTTGAACTGTTCGCTTTCATAATTGATCAGCAGTTGCTCATCCGCATCAATTTCATAAGTAAAGCACCTGAAGCTACCGTCCTCAAAAAGGAGACAGTAGGGCCGACCCGCCCGCAACCTGCGAACCGGGAAGGTATGTTCACACTGCTCGGCCAGACAGCAGATATCCTGACTGCTCAGATAATCTCCAAGGAGCGAGCTTAAGGTCTCTCCCCGCTTAATCGTGCCAACGATCTCTCGGGTCTCAACCTCCGGCTCTGCCGGGACGACAGTCAGCCCCATTTCAGACTCCGGCACGGCCTGAGTCGTAACCGAAAGATCCGAACTCAACCCTGACTTTTCCATGGTGCGGTTATTAAGGAAAAGAAACCCGGCAACCAGCCAGCCCGAAAGCAGAAGAGTTAAGCCAAGCCATAACTTTTTTTTAGCTAAAATACGTTTAATCATGTAGGTTTATTCTTTTCTCTCTTAACCTTGGAAACCTTTTACAAACCAAAAAAGCACCCACAACGGGGCGCTTTTCTGGTTTGACTATCCTACTGACCTACCACTTGCCGGTACGTTTCTCGTTAGCCTCAGGCATCCCTTTAAGAGAGTCTTCAATTGAAGCATCAAACTCCGACTGCGGCATTTCATAATCATTCAGGCGACCGTTAAGATAACTGTCGTATCCGGAAAGATCAAGCATGCCGTGACCACTGTAATTAAAAAGGATAACCTTCTCTTTGCCCTCTTCTTTAGCCTGTTTCGCCTGACGAATAGTTGCCGCGATTGCGTGGCTCGTCTCGGGCGCACAGATTGTGCCTTCGGTACGTGCCCACTGCAGGGCGGCCGCATAGCATTCAAGCTGCGGGATACTTTCCGGCTCCAACAAACCTTCAACCGTCGCCTGGCTCACCAAAGGCGCCATACCGTGATAACGCAGACCGCCGGCATGCAGAGGTGGGGCGACAAAATTATGGCCCAGGGTAAACATCGGCAAGAGTGGAGTCATTCCCGAAGTATCACCAAAATCGTAAGCAAAGGGAGCCTTGGTCAGGCTGGGACAGGATTGCGGCTCAACCGGAATTATCTTAATATCGGCACCGTTGATTTTATCATTCACGAAAGGAAAAGAGAGACCGGCGAAGTTACTGCCGCCACCAGCACAACCGATGACGATATCGGGTTTTTTAACCCCGGCCAAAGCCAGCTGTTTTTTCGCTTCCAGACCAATGATTGTCTGATGCAGCATCACATGGTTGAGAACGCTGCCGAGGGAATATTTAGTATCGCCGCTTTCGTCACTGACAGCGGCCTCAACCGCTTCACTGATTGCCATACCGAGGCTTCCCGGGGTATCAGGGAATTGTTCAAGGAAATGGCGCCCGGCAGCAGTCTCATTACTCGGACTCGCAATACAGGTTCCGCCCCAGGTCTCCATCAGGATTTTACGATAGGGTTTCTGGTCAAAACTGATCCGCACCATGAAAACCTTGCACTCTAAACCCACAAGAGCACAGGAGTAACAGAGGGCGCTGCCCCACTGCCCGGCCCCGGTTTCAGTGGTCAAACGCTTGGTTCCAAATTGTTTATTGTACCAGGCCTGAGCTAATGCCGAATTCGGTTTGTGACTTCCCGCCGGGGAGGTACTTTCATCTTTATAGTAAATCTTGGCCGGGGTTCCCAGGGCTTTTTCAAGTTTTATTGCCCGTTTCATCGGGGCCGGTCGATAGCTGGCCAGCAGCGCCAATAACGGTTCGGGGATATCGATCCAACGCTCCTGACTCATCTCCTGTTCAATCAGGTTCATCGGAAAGATCGGAGCCATCATCTCCGCGGTTACCAGACTCCCGTCCGGAGTCCGCATCGGCTCCATAGGTGAAGGCAGGTCTGCTGCCAGATTGTACCACTGCCGGGGAATCTCATCATCACGTAAAACAAATTTCTGCTCAATCATGT
>JAOZQE010000161.1 GCA_029932385.1 bacterium | reverse complement strand
TTTTAATACTTTAATCTTAATTGAGAAGAATATTTTGACAAAGAAGATTGGTTTAGCCGCAAACCGCCGGGGCGGGGTGATTCGTGAATATGCCGAATCGATCATCATCGCCATTCTGATCGCCCTTTTTATCAGGGCCTTTATTGTTCAGGCCTTCAAAATACCTTCCGGATCGATGGAACCGACGTTGCTGATCGGCGATCATCTGCTGGTCAATAAGTTCACATATGGTATCAAACTGCCCCTGATAGATAAAAAAGTCCTGATTTTTAACGAGCCTGAGCGGGAGGATATAATAGTTTTTATTTACCCGCAGGATAAAACCAAAGATTTTATTAAACGGGTTATTGGCGTTCCCGGTGATACTATTGAGATTCGCCAGAAGAAAATATATATCAATGGAAAACTTTGGCAGGATTCTCACGGTGTCTATCGGGACAGTGAGGTTACGGCTCTGGTTCCCCGTGATAATTTCGGGCCGGTTGTGGTGCCGCCGGGACATGTTATGGTTATGGGTGACAACCGTGACCATAGTTATGACAGTCGTTTCTGGGGTTTTGTGCCCTTTGATCAGATTAAAGGGAAAGCCTTGATTCTTTATTGGTCATGGGATAAATTGAGCAATAATATGGTTGATAAGGTACGCTTTAAGAGGCTTGGGCAGTTGATTCACTGATGCTTGTGAGTGATGGTCCTGTTTTTGTTGAAAAAATTAAGAAAACAACCTGTAAATTAACAGAGTGTTGAGTTATGTCACAGACTGAAGAAAACAGTGTCTGCAGCGCCCAGGATGTTGAGCAGATACTTAAGCGTATTGCCTTTGAGATCGTGGAGCGCAATTTGGCTTTAGAGAAGGTGGTGCTGGTCGGAATCCTGACCCGGGGGGTTTCTCTGGCCCGGCGTCTGCAGAAGATTATCGGAGAGACAGCGAATCGTGATTTGCCGCTGGGGGTTCTCGATATAACTCTCTATCGGGACGATCTCTCATCTGCCACCCACCATCCGGTTGTGCGCAAAACCGAGATTCCTTTTTCCTTAGACGGAGTAACCGTAATTCTGGTTGATGATGTTCTTTATACCGGCCGAACCGTTCGGGCAGCTCTGGATAGTTTGATCGATTTCGGCAGGCCACAGAGTATTCAGCTTGCTGTTTTAGTTGACCGCGGTTGTCGAGAGTTGCCGATTGCCGCAGACTTTGTTGGGGTCAGTGTGCCCGCGTCAGCGCAGGATCGGGTGATGGTGCGGGTTGAAGAGAGTGATGGCTTTGATAAAATAACTGTCATGCCGCGCGATTCAACGTCAGGGGAGTAGATCGAAATGGGATTTGAACATAAAGATCTGTTGGGAACCCGGGATCTGTCAGCGATAGAGATAAGGTCTCTTCTAGAAAGTGCTGAATCGTTTAAGGAAATTGCTGAACGTCCCTTGAAAAAAGTTCCTGCTCTGCGTGGTAAAACTGTTGTTAATCTCTTTTTTGAACCGAGCACCAGAACCCGAACCTCTTTTGAAATTGCCGCCAAACGTCTTAGTGCTGATGCGGTTAATATGAGTGCGTCTACTTCCAGTGTGGTTAAAGGTGAGAGCCTGCTGGATACGGTTGATAATATTCAGGCGATGGCTCCTGATATTATTGTAGTTCGGCATAAGTTTGTTGGCGCGGCGCATATGATTGCCGAACGGGTTGGCGCCCGGGTGGTAAATGCCGGAGACGGCGCTAATGAGCATCCGACTCAAGCTCTGCTTGATCTGCTGACTATCTCAGAGCATAAACGCTTAGGGCCTGGTTTGACGGTGGCAATTATCGGCGATATCGCCCACAGCCGGGTCGCGCGTTCAAACATCTGGGCTTTGACTACCTTAGGGGTAACGGTCAGGGTTTGCGCCCCGCCGACGATGCTGCCACGGGAGCTTGAAAAAATTCCGGGGCTGGTGGTATGTGAACGCCCTGAGGAAGCACTGGCTGGAGTCGATGTGGTGATGATGTTAAGAATTCAGCTTGAACGTCAGGACCGGCTGCTGTTTCCTTCAATTAGGGATTATGCCAGAATTTTCGGACTGAATCGTCAACGTCTTGATCTGGCCGCAGCGGATGCGATTGTTATGCATCCCGGCCCCATTAACCGTGGAGTTGAAATTACTTCCGAGGTCGCCGACGGCAGCCGGGCCGTCATTTTGAATCAGGTCAGTAACGGTGTCGCTCTGCGGATGGCGGTTCTCTTTCTGCTTGGAGGTCAGAGCTATGAGTAGTAATAATTCCTCTCTGTTGTTGAAAAATGTTAGTTTGATTGATGCCGGGCAGAACCGGGATGAAAAGAATCTAGATATCCTTTTACAGGCCGGCAAAGTTGCCGAGATTGCACCTGCTATCAGCTTCGCAGCCGATCAAGTCATTGATCTTGATGGTGCCTGGGTAATGCCGGGCGCGATTGATCTTCATGTGCATTTGCGGGAACCCGGTTTTGAATATAAAGAGACTATCTTGAGTGGAGCCCGGGCCGCGGTCGCGGGCGGCTTTACTTCAATTGCCTGCATGGCTAATACCAGACCGGTTAATGACAGTGCCGCTGTGACTCGATTTATACTGGAACAGGCCGCTGTAGCTCCGGCCAAGGTTCTGCCGATTGCTGCTATCAGCAAGGGCATGGCCGGGGAAGAACTGGTGGAGATGGGTGATCTGAGTGCTGCCGGGGCCGTGGCTTTTTCCGATGATGGTAAAACTGTTGCCAATAGTAAACTCTTGCGTCACGCTCTGGAGTATGCCTCACTTTTTAATAAACCGCTGCTATGTCACTGTCAGGACAATGCGCTCTTTGCCGACGGTGTTATTCATGAGGGTATGATCTCGGCAGCCCACGGTCTGCCTGGAATTCCGACTCTGGCTGAAGATATTGATATCGCTCGAAGTATCATGCTGGCTGAATATCTGAAAGTGCCCATACATATTTGTCATCTGAGTACAGCCGAAGGGGTTCGACTGGTACGTTCCGCCAAGGCCCGCGGAGTAAAGGTTACCGCAGAGGCGACCCCGCATCATCTTTTTCTTGATGAACGGGCGGTTATCGATCTGGCCTGCGGTGAAGTTCTGGACGATTCTCTGAAACCGGAGCAACTTCGCTATAATACGGTAACCAAGATGAGCCCGCCCTTACGTTCGGTTGTAGATGTTCGGGCTTTAAGAGAGGCTTTAGCGGATGGTACTATCGATGCTATTGCTACCGATCATGCGCCGCATGAGACGACCGAGAAAGCGGTTGAATATGAACTGGCTCCATTCGGGGTGATTGGTCTGGAAACTGCAGTGGCTCTAGGTTTGAGATTGATAAAAGAGAAAGTGCTGACGCCGCTAGAGTTGACGGCGCGTTTAAGTTTGGCACCAGCTGAAATTTTGGGGCTTGATGATCGCGGCTCACTGGCTGTCGGTATGGCGGCTGATTTAATGATTGTCGACCCCGAACTTGAGTGGACGGTAGACCCTGAAAAGTTTTACTCAAAAGCCCGCAACACCCCCTTTGCCGGTTGGCGGATGCCGGGTCGGGTTGTGAAAACCATTGTCGACGGCAAGGTTGTTTTTAATTTATAAGGGATGATGCTGGCAATGACTGAGACAGTTAAACGAGGCCGTAAGGCAGTTCTTCTGCTGAAAGATGGTACCCTTTTTACCGGCCGGTCTTTCGGGGCTACCGGTGAGGTCTGTGCTGAGGTCGTTTTCAATACCAGTTTAAGCGGTTACCAGGAAGTTTTGAGTGATCCCTCCTATGCCGGCCAGATGGTGTTGA
>JAOZQE010000052.1:2063-14170 GCA_029932385.1 bacterium | reverse complement strand
TAATACCCGTCAGCGTGATAATATTAAGTTCTAATCCCACCAGCCACATCAGGGCGATAGTAGTTAAATAAACTACTGGAATAGTAAAAATAACAATGGCAACCTGCCTGAAGCTGGCCAGGAATAGAAAAACCACAATGGTCGACATAATGATAGCATCCCGCAGGGAGATAAACATATTATCGATACTCAGGCTGATGGTCTCTCCCTGGGTGTCAGTAACTTCCAGGCGCAGATCGGGATATTTTTTCTTTATTTTATCGACCTTTTCCATCACATTGCCGATGGTGCCCAAGACATCATCGGCGGCGCCGCGCTGTACGGAAAGGGCAATGCCGGGATAACCATTAGCGTAGTAGGCGGCACTGTTTTCATAGTGTCCGAAATATACCTCACTTACGTCGGCCAGGCGCACGTTTGGAGTCAGGCTCAGCGCCCGGATATTCTGGATGGTTTCCTCTTTACCCGGTGATCTTAAGAGAAAATGTTCTTTGCTGTTACTGACAAAACCAACCGCATAGTCCTTATCATTGCTTTGTAGGGTGGCCAGCACTTCATTCAAACCAAGTCCATATTGATCCAGTTTGGCTTTATCAACAACTATTTGCACCTCTTTTTTATAACCACCAAAGACTTCAACATTGGCAACCCCATCCGCTAAAAGAAACTCATCTCTTACTTTGGTTTCTGCAAGTTGACGAAGGTCTATCAGCGGCAGATGATCAGAGCTCACTCCAATAACGACAACCGGTGGTGTCGCGGCAGAAATTTTATGAATCTGTGGAGCCATGATTTCAGGAGGTAAAATGGAGCGGATTTTATTTAATGAATTACTGACATCACTGGCTCCTGTAGAGAGATCTTTACTGTACTCAAACTCGGCTGATATCACAGAAATCTCATCGATTGTCGTTGAATAGACCCGGCGAATCTTATCAATCGTGTAGAGCTCTTTTTCCACCACAACCGCAACGTTAGCCGCCAGGGTTTTTGCGGAAGCTCCGGGCTGGACAATAACTACGGCGATCACCGGGTAGTCAGTCTCAGGAAAAAGTTTACGATCCATTCGGTTATAGCCAATCACCCCAAAAACACTGAAAAGTACGAGAAAGGAATAGATAACATAGGGGCGTTGTAAAATCTGCTCAATCAAACTACTGCTTTTCATGGGCATCGCTCCTGCTAATCAGAACCTTGCCGTGGCCCGGCAGTTCACTCAATTTTGCGGCAGATCCAAGAGCAACGGGCACTGTAGGACAAGGCTCAACCAGGGCATACTCTTTATTGTTCGCAATAACAGTGACTGGAAAAGAGGCAAACTTTTCATCTTGATAGAGCATCAGAGTGGCCCCTGCTTTGGTCATGATAAGGGCATTAACGGGAACCCGACAGCCACTCCCGGAAAAGGTGACGACATCAATAGTGACATAACTGTTATTGGGTAACGCAAGAGCGGTCTCGACATTAACTTCGGCTACAGAGAGTCCATTGACAGCATCACTATAGAGGTTGATGATCTGACCCGTTTTTTCACCTTGCAAAAACACCTCTTGCCCGGTCTGGATATCAATCTCCCCGGGCATATAATTAAAGATGAGTTTCCGATCTAATGAATTAATAGAAAGTAAGGATTTACCCGGAGTGGCAAGGTTTCCTTTACGCGAACCAATAGTGCCGACAATGCCGTCAAAAGGGGCCTTTATATTAAGATAGCTGAGCTGCACTTCAAGCTCGACGATCTTCTGCCGGGTAGCTTCAAAGGCTGCCTGTTTAGTTGTAAAAGACACTTCTGAAGCCTCAAATTCTTCAAGAGCCAGCCCCCCCGCCTCAAAAAGAGACTGATTCCGTTCACGAATAGTTTTGGCATATTGCACCTCTTTTTTCTGGGCCGCAAGCGTTATCCACTGCGATTTGATAGCTGCAACAATTTCCAAATCATCAATCTGGAGCAGGAGGTCACCCTCTTTTACTGTCTGGTTTTCCTTAACCAGAACTTCTTTAATCCGGCCACTGAGCTTAGAAGAGATCGCAGCAATCTCTTTGGCAGTCAGTTGGGCCAGGAAAGGTCGGGTCTGCTCCAGAGACCCAGTGGTTGCAGAAACGACTTTCACCTGAATGGTCAAAGGAGTCGGGAGAGGAAGATCCGCCACCGCCTGCTGACGTTTTTTAAGGAGCATGACGGCACTGATAATCAGGACAATAATCAACAGTACTAATATAATTTTCTTCACTTCTTCTCTCCATTTTCCAGTAAGTAGTCCAAATAGAAACGACTATTCTGATAACTGTAGCGAGCCTCAATCGAACGACTTATGGCAACTTGATTGCGAGCCTTTGCGTAAAGCAGATCGTTTATATCAGCCGCTCCTTTATCATAACGAAGTTGCTCGATACTCTCGGTTTCACGGGTTAAAGCCAGTTCGGTTTCGGCCGAATGAAAATCATCAAGGGCCAGTTCAATATTTACAACCGCTTCCTCTAATGCCCTCTTTAACTCAAGCTCTACGGTCAACTGTTCTTTGAGACTTTGCTGTTTAAGGATAGCAGCCTTTTGCTTGACGCTCTTACGGCGGCCAAAATCAAACAAGGTCCACTTTAAATTCACCACCACCTGCCAGACATCCTCGTTTTCCCAGTCACCATCATTTACGTTAGAGCTGTCATTGGGACCAAAATTCAGGCCATAATAACCATTTAAAAATACCTCTGGATAGTAAGATGAACTGCTTTTCTCAATAAGTTTGGTGCTTTTTTCGAGATCAAGCACAGTCGAACGATAGCGATCAAGTGCATAAATATTTTTGTTGTTTCTGGTTTCGTCAGGAGCCCGCATCTCCATATGGGAATCTTCAAGGGTGCCGATCGTTTCAGTATTCAACAACCCCGCAAGCGTGGTCTTCATGATCTTAATTTGACCACTGGTACGCCGCACCTTAACCCGGACACTTTCCTGATCTGCCGCCGCTTTCAACTGATCCACTCGGGCATTTCTGCCAACTTTGACCCTAAGAGTGATGTCACGATAAAGATTCTGCAGTGCTTTATAATATTCACTTTGAGCTTTTTTATGCGCTTTCAGGGAAAGAATATTTATGTAGAGTGTTTTCACATTGTAGATAAGCTGTTCCTGGCTCAATTTAAAAGCCGCCCCAGCCATCTCTTTTTCGAGCTCGGCGATCTCCACTGAACGCTGCAGAGCAAAGCCGGTGAAGAGTGCGACCTCATACATGATACCGGTGTTAAAGAAATCTTCTGTGGTAGGAACCGCTTCGGGATCACCGAGAATTGCCATCGGGGTCAATGGAATAAGGGTGCGTGGATTATTGTAATGGCCATAGTCGGCAATTACGTCAAATCTGCCAAATCTCTGCGCTTTTTCCCCGCTTAACTCCTCCTCACTCAAAGCCTGATTGAGCTGCTGTTTTTGCAGGTTAGGATTGTTCTTAAGGGCCAGGGCCACGGCCTCATCAAGCGTCAACCCAGTACTCACTCCGGGAGAAAATGCGACCACATAGATCATCATCCCGGTTAACAGTAGTGTTATCTTTATGATTCTTTTCATATCTCCCACACAATAAACGTCAGCTCAAAGCTATAGTCAAACGAATTTATATTTGCTGCTGGATTTTTTTGCAACTTCATAGTACAGGTAAGTCTACGAAGTGGCAAAAAAGCGAAACATGATTGACTTTGTTCTACCCATCCAACTTCCTACAGTTCGAGTTGACGTAGGAAGATTCATATTAGAAGGCCTTGAAAAGCATGTTTACGATTAGACATTGGCAATGCATCGATTCTGGCCAATTAACCGGCGCGGTTAAAGGGGCCACTTTTCATCGCACCCAGACTTCAAAGGGTGTTTTTTGCGGCAGCCTGTTGAGAGCCGAGATTGGACGCGGGGTTCTGGATACTGGTTTTTATAATCGTGATCTGATGACCGAAGGCCAGTTTCCGAAAGATACTGTTACTGTGGCCATGTTTCTAGATGCCAAAGTTGAAACTATTTTCAATGGCATAAGCTTAGAGCCCAATGATTTATCGGTGATAAAACCGGGTACGGAGACCCTCTACACCATACCCGCTGAAACAAGATGGGCCTCATTGCAGATAAAGAGTGAAGATCTGAGACTGCTGGGGGTTGATTTTGCCAACTCTAAAAATAAAATTTTCAAAAAACGTTCTCTCTCTCATTACCCTTTCATGACTATTTTACACTCCTTGGTTAACCGTTTACAATATAGCGAAGACCGCCACCTCACATCTTTTGCTCCCGACATAATGTACAACCATCTGGTCGAAAATCTGGCTTACCTGCTGACCCGTGAGCAGGAACAGATAACCCTTACCCATGACCGATATCAACAGATTGCCGCAACCGTGAAACGCATTCTAAATGACGACATTACCAACATCATCCAGGTAAGTGATCTCTGCCACCTTACAGGCCAGAGTGAAAGAACCCTTGAGCGGGTCTGTAAGAAGGCATTCGGGTTGCCACCCCAAAGATTACTGAAGAGTCATCGCCTGAAGGTTGTTCGCAAAGCCTTGCAGAGTAACACGGAAGAAAAACTTAATATCTCCAAGCTGTCGATGGACTATGGTTTTATGCACCCGAGTCGCTTTGCGGGAGAGTATAAAAATCATTTTGGTGAATTACCCTCTCAAACATTGACGCGTAACCGGTAGAGACAAGTCACTAATGCGGCAATTACTCCCGCAACCCAAAAGTTACTACAAGACCCGCAAATAAGTGCTCTTATCAGAATATTTTCTTGTAAACAAACAAAAAAACAACCTGTAAGGCACTAATCATTGGTAGCAGGCTCTTCGTTGGTTCCTGAGAAGATTGAACCCACCATGCCAAAAGTCCATGATGCATAGGCATGAATAATAATATAAACTATAAACACCATTGATACAACCAGGTGAATGAATCTGGTGGCGACGACAGCTCTCCCCGAGAGCGGCAAGAGGGCAAAGCAAAACCTGTTGATAAAATTAAGACTTTCGGGAAAGAGAAGAGCCAACCCGGTAAGTACCATTATGATCCACAGAGCAAACCAACCCCACCAGGCCAGGACTTCTGTAAGAACAATTTTTTCAACATACTTTTTCTCTTCGGCACTGTAACTGATGGGACTTTTTACCTTCTTCCCCTCAATAAAACTTTTCAGTTCGTGCACGAAAAAATCAATCGCCGAACCTATTCTCGAGATCCCGAACCATTTGTACTCCCCAACCATCATGAAATAGTAGAGAAAGAAAGTAATCGTCCCGATCCAGGCTAAGCCTAAGACGATATGGAACCCCCGAGCCCCACCCCGGCTAATAAAGGTAGCACAGATGTAATCACTGACGCCGATTCCGGAGATCAGGAGCAATACGATTTCGGCGGCAATTACCCAATGAAGAACTCTGTAGAGGAGAGTATGCCGCTTGACGGCCACCATCTTATTCTTCATCATTTTCCCCCTTTTTACTTAGGCGACCGGCAACAGCATGGGCACCGATACCAACCCCCGTACCGATAGCCGCCGCACCGGCCCATTTCCCGACATCTATACCGTATGCAGTTGACAGTTTATTTTCACCTAAATGGGGTCTCATATCGGTGTGGCAGCTTTCACACTCCATAGAACCTCGAGTAAATTGACCAGCCTCGAATTTCTCTCCATGGAAATGACATACTTTACAACTTGCCGTCTCCTTCGACAATTTCGTCGGAAAGACCGTATTAATATCTCCTTTAATATGGGCATTCATAAGCGTCACAGCCATCGCGGCCACGTCTCCCGCCAGTCTCGCACAGCGCTCAAATCTTTCATATGATTTACTTGCATAGCCGGATTTTGCGCACCATTTACCAACACTGACATGACATAAAACCGAATGGCTGACATTTTGCGGCAAAACCTTGGAGTTCAGATATTTGGGTGGATAATACTCTTCTTCAAAGACGTACTCACTGGCTTCATGGTTCGGAAAAGCAGTGGTTTCGTAATATCTAAAAAGCTTTGGAATAACTTTTTCGGCATCGTGGTACGGTAGAGCAATTGTAATTGCCGAAGCCGCACCGTTAGGGGCGCCACATAAAGAACCAAAATTCGCAGCTCCTCCAACTCCATACTGCATCATAACCTGTAGACTTTTACCGGTTTCTTTACCAGCCAGGTTAGCAAAAAAATCATCTCTTGACGGCAACGGCATAAAATTGTAAGGGTAACCAATCTTCTCTTTCAGGGCCGTCATTATTGCCCAGAAAACACCCCCCCCGCACTCTTTCTCGTAAAATCCAATATGGCCAAGTTTTCTGACATATTCCGGATCCAGCTCCTGATAACCCCAGGGCAACTCAGGGGCTTCAACTTTCATTTCAGGAGTCAGCTGGGTCGCTTTTATAGGGGGTACCGGAGTCTCTTTTTCAGGAATCACCGGGTTCGCTTTGGCTTTTACCGCGGTCAGGGCGCCACAAGCAACTGCCCCTGACATAATCGCAAGATTTTTAATAAAGCCTCTTCTGTGTAATTTCTTCTCTTCTTTCATTGCTGAACCTCTCTTCTTTAAGTTTTTAGACGCTTCCAAAAAGGATACACCTACTCAATCACCCTGTTCAAGGGCTGCCCGCAACTTCTCTTCCTTCTCAAGTGTAAGTGATGTTTTAATCACTTTGCCCTTAAATCCTTTGATTCTGTCCAAGACTTTGTCGGGAGTGGATTTCCGAATCAAGACAAAAAGAGCCGATGATCCCGGAGTTAAAGTCTCGCCGAGTTCCTTCATGAAATCGTCGTTAATGCCTATATCAGATAATTTACCGGACAACGCCCCGGCGCCGGCACCAACCGCAGCTCCTACCAGCGGGTTAAGAAACAGCATACCGATAAGCATCCCCCAGAAAGTTCCTCCAACCGCACCGGTAGCAGTAAGATTGACAGCCTGATGCAATTTGGCCTTGCCCATACCATCCTTGGTTACGACAACCACGTCTTCCATTTCCAGAAGATATTCTTTCTGAATTTTTACCAGTTCTGCACGCAGTTCAAAGGCCCTGTGTTCCTCTTCAAAACCGATTACTACCAAGTTACTCATAATACTTTACCCTTTATTTTGTGGGTTTATCTTTTACGTTCACTATCTTAAAAATTTTCTTCCCCAAACCAGGTTTCACGAATTTCTGTGTATCTTCCGCCTTCGATCAACTCCAGCAGAATTCTATTGATCTCTTCTCGATAAAAACTGGGTTGGGCCATTGCTATGACATAATTCTGCTTGGCGAAGATAACATGACAAATTTAGTCATGTCTATCCAATTCCCGACAGTTCGCGTTAGTATATGAAGATTTATACTGTTCAAAAGAGCCCTGATCATTAAAGGTGGCGAATCCGGGTCTTCAACCGGAGTTGATCTAATATTGAGGTACTCTTCGATCACTTGAGGCATACCGCCAGTAATAAAATACTCCTTTAATAACTGCCAAAGCTTTTCATGGGCAACGGTCTGTAAACTTTTCAAATTATCTGGTTTGAGGGTATTAACCAGCAACTCATCTTCGGCGGCTGTGAGAAACTCAACAAAATTGATACTTTTTGCAACCACTTTTCCGATGGGGTGTAAAAACCATGGAATTTACCGATTCTGGATTGATCTTTACATTCACGATTTTAAAATTTCTCTTTGCCAAACCAGGTTTCAAGGATTTCCGTATATCTTCCGCTTTCGATCAACTTCAACAAAATCCTATTGATCTCTTCCCGGTAGGAGCTGTGTTGGATCATTGCGATGGCATAATTCTGTTTGGCAAAAGTAACATCAAGAACCTTGACTATACCTTTGCCTTCATACGTAAAAAAAAGGGTTACGATCAGGAGATAAAAACATCCCCCAACCGTAACCCCATAAGCTGACAAAAAACTGTAACTAAAACTCCGCGGAAAGATCTATCCTAGAAATTCCAGAATTCATCAATCTCTTCATCACTGAAATCCCAGATAGCATCGTGGGGTGGAATCTTTTCATCAACAAAGAATTCAGGGAGACGGTCATGGGCACTGGTAAGACCGGCGGCCTGATTAAAGGCACGCTCAGTTTTTAGAACCGCTTTACCCAGAGCCATCACATCATCAATCGTCAAAGAGATACCGTAACGGGCATTAAGCATGTCAACCATCGCCGGCAATGCGGTTTCATCATCAAGAACTGCAAAAGCGACAAAGAGACACAATCCGGTACTATCAATTGCCGCCGTCGCAATCTGAAGATTACGAGAGAGTTCAACCTGGCCCTCTTTCTGCAATGGATCAACAAAACCACCACATTTAAGGATATTGGTCGCGACCGAGTAACCGGCAGTATGATCAGCGCCCATTGTTGAAGTACAATAGGTAATTCCGATCCCCTTGACCGAACGCGGATCGTAGGCCGGAATCGCCTGATTCTTAACCACCGGCACCCGGGTTAAACCGTAAACTTTACCAGTAACCCCGGCCCCGGAACCTAAAATCAGGCCCAGCGGAGTCCCATCTTTAACCTCTTGCAACAGTTTAAGCAGTCCCTGGCCATCACCGAATTCTATAATCCCGGCTTCCATTGCCACACCCATAGTCACCGCCATCTCAATTGAATCGATGCCGATATCATCCATGATACTATCAGCCTGGGCCAGAATATCAAGATCATCAATTAAACAGTGCGCCCCCATAGCCCAGATCGTTTCATATTCAAAACCTGAGGTCACATAATTACCCTCTTTATCAACATAGACCTGAGAACATTGCATGACACAACCGGCATGGCAACCATGTTTAACTTTGCCGCCCCGAGCTTCGATCAGCTCGGACATCTTTTCACCACTGATCATATCATGCTGATCGTATTGACCGGTACGAAAATTTTTCGTTGGCAGACCACCAACTTCATTAACGATATTGACCAGAACATTAGTCCCGTAGGCACCCAGAGCAGAACCACAAACCGGATGATCGAGCAGGGCCCTGGCAAATGTTTTAGCAGCTCCCTTAAACTTATCTTCATCGGCCAAAGCAATTTTTCTCGGAGCATCAGCGGCATCGATCGTAATATACTTTATCCGCTTGGAACCCATAACCGCACCTAAACCGCCCCGACCCAGACTCCGTATTTTACCATCCGGATCCTTAACCGAGATATTGGCAGAAAGCTGACAGCGCTCACCCGCCGGGCCGATGCTTAAAAGACCACTATCTTTTTTGTCGGCAACTTGAAGTTTTTCAATCAGATCAAAGTTTCCCACGCCGACAAGGTCATTTTCAGGTTTAATGACAACCCCATCAGTTGTAACCGTTAACGCATAAAATTGAGCTTCAGCTGGCAGCCCTTCAATAATCAGAGCTTTAATACCCATACGCGCCAGAAGCTGGGCCGCAGTACCACCGGAATTGCACTCTTTGATCCCTCCGGTCAAAGGACTTTTGGCCCCGGCTGAGAGACGGCCGGAGTTGGCCGCCCGGGTCCCGGAGAGCAGACCGGGAGCCACAACCAGTTTATTATGTTTACCCAGAGGGTGACAGGTTGGCGGCACTTCGGCCGCAACAATTGTCGAGGTCAAAGCCCGACCGCCAAGCCCCTGCCAGGCCGCCGGAACCTCCTCAATTTTCACACTAAGATCACCCATATTTACACGAAAAATTTTATCACTCATAACTATTTCTCCTTAAATCTAAAAAGGTAACTATCGCGCATTTATTCTCTTCACCAAACGTGCAGTCTCGGCGGCGGCTTTATCCGGGGTTAAGGCCGTATCGGAAATCCCGGAGATAACCCTGACGATATCATGATCGACCTTCTTCTCCTGCCAGACCTTAGCCTTGGGCGAAGCAATATAGACAGAAAAATTGTGATGTCCACTACCCGGACGTTCACCGATCACATGGATAATGGTTGCCGCTTTTCCGGCATCACCTTTAGCATAAAGCACATTACCTACCTGATAACCGGCCCGCACCCGACCGCTGGTGACGACAAGATTTTTTTGTGAAACACTTAAACCGGCGGCTTTAAGATCTTTTTGCAAAGCCTCAAGATAGGGCAAGACATGACCTTCATCCATCAAAGCCTTGGCATTAAGACCATCGGAGATAATAATCTGGACATCAGGATTCTTACCATTCCAGGAGGAACGCAGTTTCTCTAAAGTCGCGACTGTTGCCTCACTCAACTCTTCACCACTGGCGGGACTGGCAATATACTCTTCCCGATCCTGTGATTTAGTTGTAATTTCAAGTGCATTTGGTATAGTTTTGACAAATTCCGGTGTAAACTCGGCCCAGAGAGAGAGTTTGGCATCATCGTAAAGGTCATGAATCCGTTTATCAAGCTCAGGTTCAATCTCGTAGACCTTATCCCCATGTCCTAAAGCCAGATCAACCCCGCGCCCGACAACCTCTTTGACTTTCTGGTTACCTTCGGCATAGATCTCTTTTTGCGAACGTTTGTCACCTTTGGCAAGACAGTACTGATAATAGACCCAGACCGGATCACCGGCATGTTCAGTGAATTCACCCTTATCATCAATAACTTTTATGCGTTTGTAGAAATCCCACATAGCATCGTTAACTTTGAAACCAAATTTTTCACGAATGCGAACATGATCCTGATAACTGGTGGTCAGATAGCTGAGCATGGGATCGTTACGAGTCGGCAGGGACATCAGATAGGCCGGATTGGCAGGGACAATCTGATCCTGACACCACTCAAGGTCATCCAGACTCACAGTCATATGCAGGGTTGAACAGATATCAAGTCCTAAGGTCAAGCCATGCAGTTTACCCATAGCGATATCTTCGAGACAACAACGTACCAGCTGTTCTCTTGAGGTAAAAACTTCCGGCCCGATAAAACCGGCCACGTCGTTAAGATGGAGCCAGGCTCCTTTCGACTGAACCTTTTCCAGCTCCTGATTCAGAGCCCGGGCAAAACCATATTTACGCGATTCATGAACAACCATATCGAAACCGTTACCGGCACCGTTGGTAAAATCAGCCCCCTGACCAGTCTCGAAATAGAGTCCATAACGCTGACCTTTACGAGACTTAGCGTAATCTATCATCTTTTTATTGGTAAGATCGAAGGTCTTGTTTGCCTGATCACAACCGGCCAGGCTCTGAAACCAGAGAGCGGTTGAACCAGGGTGGCTCTTTTCAACTTCGGCCTGAACATCGATATGGGAGAGTACACACCAGGGCATGATCTCTTCTAAGCCAAAAACTTTGATCACATCGGAAAGCGTATTTTCAACCGACAAAACACTCTTAGCGCTGCTGTCAACCGGATTATTACCCAGCAACAGGTCGCCGGTGGCAAAAGAGAAAGCATTAAAAACCTGCCAACGGATATCATCGGGATTATCGGTCGGTGAATTAGGCTGAACCCGGGCACTGAGATAACCTTTAGAACCCATTTTAGAACCCGGCAACGGGTTAAAAACTTTCTGACCCAGTGCGGTAAGCTCGGCATTGCTCATAAGTTTGGGAATACAGCCGATCACATCACTGTTTAAGCCATACATGATCCCTTTGATATCATCTTCACTGCGGGTCAAAAGAAAAATCTTGAGTTCACCCAGAGTCATACCCTTGACTTTTTCATACTGGGCTTGATCAGTGGTCTGCCAGATTAGTTTCTGCAAATCGTCAACAAAAAGAGGATTTTCATGAATATCGCCGATTTTAGTGTTGGTCAGCAGCATCCGCGCATAAACCCGGGTCGTCTCATTATCGGCCGCGACCTTAATCGTGGCATCACCCTCTTTGAAAGCGTTGGCAGCCCCCATGACCTGCTGGTAGAGGGTTTGATCGAATTTACCCTTTATCCGGCTGACATAAGCAAAGACATCTTCACCAGTTTTGACGCCTTCAATGGTCACCGCCCCGCCCATGGAAGGGAGAGAAAAAATCATTAAAAAAAACAGCCCCAAGATCCCGATAATTTTTTTCATAGCCAACTCCTTTTTTAGTTATTTCTTCATCTGACAACTTAAGAATCAAACAATAACAAGAAACTACTTCATTCTTTAATATATTAAAACAATAAAATAATACTGCCGGCCACTGTCAGTAAGACATTGGCAAAAGCA
>JAOZQE010000052.1:0-1963 GCA_029932385.1 bacterium | reverse complement strand
TTAAAACAATAAAATAATACTGCCGGCCACTGTCAGTAAGACATTGGCAAAAGCATAGGCTCCGGTATACCCGAGGGCCGGAACATCACTTTCTGCGGCTGCGGTGACAACACTCAATGAAGCGCCACTGGTCATCGATCCGGTGATCGCACCGAGAAGCAATACTGCAGGAATCTTTAAGACCTTGCGGCCAAAGAGATACCCCAAAAACACCGGAATAAGCGTAACCATGATCCCGGCAATAATCAGTTTCGGCCCGGCATTAATAAAGGTCTCGATAATATCGCCACCGGCCCGCAGACCGATCCCAGCCATGAAAATAAGCAGTCCGAACTCCATAAAGATCCAGCGGGCAGCATCAGGCAAGCGACCAAACGTGGGACGGACAGAACGGAGAAAGCCGATGATAAGCCCTGAGGTCAGTAAACCACCGGCAGAACCGAGCCCGACGGAAACCCCACCGATTTTTACCGAAAAAAGGCCCAGAACCACCCCGGCAGCAATGCCGAAGGCAAAGGTAATCATATCGGTCTCCGCCACATCACGGTCAACAACCCCAAGTTCCTGACCCATCAGATCGATATGAGCGGCCGGGCCGGTTACCTTGAGAATATCACCTTTTCTAAGTTTCAGCTGGGAATTTTTTTTAATCTCAATCCGCATCCGTTTTACACTAACCAGAAAGACGCCGAAAGTGCGGGCCAGGTTAAGTTCACCAAGGGTCTTGCCGACGATCTTTTTATTGGTAACCACGACTTGGGCCGAATCAAACAAACCCGGAGTATATTTTTCTGCCGTGATCTCTTCACCGATCGCTTTCAACTCATCTGTAAAAAATTCGATCCCGGCCAGAATAAGAATCTCATCACCAATTTGCAGATAATCAACCGTCCCCGGAGTAACCAGCTCGCCATCCCGCTGGAGCCGCACCACGGCGACTCCATCCCAATACTTTTCCCGTAACTTGGGAACCGGTATTTTGGTAAACTCTTGATTAGTAACCCGGTAGGCACGGACGGTAATATCCGTCACTGAAGCTGTCGCACCGCCACTCGCTTTTCCTTCAAGCTCTTTAGCTTCTTTTATCAAATCGATACCGAGCAAGCCCGGCAACACTTTGATAATTGCAATCAGACCGGCCAGACCAAATATGTAGGTGATGGCATAACCGGTTGTGATATTGCCGATAATTTCATCGGCCGATAAGCCCCCGGGAGGAGTGACACTGCCGGCCCGTATAGCCTCCTGAGCTGCTGCCAGAGTCGGTGAGCTCGTAAGTCCCCCGGCCAGCAATCCGGCTGAGGTTCCCGGTTCAAGCTGTAATATTTTGGTCGCCAGAACGGCCACGGAAAACCCGCTCAGAGCAATAACCAGGGCGAGGAAAAAATATTTCACCCCATCTTCCATCAAAACATCAAAAAAACGCGGGCCGGCCTGGTAGCCCACCGAAAAGATAAACAGGGCAAAACCAACCGACTGGGCTCCGGGTGACATCTTAAAGCCGAAATGACCAAAAAAGAGCCCGGCAAACAGCACCCCGGCAACCGGGCCCAGTGAAAAGCTGCCAACTCTAAGATTACCGATGAGATAACCCATACCGATAATCACAAAAAGAGTCAAAACCGGCTGATTTTGAAAGATATGGTAAATATTTATCAACATCAATTAATAACACCTTTTAGAAAGAAAAGCTCACTGCCAGACCGCCATAAAAATTGTCGGTCTCATCACAATAGTCTCGATCGTCAACACTGTCGCGATTATCAGAATCAATGAGTGAACTGAACATCAGGGTCGGGGTCAGCGTGATTTTGTCGGTCACTTTGTAAGGTGCGGCAACCCCGAAGTTATAATCGATCAGAGCACTGCTATCCTCACCGAAATTGTAATCACTGAAATCGCTGTCACCCCAGCCGATACTGCTGGAGAGATCTACACTAAACTTGTCATTAATCGAAAACGA
>JAOZQE010000160.1 GCA_029932385.1 bacterium | reverse complement strand
AAAGAATGTATCCGTATTATTATCAGTTTTCTACTGATGATAAAGAGCGCAATGAGTATGAAAGCAGCCAACTCTGGTACTATGACGGCCTCCACTACCCGGAACCTCACTGCCCCTTTGATCTGATCTGGGACGAAGCCTGGTACCTGGCTCTCTCCCAGTACAACTCCAGAATTTTCATGGTACCGCCGGCAAAAGGTATTGATCACCGTATTGTCAACGGCCATGTCTACATCACTCCGATCGGCATAGCTGACCCGAAAGAGATTGAAGCCCGAATCCCTCTCTTTATGAAACGGGCCGGCTATTATTACCAGAACTGGGACAAAATCTACGGTGACTGGGTTGAGAAAACCAAGACTTTAATTGAAGAACTCGAAACGATTGAGTTTAAAAACCTGCCCGAGATGGAAGATGAAAGTGTCGTTTTTGAACATCGCGGCATGGGCAGCGGCTACGACCTCTGTGTAAAATATGATGAACTCATCAACATGGGTTTCAAAGTCTGGCAGTACCATTTTGAAATGCTTAACTTAGGCTATGCCGCCTACGTTACTTTCATTAATACTGCCAACCAGTTCTTTCCGGATATCCCGATGGCGACACTCACAAAAATGGTTTCCGGCATCGATGTCGTTATGTACCGTCCGGACAGCGAGCTGATCAAGCTAGCGAAACTTGCCATGGAGCTAAAACTGGAATCCAACCTTGATGCCCAGACCAGTTTTGCCGCCCTCAAACAGGAACTCGGAAATTCTGATAAGGGCCAAAAATGGCTGGCGGCCTTTGAAGAAGCCCGCTACCCGTGGTTTCATATCTCAACCGGAACCGGCTGGTTTCATCACAATAAATCCTGGAATGACGATCTTGATATACCGCTGGCAAACATCAAAATGCATATCGAAGCATTGCAGTCCGGCAAAGATCCGAGCCGGCCGACGGAAAAACTGATCGCCGAGCGCGACCGCATCGTTGAAGGCTATCTCGATCTTTTTCAGGATGCTGATGACCGTAAAGCTTTCGAGGAAGCTTTAGGAATTGCCCGCAAGGTTTTTCCTTATGTCGAAAATCATCTCTTCTATGTTGAGCACTGGTTCCATTCAGTTTTCTGGAATAAGATGCGTGATCTCTCAGCCGTTCTGGTCGATGGCGGCATGATCAAGGATGTTGAAGACATCTGGTATCTGAATCGCTCTGATATCAAGGTGCTGATTGATGATATGGTCCGCGCCTGGGCCACCGGAATTGTTCCGGCCGGCCGCAACAAATGGCCGAAAGAGATCGAATGGCGCAAAGGGGTAATGGCTAAATTCCGCGAATGGACCCCACCCCCGGCCTTAGGCGTGCCACCGGAAGTGGTTACTGAGCCCTTCTCTATTGTCCTCTGGGGCGTCACAACCGATGTCTTGAAAAGATGGCTCACAAGTCTTGATGTATCCGGCGGAGACATCACAGAACTACATGGCTCACCCGGCTCCAGCGGTGTTGTTGAAGGCCCGGCCCGGGTCATCAAAAAAGTCGAGGATCTGGCTCTATTGCAAGCCGGTGAAATTCTGGTTGCACCAACCACCTCACCGAGCTGGGCTCCGGCTTTCACCAAAATCGCAGGAGCAGTCACCGATGTCGGCGGACCCATGTGCCATGCCGCCATTGTCTGTCGTGAATATGGTTTGCCGACAGTTGTCGGAACCGGCAGCGGCACCTCGGTAATCAAGACTGGCGACATTATCAAGATTGATGGTGACAGTGGTTTGGTGAATATCTTAAAATAAACGACTCCTCCGAACCGGTCACCGCCGGGACTGATTTTAGAACCCGACGGTGACCGGCAAAGAACCAAATTGCAATTATCAGGATGAACCATGGCCAACTTAGAAGAAAAATTAACCCTCTGGTACACTGAATTGAAAGGGGAGAATTTCCCCCTGGTCGGCAAGAAGAATGCGAATCTCGGTGAAATGCTTAAAGCCGGTATCCCGATCAGCCCCGGCTTTGCAATAACAATCCATGCCAATGACATCTTCATCCAGGAGTCCGGCGTTAAAGCTGAATTAGAAGAGCTGATCGCCAATGAGTGCCGGGAAACGACTCCGGAAAACATTACCAGACTCAGCAACTTTGCCATGGCTGCGATTGAGAAGGCGCCGATGCCGGCCACTCTGGAAAAACATATCCTTGAAGAGTACCAGCGCCTCTGTGAAATCTGCAACGTCGAAAATCTGCCGGTCGCAGTCCGCTCAAGTGGGGCCGTAAGTATGCCGGGGCAGATGGAAACCTACCTTAATATAAGGGGCGATAAAGATCTGATCGATTATATCCGTAAATGCTGGGCCAGCTCCTACTGCATTGAAGCCCTGACCTATCGAATCAATCGCGATCTCGGCGTCCTTTTTAATATCGGGGTCGGTATCCCGAAAATGGTTAACTCCAAAACTTCAGGGGTGATCTTCACAATCAACCCCTTAAACGGCGACCCCTCAAAAATCTCGATTGATGCAAGTTACGGTCTTGGCGAGGCGGTAGTCAGCGGCCTTGTAACCCCTGACACCTACCTGATTGATAAAATTACTCTCGATCCGGTAAAAATCCACAAAGGCAGTAAAGAGATCGAGTGTGTTTATCGACCCGGCAGCAGCGACATTATTGAACAGGATGTCGATGAAGCCCGGCGCCAGGCTCAATCCCTGACCCCGGAGGAACTTAAACATCTCTGCATAACCTCAAAACAGATAGAAAAATATTACGGGAAGGCTTACGATATCGAATTCGGCATAGATGCGGATCTAACATTTCCTGACAGTGTTATCATCCTCCAGGTACGCCCGGAATCTATCTGGAACAAGAAAAAAGCAGAGAAGAAGACCAAGGAACCAACCGATGCAATGAATATGATTTTGAAACAGTTGATTAACGGCGTCAAGTTCAGCTAACTATTGGTATCACTCCTTGTCGGTTCTAGCTGCCTCTATTTCTGGCAGCTTAACCCGGCACTAACCATAAAGACTCCTTGATAGCGTTATTAAGGGGCCAAAAACATCGAGGTAAAAAATGGATTTAAGAGAATTTATCAGCAAATGCGAAGCCGCAGGCAAATTAAAAAGAGTTAAAAAAGAGGTTGACTGGAATCTGGAACTGTCCCATATCTCCAAGATTAATGAAGAAAAAGACGGCGGCGCCCTCCTCTTTGAAAATGTTAAGGGCTATAAAAATTCGGTTTTAACCGGCGCCTACTCAACCAAGGAAAATTTTGCCATCGCCTTAGGCCTGCCACTCGGCACATCAATGTGTGAGATGTCCCGGCACTGGATGCAGCTCGCAATCAAAAAGACCTATGATCCCAATGTAGTCAAAGACGGTCCGATTCTTGAGAACATCATCGAACGTGACAAGATTAATCTTTTTGATTTTCCAGTACCACTAATGTACCCCCAGGATGGCGGGCGTTTTATTGGTACAGCTGCAACTCTGGTGACTAAAGATCCGGAATCAGGGTGGGTTAATCTCGGCACCTACCGGATGCAGATTCTGGATGAAAAGAGCGCCGGAATTCAAATTATCAAGGGTAAACATGCCGATTTTATGATGAAAAAATATCAGAAACTAGGCAAAAAAATGGCCGCTCTTCTGGTTATCGGCGGCGACCCATTAGGCTTTCTTACCGGTTCCACCCTAGTCTCGGCTGAAACCAGCGAATATGAGATAATGGGTGCCCTGCGCGAAGGTCCGATTGATATCATCAACAGCGAAATCAGCGGCCTGCCTTTTATGGCCAATGCCGAAATCGTGCTTGAAGGCGAGATCGATCCCAACCCCGAAAACTGGCGCCAGGAAGGCCCGTTCGGCGAATACACCGGCTACTACTCCGGTA
>JAOZQE010000159.1 GCA_029932385.1 bacterium | reverse complement strand
TCATTGATGATCTATCCCGTAACGCCGCAATTTTTAATATTGCGGCGTTTTTTTGTAGATTTCATTGATTGACTATTGAGTTATTTTATGTAATTAAAAGTGGTTGTTAAAAGAGGTTTCATTCTAATTTTGTTATAGAATAATTTATCGAGACAGGTTAACTTTTTTTCTTATTTACGATGGTCTCAAAATGGAAAATTTAGGGACTGAGGGAGGATGTGATGGCTGTAAATGTTGCACTTAATGGTTTTGGTAGGATCGGCAGGGATTGTCTGCGGGCGGCGGCCGATGATGATCGTTTTGCCTTTAAGGCAATAGTCAGTACCACGGATGATGCCCAGACGATAGCTCATCTGTTGAAGTATGATTCGGTGGCCGGCCATCTTGATGCCGAAGTTGTAGCTGGAGATAAGTGCCTGACCGTTAATGGTAAAAGGATTGAACTGATTGCCAGCCGCGACCCAAAAGAGGTTGCCTGGCAGGATCTTGGTGTTGATATCGTTATGGAGTGTTCCGGGCTCTATCGTGACCGGGACAAAGCTTCTCTCTTTCTTGACCTTGGCGTTAAACGGGTAGTGGTTTCCGCCCCAGTTAAAAAAGCCGATGCTACTATCGTTCTAGGTGTGAATGAGTCGATTTTTGCCGCAGATCGTGATTTTATTGTTTCCAACGCTTCATGCACGACCAACTGCCTGGCTCCGGCGGCCAAGGTCATGCTCGAAAATTTTGGTTTCAGGCGGGGTATGATGACGACCATTCACTCCTATACCCGGGATCAGCAGATTCTTGATTCACGGCATAAAGATCTGCGACGGGCCCGGGCGGCGGCGATGTCGATGATCCCGACAACCACCGGTGCGGCCGCGGCAGTCGGTATCGTGCTGCCGGAATTGAAAGGCAAAATAGATGGTCTCGCAGTCCGCGTGCCGACTCCCAATGTCTCTATGGTGGATCTCGTCTTTGAAAGTGACAAATCGACTACTGTTGAGGAGGTAAATGATGCTTTTCGTCGGGCCGCTGCGAATGAGCTTAAGGGAATTCTTGCGGTCTCAGATGAACCTCTGGTTTCAATAGATTTTAATCATAACCCTAACTCTTCAATTATTGATGCACCTTTGACTAATGTTATTTTTGGTAATATGATAAAAATAATGGCCTGGTACGATAATGAGTGGGGTTACGCCAATCGTTTGAACGATTTAACCCTGTATGTCGCGGAAAAGACCGGTTTGAGCTGATTCGCAGATATTTTTTTAAGTTTAGGGGGTAATATGAGCGTGCGTTATATTGATCAGGTTCCGGAAGGATTTTATGCCGGCAAGAAGATCCTGATGCGGGTCGATTTTAATGTTCCCATGGACGCCAACGGCAATATTACTGATGATGTTCGCATTCGCCGGGTGCTTAAAAGTATAAATTACCTGCTGGATGAAGACGCGGTTATTGTTCTGGCCACGCACATGGGCCGACCCAAAGGGAAAGTGGTAGCTAAATATTCCCTGGAACCGATTGCCAAAAGATTGACCCGGCTGCTGAAAAAAGATGTAATTTTTCTTGATGATTGTATCGGCGGCGAGGTCAAGGCCAGAATCGCCGCTACAGTTCCGGGTACGGTAATCATGTTGGAAAATCTGCGTTTTTATGATGGTGAGACCAAGAATGACCCCGAATTTGCCAAAGCTCTGGCAGCGGGCATTGATATCTATGTCAACAATGCGTTTGCAACCGCTCATCGGGCGCATGCCTCGGTTGTTGGAGTGACGGAAAACATCCCGATTTGTCTGGGTGGCTTTCTGATGCGTGAGGAACTGGACTATTTCGCCCGGGCCTTAAAAAACCCTCTCCGGCCGCTGACTGCTATTATCGGTGGATCCAAAGTTTCGAGTAAGCTGCATGTGATCAAAAATCTGCTTAATTCAGTTGACCGGATCATTGTCGGCGGTGCCATGGCGTTTACTTTTCTCAGGGGTCAGGGCTTTGGCCTGGGTCGATCAATGGTTGAAGAGGATATGGTTGAGCAGGCCCTTGACATTTTTAATGAAGCGATCGCCCGCGGGATTCGTTTTTATCTGCCGATTGATTGTGTTGCCGCTTCTGCGATTGCTCCTGATGCCGAGACCAAGGTGGTGCCGGTACAGGAGATTCCGAAAAACTGGATGGGGCTGGATATCGGCCCCGCTTCGGCGACCCTGTTCAACGAGGTTATTCAGGACTCCAAGACGATTGTCTGGAATGGGCCGATGGGGGTTTTTGAAATCCCTATATTCAGCCGGGGAACCTTGGGTATGGTTCATAATGTCGCCAGTACCTATGCCTTAACTATTGTTGGCGGTGGTGATACCGATGTGGCTGTGCATCAGGCGGGTGAGGTTGACCGGATTTCATATATTTCGACCGGCGGCGGAGCTTTTCTGGAACTTATGGAGGGGAAAGTGTTACCGGCGGTGAAAGCTCTTGAAAGTTGTTGCAATGGTACTTTGGGGGATTATCGATGACTTTTCAGCCGCAAATTATTGCCGGCAACTGGAAAATGAACCTGACTGTGAGTCAGGGGCTTGTTTTTGTTGACCGGTTGCTTGCCGTACTGAAGGGAAGAGAGTTATCCCGTAAACTTATACTGGCACCTAATTTCACTTCGCTACAGCCGCTGGCGACAGCTTGCCGGGGTAGCGTTATCGAAATTGCCGCTCAGAACTGCTCAGAACATGAGGCCGGTGCGTTTACCGGAGAAACCTCGATTGCAATGCTTAAAGATGCCGGCGCAGCCTACGTTCTGATCGGTCACTCCGAGCGACGCCATATCTTCGGCGAGAGTGATGCTTTACTGGCGGCAAAACTTAAGGTTGTAATAACTGAGGGGCTGGTGCCGATTTTATGTGTTGGTGAGACTCTTGAACAGAGGTTGCAAGGTGATGCGGTAACTGTTGTGACCCGGCAGTTAACTGAGGCTCTGGCCGGTTTTTCAGGTTCGCAGTTGCTGGTCGCCTATGAACCGGTTTGGGCGATTGGAACCGGAGAGACCGCAACCCCTGATGATGCCCGTCAGATGCATGCTGAAATCAGAAAATTTCTCCGAGCGGAATTTACCTGGGGTGATGAGGTGCCGATTCTTTACGGTGGCAGTGCCAAACCCGGCAATGCAGCTGAACTTCTGGCCCAGCCCGAAGTCAACGGTCTGTTGGTGGGTGGGGCCGCGCTTGATCCGGAATCATTTCTCCAGATTGCAGAAGTGTAACCGTATAGTTTAAGGTCGGGATGGTTTTCTTTTACTTGACTTTATCAGCACAAATTGGTAAATGCCCCTGCTCCCGAGCGTAAAAATGATTTATAGGTAAATAATTAATTCTGAGCGGAGATTTACGTTGACCACTTTTATAATTGCAATCCATGTTATTGTTTGTATAATCCTTATTGTTGTTATTCTGCTGCAGACCGGTAGTGCCGGCGGCATGGGTGCCGCCTTTGGCGGCGGCGGAAGCCAGACGCTGTTTGGGAGTTCCGGTTCGGGGAAGTTTTTTACCCGTCTGACGGCAATTGTTGCCGGAATCTTTATGATCACCTCAATTTCCCTGACGGTAATGTCGGCCCATCGAGCCAAGGGTACGGTGATGGAGAACTATACTACGCCGGCAGTTGAAGCACCGGTCAAACCGGTACCTGCTACCGCGCCGGCAGCGGCCGAAAAAGCGGCACCACCGGTAGAGAGTCAAAAGAAGCCGGCGGCTGAGACTGACAAATAGTTTCTTAATAAGCTAAAATTATTTATGTGAAAAGGGGTTCCCGGAAACGGGAACCCCTTTTTTTTGCGCCAAGTTTAACTTGAGGTATGTGGATTGCATACATATACTGTAGGGGTAGAGTTAACCTTAATATGGCAATCTTTTAATTAAATTACTGCCTGGTTGGTTACAGGTCTGAAAATAATAGTTCATAAGTGTGATTTTATT
>JAOZQE010000051.1:11540-14626 GCA_029932385.1 bacterium | reverse complement strand
CATGAGTGAAGTTACGGCTCTGGCTGATGCCGGTGACGTGGCGGCCCAATCACTATTGGAGTTTATGGCTGGCATTAGAAAATTTGCTTTTTTCAATGACTTAAAATCGGTCATGGCGGCAGATGGATTGGATATTGAGTCTCTGATCGGGGAGGGGAAGTTCAAGGAGATTAATAACTATCTTCTGACTGCCAAAGGGCTTAATTATGCCGGATTACCTAAAGGCCTGCTTAAATTTCATTGTTATTCTGAAGAAATCCGGACGGCTTTTGCCGAGCATCTGGTTGAGGGGGCAAATTACGCGAAAGGGAGCGGCGGCGCAGTACGGCTTCATTTTACGGTCTCTCCTGAACATCAATCCTTATTTATCGAGTTGGTTCATGAGATTAAAGCGCAATATGAAAAAAGGTACGATGTTAATTATGTAATCGATTTCTCGGTGCAGGAGAAAGCGACCGATACGGTTGCGGTTGATCTCGCAAACCAACCTTTTCGTGAAGACGATGGTTCTCTGCTGTTTCGGCCGGGCGGTCATGGCGCTCTGCTTGAGAACCTTAATAAGCTGTCTGCCGATATCATCTTTATCAAAAATATCGATAATGTAGTTCCGGATCGGTTGAAAGGGGAGACGTTTACCTGGAAGATGGTGCTTTGCGGCCAGCTTATCAAGGTCCAGAGGCAAATTTTTTCTTATCTCGAGCAACTTTATCATAAGTCTGTAAGCAATGAGCTTCTGAATGAGATATTTGCCTTTGTCAAATTGGAGTTGTCGATATCACCACCGGCGGATCTTGGTTCGCAGTCGCATCAGGAAAAGTGTGACTTTCTGACAAAAGCCCTTGATCGACCGATCCGGGTCTGCGGGATGGTTAAGAATGAAGGGGAGCCAGGCGGCGGGCCTTTCTGGGTAAAGAATGAGGATGGCTCTTTATCATTGCAGATTGTCGAAGGAGCCCAGATTGATACCGACTCGCCCGGGCAGCTTGCAATTTTGCGGGCGGCAACCCATTTCAACCCGGTTGATCTGGTTTGCGGCGTGCGTAACTGGCAGGGCACGGTCTTCGACTTAAAAAAATTTGTTGACCCGAATGCCGTTTTTATCTCCCGGAAATCAAAAGACGGCCGCGAGCTTAAGGCGCTGGAGTTGCCGGGAATCTGGAACGGGGCGATGGCCCGCTGGAATACGATCTTTGTCGAGGTGCCGCTGATTACGTTCAATCCGGTAAAATCGGTCAATGATTTGCTTCGTGAGGAACATCAAAACCAAATCTGAAACAATTGACTGTCTTACACTTTATTGTTATAAGGCGCGTCATGGAAGCAATTGTTCAGAAACTGATAATTTACGCCGTACCGATTCTCTTCGGCCTGACCGTGCATGAATATGCGCATGGTTTTATGGCTGACCGCCTGGGTGATCCGACTCCACGGGAGATGGGACGCCTTACGCTTAATCCTTTAGCTCACCTCGACCTTGTTGGAACTCTGGTTTTCTTTGCTACCCAGGCTTTCGGCTGGGCCAAACCGATATCAATCAATACCGACAATCTGGCGGCACCGCGACGTTATATGATGTGGATTGCCCTGGCCGGGCCGCTGGCCAATTTTCTTCTGGCGCTCTTCTGTGCTCTACTCTATCATCTCCTGAATTTTCTGGCGATCATCCGGGTTGTCAGTTCTGGTTGGCTTTTTGTGCCGTTTCAGCAGATGCTGGTAGCCGGAGTTGTGGTTAATATCTCGCTCGGACTGATTAACCTGATTCCGATACCGCCGTTGGACGGCGGCCGGATTCTGGCAGGAATATTACCGGAGAAAGCTTCCGGCTACCTGGAAAAAATTGATTCCTATGGTGCCATAATTCTGATTATCCTGGTACTCAGCAACAGCTTGAATCTTTTCCTGTTTCCGGTTCTTTCAAGCTTTACGGGTTTTCTCCTTTACGGCGTAAGATAAAAGATAAACTGATTCAGTTCTAAATATTTACAAACAATTTTTAATAATTTTTTTTGAGGTTTTAGATGACAGATAAAAAGAGGGTTGTCTCAGGAATGAGGACAACCGGCAAGCTCCACCTGGGTCATTATCACGGGGTCTTAACTAACTGGATTGATCTGCAGGATGACTATGACTGCTATTTTTTTGCTGCGGACTGGCACGCTTTGACAAGTGAATACCAGAACCCGGAAATTGTTAAAGAGAGTACCCGGGATATTTTTATTGACTGGTTGAGTGTCGGGATTGATCCTGAGAAAGCGACGCTTTTCATTCAATCCGAAATCAAAGAGCATGCCGAACTCCATCTTCTCCTTTCGATGATTACGCCGCTGCCGTGGCTTTTACGGAATCCGACCTATAAAGATTCGCAGAGTGAAGGGCAGGGCGGGGATGAGGCGACCTACGGTTTTCTCGGTTATCCGGTTCTCCAGGCCGCTGATATCATAATATATAAAGCGAATCTTGTTCCGATTGGGGTGGATCAGCTCCCGCACGTTGAATTGACCCGGGAGATAACCCGGCGTTTTAATCATCTCTATGGTGAAACCTTCCCCGTACCGAAGCCCATTCTGACGGAGCTTTCGAAAGTTTGCGGCTTAGATGGTCGTAAAATGAGCAAAAGCTACAACAACGCCATTCATCTCTCCGACGACGCGGAAACCTTGAAGAAAAAGGTCGGTTCAATGGTTACTGATGTCCAGCGGGCCCGCCGTAAAGATCCCGGTGATCCGGAAAAATGCAATCTTTTCCCTTTACATCCGCTTTACTCTAAAAAAGAAGAGATTGATGAGATCTGCGCCGCCTGTCCTAAAGCTGAAATCGGCTGTGTCGACTGCAAAAAGATTCTCCTGAAAAATCTTCTCGAAGGACTGGCCCCGATTCACGAAAAACAGCACTATTACAAGGACAATCCGCAATTACTCGATGAAATTATCGCGGCCGGTAATTCCCGGGCTAGGGCTATAACCCAAGAGACTATGATTGAAGTTAGAAAAGCGGTCAAATTAAGCTGACAACGTGAAACAGGAAATCGAACTTATCCGTCTGCAGAAATATATCGCAGACTGCGGAGTTACATCCCGGCGCCGGGC
>JAOZQE010000051.1:0-11440 GCA_029932385.1 bacterium | reverse complement strand
AATTGCAGATGTTGCGGGAAGGGGTTGATTTAGAAGATGGTTTCGCCCGGCCGCTCAGGGCGGAGATTGAACACATTGATGAACGCCGGACTATTCTGACCATGGTAATTGCCGAGGGTCGCAACCGGCAGGTACGACGGATGATCCAGACATTGGGATTTAAGGTCACAGCCCTGACCCGTATCCGGCTGGCTTTTCTCACTCTTGATGGAGTCAAGAGGGGAGGTTGGCGCCATTTAAAAAAATCTGAGCTGAAATGTTTACAGAGCCTGGGCGAACAAGCTTGACGGAATAATTTATATGAGCCAAGAACCACTAAAAGTAATTTTTCTCTGGCATATGCATCAACCAGATTACCGGGATACGGAGAGCGGCAGCTCGATGATGCCCTGGGTGCGCCTGCATGGAACCAAAGATTATCTGGATATGGTCACTATCCTTGATGAGTTTCCCAATGTCAGACAGAATTTCAACCTGGTGCCGTCGCTGCTTGATCAATTGCAAGGTTACGTTGATGGTAATTTAACCGACAAAAACCTTGAATTGACAATTAAAAAAGCTGACTCCCTGACCGTTGATGAAAAGGTTTTCATTCTCGATTACTTTTTCCACGCGCATTGGGATAACATGGTTAGACCATTCCCGCGCTACTGGGAACTTCTGAAAATACGTGGGTTTCATCCGGCTCCCGGCAGCCTTAACGAGATCCAGCGCTATTTTTCGAATCAGGATTTTCTTGATCTGCAAATCTGGTACAACCTTATATGGATTGATCCGGTTTTTCATGAACAATATGATTTTCTGCCAAACTTAATTCGGCGTGGCCGGAATTTCAACGAAACCGACAAAGTCGAGCTCCTGAATATCCAGCAGAAAATTTTAGGCCGAATCATTCCGGCCTACCGTGAGCGGCAGGAGCGCGGCCAGATAGAGTTATCAACCACACCATACTATCATCCAATTCTGCCGTTGCTTTATGATACTAACCTGGCGGAGATCTCACAACCGTATGATCCGCTGCCCAATCTGCGCTTTTCCCACCCGGAAGATGTCAGCGCCCAGATTGACCGGGCCGTAAAGCAGCATGAGTATTATTTCGGCAGCCGGCCTAGAGGAATGTGGCCCTCTGAAGGATCCGTCTGCCAGGAGATTATTCCCTTTTTTGAGCGGGCCGGAATCAAATGGATTGCTAGCGATGAAGGTATCCTGGCTAACTCCATCGATCGTGAAATAGAACGGAACCAGGATGAGGTAGTTAAAGATCCGGCCTCCTGGTATCGTGCCTATCACGTTTCTGAGGGAAGTGGCACTGGAGTTGAAGTGATTTTCCGGGATCATTTGCTCTCCGACCTGATCGGCTTTGTCTATTCACGTTGGAATGAACAACAGGCCGCGGATGACTTTATCGACCGTCTGCATAAAATTAAAACCGCAATGGGTAATCGGGTTGCTGAAAGTGCGGTAGCCGTAATCCTTGACGGAGAAAATGCCTGGGAACATTATCCGGCCGATGGAACTCTGTTCTTAAAAGAATTATACGCGCGATTAAACGATAATCCTGAATATGAGGCCGTGACCGTCAGCGACTATCTTGATCGCCGGCAGGAACCGGCCCCGAAAATCAAAAAGATATATCCAGGATCATGGATTAATCGTAATTTCAAAATCTGGATAGGGCACCAGGAAGATAATCTCGCCTGGGACTATTTAGGCCAGGCCCGACGGGAACTGGTTCTCTTTGAACAGCAGCACAAAGAGCAGATCAAGACCGATAATGAATTAATGGATAACATTAACAACGCATGGGAACATATCTATATTGCAGAAGGAAGTGACTGGTGTTGGTGGTACGGAGACGATCACAGCTCAGAAAATGACGCCGACTTCGATAAACTTTTCCGGCAGCATCTGATGACGGTTTATCGTTGTCTGAAGCAGGAAATTCCCGAACATCTGAATCATTCAATTATTCAAAGTGAAAAAACTCTGCACCCGGATCGGGAGATAACTTCATTTATTAATCCTGAGATTAACGGCAACATGAGCAACTATTATGAATGGCGCGGGGCTGTATTTTTTGATGGAACCCAGCTTGGCGGAGCCATGCACAGATCAGAATACCCGGTCAAAGAGCTATATTACGGGTTTAACCTGGAAAACTTTTTTTTCAGGATTGATATTGAACGAAAATTTCTAACTGAAGATGACTATCACATCAATCTAAACATAGTTAACGGTCGGACAAAAAAGATCTCCTGTGAAATCCGCCCCGCAAATAATTCTGAAAAATTGATTTTAATCTGTAAAAACCTTATTTCCAAACAAAGCAGCCAGATTGAAGAGGGCGCAAAAGGGAAGTCCCAGATCCGGTTCGCAATCAATTCGATTCTGGAAATAGCATTTCCCTTCGACAAACTCACGCTGAAACCAGGTGACGATCTCAACTTTTCAATTACGATTAAATATCAGGGGCATGAAGTCCAGCGGCTTCCAATCAGCGGCTACCTTCACTTAAATGTTCCAGGTCAGGATTTTGAAGATCGTATGTGGTATATTTAGACCTGAATTAATATAAAGAGCAGATTGTTTGTTCCTATCTCCAGCAATATGCCCACCTGCCCAAAAAAAATAAAGGCACAATTTTAAAAGTATTATTTACAAAAGCGCTTTCTTCTATTATATTGTAAAATATGTATATTCATATAAGGAGGAAACATGCGAAAAAGAAAAAAAGTCCGCACCATAATAAGCATTATTGCTATCATTGTCTGCGCAGTTATAATACTTCCAACACCCGGTGATTCTGCTGAAGAGTCAGAATTTAGTTATCTATATGCGATACGAGGTGGTATTTTAATTCATGATATTGGCATATTAGGAAGTTCCAAAGAGAATGGAGCTGACTTCAATATGGAGGTTATTCTCAAATCACCTGAGTTGCTTAAATGCATATGGGCGCCGCATCCTCATCTCGGCATTGCAATCCATAGCCAAGGAGAAACCCATCAAATTTATAGTGGGCTGACCTGGGAAGAACAATTCTGCAACAATTTTTTCATAAATTTAGGTCTCGGCTTAACCCTGCACAGCGGTAATCTTAGATGCTCGCATGGTTGCCATGATAAAGAGTTGGGTAGTGCGCTGCTTTTTCGTGAAGCCCTTGAAGCTGGTTACCAGATTAGCCGGCATCACACGCTGTCGCTTATCTTTTTTCATATCTCCAATGCCAGATTATGCAGTGAGAATGATGGCATGAACCATCTTGGCGTTCGCTACGGCTATTCTTTTTAAATTCTCGACCTAAGTGTCCCACAATTCACAGAGCGCAATATGGAAGAAGAGGTAGGATGTAAAAAATAACTTAAGCTACATAAGATAAGCTTAAAAGATCGATTGGTCTCCACCTAAATTTGTTAGAGAAAGCCAACTTAAATTAATGTTATGTTTTCATCATGCTCAATAACACTTTGTATTATATAATGTTTTTATCTTTATTGTAAACTTTTACGATTTTATCATAGTTGAGATAACTTCCGATAAGATGTATTATGTTAACTTTGAGATTATGCAAAGTTTCCCTCCCGCACCTCTCTTTCTGATAAACTTTTTCTACTGGACAATCTTGTGACATTCTTGTAGCTTGAATTTAAAATAGTTCTGACCTCTTATCATCACGGTATAATATCTTGAAAAAATATATTGCTGTTGCCGGAAATATCGGTTCAGGTAAAACTCAACTTATAGAATTTTTATGTTCTAATTACAGATTGGAACCACTCGGTCAGCCGGCAGATAAAAATCCTTATCTCGATCTTTTCTATAATGATATGCAGCGTTGGTCATTTCACTCTCAGATTTATAACCTGGCAAAAAAAGTTCAGGATTTTCAGGAATTCTCAAAAACTTACCATTCCGTCATCCAGAATCGTACGATTCATGAAGAAGCTGAGATTTTTGCCCGCAATCTTTATAAATCCGGCTATATGAATGAAACTGACTTTAGAACTTATTATGAATTTTACAAAAGTTTGATTCCTGTTCTCCCAGCACCTGACCTACTTGTCTATCTTCACTCTTCGGTTTCGGCCTTGCGTAAACGGCTGATTTCAACATCTTCCCCATATGAGCACCTCATTTCTAACAACTACCTTAAACATATCAACCGTCTCTATGTTAACTGGATTGCTGATTACGACTTAAGTGAAGTGCTTATCATTGACACAGAGCAACTCGATATAACCAGAAACTTTGTTGATCGAGTCGATATTTTAGCCGCCATTGAGCGATTTATCTGATTTTACTTGACAATTTTCTCTCTATAAAGTAGGGACTGCCGCAAAATTAAAATGCCCTGACGGAGGATATAAGCACATGATTTGCCAGACTGTAAAAAAAGGAACGGACTGTTTTTTGATGAAAGCCAATGGCTGCTCTTTTACCGGAGGAAGCTGTAAACCGATAATCGAAAAATGTGACGGATGCAATAAAATTACTGAAGTTGATAACGTAAAATACTGTCTCAGCTATCCCGACCCTGAAAGCCGCTGGGTTGCTGGAACCTGTAATCTTGCTACTCACATTAAACGTGATGTTGAACAGATCAAGAAGAAGATCAACCCCTTGAAAGCTTCCAAGAAAGGTATTCGCAGCTAATCTAGGCCTGAACATATTAATTTAATGTTTATAAGGCAAGGAGCGCTTTAGATTTTTTCTGGCTCTCCTTGCCTTGTTTATTTTGACTTATTCTATGCAGATTACCGGCGGAAAAGATCGCGGACGAAAAATAAATCCAGTCAAGAACCCCGCTATCAGACCTAGTAAAGCGGTCGTGCGTGAGGCTTTGTTCTCGGTTTTAGGGCCGCAATGCTGTCTCGGCAAAAACGTTGTCGATTTTTTTTCCGGTAGCGGCATCATGACTCTTGAAGCTATAAGTCGCGGTGCCGCAAACGCTTACAGCATTGATATAGACTCGGATAGCTGTGCTCTTATACGGGCGAACTTTGATCTTCTTAAGATTACATCTGAAGCTAAGGTTTTGCAGATGAGTGTTAATCTTGCAATATCCAAGTTAGCTTCATACGATCTTCAATTTGACATTATTTTTCTCGATCCACCCTATTGTTCACCGCAACTCGGCATTGATGCTATTGAACTCTCTATTGCCTCTGGCTTACTTAAACCTGAGTCAGTTGTAATCTTTGAACACCGCAGCAAAACCGCAATTCCTGATTGCAAATCGATGACGATCTGGAAACAAAAGAGATATGGCCAGTCGATGCTATCTTTCTACAGATTTTAACAGTTATAATTGTTAACTTGGACAGGGTATTTTTGCGATGACTGATGACAAATACGGTACAATTTCTGTTTTTCCAGGATCTTTCGATCCAATTACAGTTGGTCACATTGATCTGATAGAGAGAAGCGTTGCTGTTTTTGACAAGGTTATTGTCGCTGTTGCCTGTAACCAGGAGAAAACGCCGCTTTTTTCGGTATCAGAGAGAATCAGCATGATCGAGAACATCTTCTCTCATACTCCTCAGGTCGAGGTCGAAACCTTCGACGGCCTCCTTATAAATTATATGCTCAGCAGCGAGGCCCATGTTATTCTACGTGGCTTAAGGGCTGTTTCAGATTTTGAGTATGAATTTCAGATGGCTCTGATGAATCGTAAACTAGCCCCTGGAATTGAAACTTTTTTCATGACCTCCAGCGCTCTCTATACTTACGTCAGTTCGCGCATCGTCAAGGAACTTGCCTCTTTAGGAGGTGACGTTTCGGATTTGGTCCATCCCCTGGTTGAAGAAAAGATCAAAGAAAAATACTCCGGCTCCTGATTTGAGGTACAACTGAAAAATTACCTTAAAGTTGTCGGTGCTCTTCTGGTATGGAGCACTTGGGGCGTAATTATTAAATTTATGCAGCTTGACGCTCTGCATATGGTTTTTTATACAACTCTATTTTCACTGCCCCCGATATTTATAATAGCTTCTCTCCAATCTGGTACTGTCCGGGAAAATCTATCCGGTATCAGCCGAAATTATAAGATCCTTCTCTGTCTTGCTCTGAGTCTGCTCTTAAATAATTTCTTCTACTTTGCTGCATTCAACAATACCTCAATCGCAATTTCAGTCTTTACTCACTATACTGCTCCGCTGTTTGTGGCTTTACTAGCCCCGTTTATGCTCGCGGAAAAATTTGACCGGCGGCTGATTTTCCCGCTTTGTATCGCTTCTCTTGGACTTGCTTCTATCCTTGCTCCTGGTTGGCACACCAGTTCTGCCAGCAAGAATATGTTAGGGGCCATGTGCGGCACAGCTTCCGGCTTAGCCTATGCCTTTACATTGATTTTTGCCAAACGTTTAACTTCCGAATTGAAAATACTATCCTTGGTGTTTGGCCAGAGTCTTTTCATTATATTATGTCTGCTCCCCTTTATATCTCTTAACCCCAATCCTGGGTTGGCAGTTTCCGGCTGGCTATGGCTTTTGCTGATGGGCCTGATTCATTGCACTCTGGCTCCCCTACTCTACATCTCCGGATTAAAACATATTAAAGCCCAGCACGCGGCGATTATCGGCTACATCGAGCCTCTGGCTGCGGTTTGTCTCGGGCTCTTTCTGGCTCATGAAAGCCCGTCATCATCGATCTGGTTCGGCGGCGGCGCAATCATTATCTCCGGCACTATAATTGCCAAACTGAAAAAGAGAACCTGATATGACCAATTCACCTGATAATACGATTGTGACCAGAACCTGGGAAATCGGCAAGTGTCCCACCGGTTTGTGTCAAACATTCTGTTCCGATCTTAATATCTCTGCAAGAATCGCTATGATTTTGATCAACCGGGGAATCGATGATCTTGGTAAAGCTGCCGAATTCCTTGACCCTTCACTGCACAAGCTTCCCGACCCTTACCTTATGGCCGGGATCGAAAATGCGGTTGAACGTCTGACCCTGGCCTTCAGACGTAAAGAGAAAATTATTGTTTTCGGGGACTACGATATGGATGGGATCTCGGCCACCTCTATTCTCGTTGATTACCTGAGACGAACCGGATTCGAACAAGTCGACTATTTTATTCCTTCCCGCCTGACTGAAGGTTATGGATTGAATAAAACTGCGATCACTGCAGCCTGTGAGTCGGGAACCACCCTGGCTGTCACCGTCGATAACGGCATTGCCAATTACCCGGAAATTGAATTTGCGGCAACTATGGGCCTTGATGTCATTGTCACTGATCACCATCAGATTCCGGACCGGCTGCCTAAGGCCGCGGCAATTATCAATCCTCACTTAAAAGAGTGTAAATATCCTGACAAAAATCTGGCCGGGGTCGGAGTTGCGTTTAATCTGATGATCGCTTTACGCAAACGGTTGCGGGATACCGGCCTGGCTGCGGACATCAATCTTTTGCAATACCTTGACCTGGTTGCTATGGGAACCATTGCCGATGTTATGCCCCTGACTGGTGTTAATCGAATTCTGGTAAGTTTCGGCTTGAAAGAGATTAATAAAACCCGGCGTCTGGGTTTACAGTCGTTGCTTTTCACTGCCCGGATCAAACCAGATGACCAGATTAGCGCCAGAGATCTGGCATTCAAACTGGCACCAAGAGTTAATGCGGTCGGCAGAATCGATGATGCCGGGATAGCGGTCGAACTTTTTTTGACTCGGGATCGGGCTATTGCAGACCGGCGTGCGAGATCTCTGGATGAGTGTAATGAAAGGCGGCGGCAGATCGAAAAAGAGATAAAGCAGGAAGTTGATGAGATGATCAATAAAGATGAGAACCTGGCTGATTCCAAGGTAATTTTACTGGCTTCAGAGAACTGGCATCCGGGAGTTGTCGGCATTGTCTCATCCCGGATAGCGGAGACTTACGATAAACCGGCAATTCTGATCGCTCTTGATGACGGTGTCGGACGAGGTTCGGGCCGCAGTATCCCGGGGTTAAATTTGGTTGAACTTTTAGATCAATGTAAAGAGAGCCTGATCCGCTACGGCGGCCATGAACAAGCGATCGGCTTAACTGTTACGGAAGAGAATATTCCTTCTTTACGACGACAGATAGAAAACTGCCTTGAGAGTTCAGACCGGACAGACCCGGAGCCCGCAAAGATTCAACTCGACGGAGTTTTGCAGCCTGATGATATCAATCAGAAACTTCTTGATGAGCTGCAGGTACTCCAGCCTCTGGGCTACGGCAATCCGGAGCCTAAATTTCTGATAGAGGGAACCGGAATCGATAAGATCGTTAAAATGGGGTCAAGTGACCAGCGGCACCTGAAATTCACTTTTACTGACTTCAATAACAAGAAAACATATTTCACCGGAATTTACTTCAATTTCAAAGGCAGTATTCCGCAGGCCGGCGACACTGTTGACCTGGTTTTTACGCCGGAGAAGAATACCTGGCGGGGACGGTCTGAAATCAGGGCCAATCTGATCGATTTCAGAAGGAGTGATACAGGCTCTAGCGAATAAGACCTTTCCACTTTTGGGCTAACGGTCGAAAAACGGACTTTTACTACTCAGAGATAGCGGAATAGCATAGGCCATTTTGATTTCTGCCGGCATAATTCCGAGTTCTAAAACAGCTTTGGCACAGGAGAACATTATCCGGTTATCAACATGATGCAAAGCCGCAACCGCGACCGCGCTCCCCAGAGCTATACCCAGATCAATAACATTAAAATTACAACGTCCGCCCCCCTCCTCTAAGCAACCCTGACAATTTTCATAACCGCAATCACCACAATAGGGCACCCCCCGAGGCTCAAAGGCCGTGCCTATAATCAGTACTGCCGGTACCTGATAGATGTTGTCAGCATCTCTCTTGAAAAATGGGATATCCTCATTCTCGGCAATCACCTCCATCCTCTTGGCAACCCGGTTTTTATCATCACCGGTTAATAATACGGTAGTAATCGTATCTGCTCCTTTACCTTTAGGAGATGTCCGGGCCGCTGCAGCCATCAGACGACCGATCTCTAAAACAGCATCCTTTTCCAAATCTTTATCAAAAATAATCATACTCTCTCCAGAATTGAAAATATTTTTTAATATTGAATCAAGAAATTTGTGGCAAACACTATCTAAACATGATAATCGTAAACCGTAAATTATGCAAGTTATCCCCAGTAAACCCAAGTCTCACATTTTGATTAATTCTATATAAAGGTAAAACATACGATGTCTGAATCGACTCTCTGGGCTCCTTGGAGGATTGATTATATTCTTGGGGACAGTTCCGAGAGAAAGGAGGACGGCTGCCTTTTCTGCCGACTTCACAACGACGATGATGATCAGAAAAATCTGATTCTGGAACGTTCAGAATACAGCTATACAATGTTGAACAGATACCCTTACAGTAGCGGGCATCTACTGGTTCTGCCGGCCTCGCATATTGCCGATCTCAATGAACTCGAAGACAAGGCGTATATTGATCTGATGCTGCTTCTGAAAAAATCTATCCGGGTTATCCAGCAGGTTTTACAGCCTGGCGGGATTAATGCAGGGCTGAATATGGGAACCGCGGCCGGAGCCGGTATTGCCGATCACCTGCATTTCCATATCGTTCCCCGATGGTCAGGAGATCATAACTTCATGCCGGTCATCGCCGATACCATGGTCATGCCGCAGCACCTGGATTCGACCTATAAAATGTTAAAACCTTTTTTTCAAGATCGTTCCTGAGTAAGCATAAAATAAACTTAAGACTTTACGGAGGGTTGTTGCAACGATGCGTTATTTAAAGATTGGTGTAATTCTTTTTTTTCTGCTTTTTGTTCTACTTTTTATTTTTCAGAACAGCGCGGCGCTAGCAGTTGCTGTCGAACTTAAATATGGTTTTGGTGAATATGTTCTGCATAAATCCATTCCGATCTACCTGCTGATATTCTGTGCTCTTTTTGCTGGTTCAGTAATGGTTGCACTTCTGGATATTCTTATTATTTTCAAAACCAGACGTCAATTAAAGAAACAGAAAAAGAGTATTCTTGCACTTGAGAGCGAATTGGCGAAATTTCGCAATCAGCCCCTGACAGAAAGCACGGTTTCAGTCGTCGGCGCCGCCGCACCGCTTAGCGACAGTGATAAACCAATTTAGAGCAGCTAATGCGGAGTTGATACCCGCAAATAAGTGCTTTGATCAGGTTATTTTCTTGTTTTTAAAAACAGAAAATAACCTGTAAGACACTAAACAGCGCTCGAGAAGTTAACCATATTTCCCTGAGAACCGGCTATATGTCCTTATCCTACCTCCTATTTGCGGCCCTGATTCTTTTCATTCTCCTGTTAATCGGGTTCTGGGGAGGAAAGCATTTTATATTACGCCGCCGCCGGCCTGAGCACGATACGGTTTTACCACCTAATAAAGTGGAAAAATCCGACGTTGATGATTCACAAATCCTGCGGACCTATTTCCGGGGTCTCTCTTATGTTATTGCCAATGAGACCGATAAGGCGGTAGCTGAGTTTGTTAAAGTAGCCAAAGTCAATACTACTACCGCTGAGATATACCTGGCCCTTGGCCAACTTTTTCGCAATACCGGGGAATTAGAAAGAGCCATCCGGGTGCATCGAGATATCCTCCTGCGGCCCAATCTTCCTGACGACATCCGCCAGCAAACCTTTTTTGAAATCGGACTTGATTATAAAAAAGCCGGTTTTTTTGATCGGGCCTGCTGCACTTTTGAAGAAATAGTTGAAAAGAACCCGAAAGATCATGCTGCCCGACGTGAACTTTCCGCCCTTTATGTCGGAATGCGAGAGTGGGAGAAAGCTCTTGTTCTCAGCCGCGACTCGCCTACCGCTGAAAATGAAACTAATGTCATTGCTCACTTAACCACCGAAGTCGCCAAAGCCGCAGATCAGGCCGGAGACAAGAAAAAAGCTCAGACTTTTTTTCGGAAAGCAATTGATCTTAATAAAAATTGTGTCGATGCCTGGCTGCATTACGGTGATTTTCTGGTTAATGAAAACCGAAGTCAAGAAGCTTTGGAGGCGTGGGAGAAAGCTTTTCAGATCAGCCCCGAATTTACCAGTCAAATCATTGACCGTTTTGTGAAACTGCCCGCGCTTGAGAGAAATGGTGCCGTTGATGAGTTCTTTAACCGTCACCTGGATAATTACAGCCAGACCAAAGAGTTCAATCTGGCTTATATTGACTGGCAGATTAAAACCGGACATCTTAAAGAGGCAAGATTGCTCCTCCTTAAATTGCTGGCCCAAGGCAATGGTGATCAGAAAATTTTCTCTCTGGTCCGACAACTGATCAAATCACCTGAATCAGTAACCGTTACAGAATGTGAAAATCATGATCTGATTCAGGCACTTCTTATGACCAATTTCCGCTTTGAGAAAAATTATCATTGCCAAAAGTGCGGTTACAGACTTGACCAGATGGTCTGGAGATGCCCGCGCTGTTTCACCTGGG
>JAOZQE010000158.1:2863-4015 GCA_029932385.1 bacterium | reverse complement strand
CTAAATTAATCTGTTCAAGAAGATTTAACTTGACTAAGCCGGGCAATTTGTTTATTGCGGCGCATTCGTTAGTCGGCTTGTCGGAAAATTCCGGCAGGTTTTTTCGGTTTTCCGTTTTTTATTCTAAATTTAGTACAGGTTGCCGATGGGCCGACATGAGCCCTTAGATTACTGGCTGGCACTGACTCTGGTTCCGGGGATCGGGGCTTTAGGGATTGCCCGCTCCTTTCAGGGGCTGGGTTCAGTCGAGGCGATCTTCAGGGTTTCGGTCGCGACTTTAATCTCGTTCGGAGTGAAGAAAAAGGCGGCCGAGGCGGTTACGGCTTTCAGCGACTGGTCTCAGGTTGCTTCTGTAAAAGAGAAAACCTGTGCTGCCGGAGGTGAGATTATTCCTTTGGATGATTCTCGTTATCCGGATAATCTCAAACAGATTGCTGATCCGCCGCCGGTGCTCTTTGTTAAAGGTGATACTGATCTTCTTAACTCTACAGCTATCGCGGTAGTCGGAGCTCGAAAAGCCTCGGAGTTGGGCCGGCGATTTGCTTTTGAATTAGGTGTAAGGCTTGCGGCAAAAGGTCTGTGTGTGGTCAGCGGTATGGCCCTAGGGGTCGATGGGGCCGCCCATGAGGGCTCTCTTCGAGATCAGGGTTCGACAATTGCGGTACTTGGTACCGGGCTTGATGTGATTTATCCGGCAGCGCATAGACATTTGAGTGAAAAAATAGCTGAACAGGGTCTGCTGGTAACCGAATTTCCTCCGGGAACCGGGCCGGATCGCCATAACTTTCCCCGGCGCAACCGGATTGTCAGCGGTTTGGCCCAAGGTGTAGTTGTTGTTGAAGCCGGCGAAAAGAGCGGTTCTTTGATTACTGCACGCCTGGCTTTAGAACAGGGCCGCGAAGTTTTTGCGGTTCCCGGGCCGCCGGGGATGCCGGGCAGTAAAGGCGTGAATCGTCTCTTGAAAGATGGTGCACAACTACTTGAATCAGTTGATGATATCTTTTTGGCGTTACCCTGGCTTGCGGCCGCCGGCGATGCCGCTGCGGACTCTGCTAAAGATTATAAAGCCGCTCTGAAAAGGCCGTCTCTGACTCCGGAACAATCCCAACTTATTGCGGCTTTAGGTGCGGATGAGATCAATTTTGATGATCT
>JAOZQE010000158.1:0-2763 GCA_029932385.1 bacterium | reverse complement strand
TATCTTGCGGATGAGGTCGATCTTTTTGAGCAGGAGGAAGAGATTGTTGACGATCTTGTATCCTTAGGCTTTGATTTTCCTGAAATTGAGACCGCTTTTGGTTGGATCGCCAATCTTTCTCAGGGGAAAGAGCTCAATCTTAATCTACTTGATCTTGAACCGGAGAGTGATTTTCAGCGTCATTTTTCTTCTGAAGAAAGGCAGGTTTTAAGTGCCGGTGCGCGCTCCTGGCTCAGTAAGCTGCGGCAGATGGATATTGTTGACCAGGTTGTTGTCGAGGATATTTTAGACCAGGCGATGATGCTGGGCGGACCACATATAAGTATTGAAGATATTAAGGTTATTTCGACAATGGTAATAGTTGTCGGGCATCTTGATTCCGTAATCAGGGAGCGTTTTCTGGATTTTCTGGAAAATGATCAGGAGATAATATTTCACTAATGGGACAGACTCTTCTAATAGTCGAATCACCGACCAAAGCCAAAACTATTGGCAAATATCTGGGTTCGGAATATATCGTAAAGGCTTCTGTTGGTCACGTTCGCGATTTGCCGACAAAAGAGCTTGGCATTGAGATCAAAGATGACCGTTTTGAACCTCACTATGTGCCGATGAAGGGTAAGGGCAAGATTATCAGTGAGCTGAAAAAAGCGGCCCGCAAGGCCGATCAGGTTCTGCTCGCACCTGACCCCGACCGGGAAGGGGAGGCGATCGCCTGGCATATTGCCCAGGAACTTGGAGATAAGAAGCCGATCCAGCGGGTGCTTTTTCATGAGGTTACTAAGTCGGCAATTCAAAAGGCCCTGCGTGAACCTCTGGAAATAAATATAAATAAAGTAAATGCGCAGCAGTCACGGCGTATTCTTGATCGCATGGTCGGTTATAAAATCAGCCCATTGTTGTGGCAGACTGTGCGCCGGGGTTTAAGTGCCGGGCGGGTGCAGTCGGTGGCGGTTCGCCTGGTCTGTGAGCGCGAAGCCGAGATCAAAGCCTTTGTCCCGGTTGAGTATTGGAGTATCACAACGACCCTGGAAGGGGAAATACCGCCTTCATTTACGGCCAAACTGCATCAAATCGATGCGAAAAAAGCTGAGGTTTCAGATCAGGAGAGCGCCGAACGGATTGTGGCTGATCTCAAGCAACTGACCTGTAAAATCAGTAAGATTGAGAAAAAAGAGCGTAAACGGCGGCCGACCCCGCCTTTCATAACCAGTAAATTGCAGCAGGAAGCGGCCCGCAAACTTGGTTTCAGTGCCAAAAAGACGATGATGGTGGCCCAGCAGCTTTATGAAGGAATCGAGCTTGGTACTGAGGGGCCGGTCGGACTTATTACATATATGCGTACCGATTCGGTTCGGGTTGCGGATTCGGCGGTCTCTGAATGCCGTGAACTGATTGCCAATCTCTTCGGCCAGGACTATCTGCCGGCTAAAGTGCAGTTTTATCCTAATAAGAATGCTTCTCAGGATGCGCATGAAGCGATTCGTCCGACATCGGTAACCTATGTGCCGAATGAGATTAAAGACTATCTCGGTAAAGATCAGTTTAATCTCTACTCTTTAATCTGGAAGCGTTTTGTCGCCAGCCAGATGAATCCGGCGCGCTATTATCAGACGACGGTTTCAATCATGGCTGGCGAGAATTATCAATTGCGGGCTGTCGGCCGGCACCAGCTTTTTGATGGTTTTTTGATCGTTTATGAAGAGGGGCGTGACAGTAACGGTGATGAGAACGGCTCTGATACCGAATTGCCGGCCCTGAATGAGGGTGAGATCTTAAATCTCAAGGATATTCTTCCGAAGCAGCACTTTACTCAGCCGCCGCCCAGGTTTACTGAAAGTACCCTGGTCAAGGAGCTTGAGGAAAAAGGGATCGGCCGGCCCTCAACTTATGCTTCGATCATGTCAACTATCCAGGATCGCGGCTACGTTGAGTTGCAGGAGAAACGTTTTTACCCGACTGATTTAGGCGAACTGGTTACTGATCTTCTGCGGCAGAGTTTTCCCGATATTCTGAACGTCTCATTTACTGCTCGAATGGAGTCTGATTTAGATAAGGTCGAAGAGGGTACTCGTGATTGGCAGGCTCTGCTGGCTGACTTCTATCGCCCCTTTGCGGCCCAGCTTGATACCGCTTTAGAGACTATGCGTGAAGCTAAAAAAGCGGGTGAAGAGGTAACCGATGAGATCTGTGATAAATGCGGCGCCAATATGGTGGTTAAGTGGGGTCGCAATGGCCGTTTTATTGCCTGTCCCAATTTCCCGGAGTGTAAAAACACCAAAGATTTGAATGAGGTCGGTGAAGGTAACGGTGATAACCGCGAGCTTGTCGATGTTGGTGATTGCCCGGAATGTGGCAAGCCGCTGCAGTTACGTAACGGCCGCTTCGGGCGCTTTATCTCCTGCTCGAACTATCCAGAGTGTAAGTACACCAGTTCAGTCAGTACCGGGGTCGCCTGTCCGCAGGAGGGCTGTGACGGTGAGCTGGTCGAGAAAAAATCTCGCAAAGGAAAACTTTTTTATGCCTGCAACCGTTATCCAAAGTGTACTTATGCAACCTGGGATAAACCTTACCCTTTAGTCTGTCCGGATTGTGATTTTCCTTTTCTTGTTGAAAAGAAAGGTCAGGCCGCAGGCGATAAACTCTTGCGCTGTTCCCAGAAAGGTTGTAATTATCAAGCGAAAGTACCGATAATCGGTAGCAAGAGTTAGAATAAAATATCATCTATAATGCGCCAGTAGCTCAGCTGGATAGAGCAACGGA
>JAOZQE010000157.1 GCA_029932385.1 bacterium | reverse complement strand
GTGACATAGGACTCTCTTTATGGTTTATGAAGTTTAAATTTATTGATTTTGTAGCGCAGGACGCGTTCACTTAAACCCAAGGATTCAGCAGCTCTGGTTTGGATCCAATCGTGTTTTTCCAAAGCTTCCACGATGAGGCGGCGCTCAATTAATGAGAGGTGTTCTTCCAGAGTTCCATTACTGATTTTTTCCGGAAAGCGAATTTCGGCGGGCAGGTCGGTGGCCCGGATCAGAGGATTTCGGGCCAGAGTCGAAGTCCTCTGAACAATATGTTCAAGTTCCCTGATATTGCCGGGGAAATGGTAACGTGCCAGTGTGTTTAGGGCATCGGAGGCAAATTTGATTCCAGTTAATCCATAACGATCAAGGAACGTTGTTATCAGTTCGGGAATGTCCTCACGCCGACTGCGTAATGGGGGAATTTCAACTTCAATTACTTTGAGCCGGTAGAAGAGATCCTCACGAAAAGTCCCGGCTTTCACCATTTCACTCAAATTACGGTTGGTTACCGCCAACAGCCGAATATCAACTTCAATTTCCTTCTCACCACCTACCCGCGTAATCTTTTTTTCCTGCAGTGCGCGTAAGAGTTTAGCCTGGGTGCCGAGTGGCAGTTCGCCAATTTCATCCAGCATCAGGGTGCCACCAGAGGCGATTTCAAAATGACCACGGCGGCGGCCTGAGGCTCCGGTAAAGGCTCCTTTTTCATGGCCGAAGAGCTCCGATTCAACCAGGTTTTCCGGCATTGCCGCACAGTTTATGGCAACGAAAGGATGCTCCCTACGTGGACTTAATAGGTGTAGTAGCCGAGCGAAAAGTTCTTTGCCGGTACCGGTTTCTCCAGAAATCAAAACTGTCCATGGAGTTGGTGCGGCCCGTCGAATAATTGAGAGCAAATCCCGCATGACGGCACTTTTACCAACCAATTTCAGTGGTAATTCACACTCTTGGTCAAGTACCGCATTTACCTCATCTGCGTCAAAGTCAACCATGATCTTTTGTTCCAGGATTCTTAAACGTTCGAGGAGATTATTAAGGTCGACCGGTTTTTCAAAAAAATCATCCGCCCCTGAGCGCATAACATTAACTGCGGTTTCAACCGCACCATAGGCGGTGATCATGATGGTTTTTAATCGTGGATTGATCTTTTTTAAAGAGATCAAGAGTTCGTCACCGTTGATATCTGGCAAACGATGGTCGAGCAGGGCCAGGTCGATATTTTCCTCACCCACTAAAGCCATGGCCTGTTTACCATCCTCTGCCAGGCTGATGGTAAAATCCTGCTTCTCAAGGAAACCACCCAACAGTTCTCGCTGGTCTTTTTCATCATCAACAATCAGAATATGCATATTTAACTCATCATTAGGTTTCGGCTACACCAAATTAGGCAGAAAAATGTATTGGCGCAAAATGCCGGGTTCAGTAGTTTCAACTGTGAATCGACCATTGTGAGCCCGTATGATCCGCTCTACCATAGCCAGGCCAAGGCCGGTACCCCGGGTTTTGGTTGTGAACCAGGGCTCGATAATTTTTTTGATCTCTATCTCCGCAACTTCAAGTCCACCATTTTCAAAGATTAATTCAAGCTCCTGGTTGCTCTTTTGTAATGTTATTTTGAGAAAACCGCCTTCCGGCTGGGCTTCAAGTGCGTTTTTAAAAAGATTTTCCAGGGCTTGACCGAGGAGGTCAGCATCAGCCGTAATGAACCTGTTTTGTAGGGATAATTTGCTTTCTAGGGATATATTGATAGCTAATGAATCAGCTCTTGTCTGATAAAGAGCGATAATGTCAGCGAGCAAAGTGCTGATGTTTAAGGTATTACGTTCAGGATTCAGGGGTTGAGCAAAGCGGCGCAGATCACCGACAATACTGTCAGCCCGGCCGACGGCATTGCGCATAGCGCCGACTAAAGGGTTATATTCAGAGTTTAGACCACTTGCTTCAATTTCTAAGCGTTGGAGACCAATACTGATAGCATTTAAGGGGTTGCGGATCTCATGGGCCAGGGCTGCCGCAGCTCGTCCTAAAGCCGCATCTTCACGTTCGCGAGCAAGCCGCTGTTCATAGCGGCGGACATTCAACAAAGAGGCTAGTTGATAACGGTAGAGGAGCCATGAACAAAAGATTCCAAGCCCACCTAAAAGCAGGGCGAAAAGGAAAAAGTCACGCCAAAGACCCTTTTTTCTGGCAATCAGAAAATCTGATTTGAAACCGGCGACAAGGGTCTGACCGTTCATCGGTAAACGGGCCTCCACTATCATTCTACTATCGGTGATTATCTCTTTTAAGAGTTGTTGGGAAGAGGTTGAAGAGCGGTTTGTGGTTTCGAGATGAACGTAGCTAATGCCCGGCACCCCGCTCAGGGTTTTAAGGAGTTGTTCGATGCCGACCTGTTTCTGCAGGAATTCCAGTCGTTGGGCTCCGAAACCCAGCCATATATTGCCCTCTCCTTCATGTCGGGGATAATAAAGGGTGAATATATGACCTTCAGTATGATGCGTAAAGCGGATTTGGTCGCCGATTGCTGGTTGAGAAATAGCGTTATAGTCGTTTAGCCATTGAGGTGGTCCACTGATCCTTTTATGACCATCATCAATGGTAATTCCGTTAAGCCCAGACTCTAATGCCAGAGCTGTTAATTCGGCTTCGGTGAAAGGTTCGACTGCTGCTAGATAGTCGATAAAACGGGCCGAATTGAGCATGAACGTGCGGGCCACCGTTTTTACTACCGAGGCTGCGGTGATAGCGTTATCAGCGTTAAGCTGAATTACCTGGGCCAGAAGTTGAGTGTGTTCCCGGGTGTGGCGATAAAATGAGCGGTGTTCACGGTCAGCCTGCCAGAAGAAATAGAGCAGAACGACCAGGATGAGAGTTCCGAAGAGTAAGAGGTTGGTCAGCCACAAAGGCAGTTTGCGCTTTTCGGACATTTTGCTTGCCGGCCAGCTTTTATTTCTCTTTTGAGTTTTTCTGGTTGGGGAGGGAAACTCTTGCTCGTAATTTTGCTTAGTGTCCGCCATGGCCACCTTTCCCTCCGCCACCCCCGCGGCCGCCACCGGAACGTCGGTCGCGACCACTTAAACGTGAACGTACCCCGGTCGGGTCGTAGCCACGACCGTATGAAATTCGCACAGGTTTGGATGGATTGTCGTTTCGCTTCCAGATCCGGATAAGATCACCCTCTTTGAGGCGCGGCGGTAACTCTTGGCGAGGGACTTCAAGGTCTATGGTCGTTTGCGAAGCGTCTGCGGATGTTACTTCTAGGCTTTTGTTTACCTGAGAGTTAGTGGTGAGGACTCTCAGGTGAACTTTACCATCGACTTCGACCATGGAGCTGATCCTGCCGGTTACCAGTTCCCAGGCCCGGGCTTGATTTGGTCGCCCGGCATCCAGGGAAAATAGCATTCCGGCCCCGATGAGGGTCAGTATGAGTATGTTAAACGACCTTGCCATAAATTGTGCCGATAATCATCTTCGTTGATGACTGAATCTCTTTTGCTCCAGTCCCAGGCGCCTGAAATAGACCAGCTGCCCCATCGCCAGGAAACAGAAATTTCAGAGGTGTAGATTTTGTCCGTATGTTCTTCTTTTTTATAATCATATTTATAGGGGATCCGTTCTCCACTTAAAACCCAGATAAATTCCAATGGTGGAGCCGGGTGCCAGTTAAGATCTACGCCGAGACCGTAAGCGGAACGTTTTTCCGCATCAATTGAGGAGTGACGGTGACGCCAGAAAAATCCGCTACCGCCATCCAGATAAGGAGTGAAAGCATAAGAGGCTTTTAGTGCAGTTGTGACCAGTCGGTCACTGCGATCACCTTGGTTATGGTGTTTTGATTGTCCGGTTTCATGTGGAGTAAGAGAGTCTTTTCCGTTTTTCGTTTGGTTCTTGTCAGGACTACTATTAGGGTTATGCCCGCCATTCTCATGTTTTTTCGAGGTAATTGTCTGGCAATAATCTTCCCAACTTAAGTTAGCTTCTAACTCTAGGTTCAGGCGGGATCCGGCAAACCAGATCAGGCGACTACCGAGGCTTAGATT
>JAOZQE010000005.1 GCA_029932385.1 bacterium | reverse complement strand
GGACGGTTCCGGCTGGTGGGGCGGCCTTGCTTTTTATAATCCTCAAGCTGAGGCCAACAATATAACTTTAACCGGTTATATAGGTGATAAGAATCCGGTAGCACTTACGCTTCCCGGGCTCTCGCTGGGTGAATTGCAAAGCCAAAGTATCGCATCTCACGACCTTGTGCCTGATGGTGTTGGCTGGTTGCAGGTGCAGGCGGATACGCCAATTGCCGGAATGGAGTTTTTCGGAACATCTGATTATCGGCAGCTGGCCTCAGTTTCAACCGGAGCTTTGCGGAGTCGTAGCGGTCTCTTTTCTCCTCTGCGTTCAAGTGAGGAAGGGGGCTGGAGTGGGCTGTTGTTGAATAATCCCGGTACGGTTAAGAATACAGTTACATTGACTGCTTATGATGCTGCCGGGAAGGAACTGGCCGAAATCAGCAGAGACATTCCTGCTAACGGACAGTTGCTCAGTGAAATAAACGCTTTGTTTGAAGGCAAAGATATCAAAATGGCGGCCTCGATCAGTTTTACGGCTGAGCATGATATCGTCGGAGTCATTTTCAATGGGCGTAACTATGAAGATGACGGCTATCCTATGGAGGAGCTGGAGGCCTTGCCGCCTTTGTCTGCACCTCTCGTCGTTGGCCTTGAGTAAGTTATTTTAAGTCAATTTGTTTTGTCGGCTGAGAAGAATTATCTTCTTGTTTAAGCTGGAATGTTATTAGGAAAATATCACCATAAAAAAACAGTTTTTTATGGTGATATTTTTTTTTGTTTGCTATACTCTTTCAATTCAGCTTGAATAAAGTATAATTTTTTGCAGAAGGGAAATTTGTGCCTGGCTTTATTATCAAAAATGGAGAACTAAGACCGTTTCCGGCTCTATTGATAATTTTATCCGGTCTCCTTGCGGCCTACTGGCAGGTGCATGATTTTGCCTTTGTCGGTTTTGATGATGCTGAATATATAGTTAATAATCCTGTTGTTAACAATGGTCTGAGCTGGGCGGCTGTGAAATGGTCTTTTACAGCCTTCTATGCCGCTAACTGGCATCCTCTGGCCTGGATTTCCCATATGGTTGATGTCAGTGCTTTTGGCTTAAAGAGCGGCTCTCATCATCTTGCTTCAGTTGCCTGGCATCTTGCCAATGTGAGCTTGCTTTTTTTTCTCTTGAACCGTTGTTGGCGCGGCGGACTCTGGCGCAGCATTTTGGTGACGGTGTTGTTTGCCTGGCACCCCTTACGAGTCGAATCTGTTGCCTGGATTGCGGAACGCAAAGATCTGCTTTGTGCTTTTTTCTGGCTGTTGACGTTGATCCTCTATACTTTCTACGCAAAGCGGATGAGTTGGCAATATTACCTGCTGACTCTGTTCAGTGCCGCCTGCGCCTTAATGGCCAAGCCTATGGCTGTAACCCTGCCGTTTCTTCTGTTCTTGTTGGATTACTGGCCTCTGCAACGTTATCCCAAAACCGGAATTAAACGGTTGGTTCTGGAAAAATTTCCCTTTTTTATTCTTATCTTATTTTCTGCGATATTGACATTTATAGCTCAACGTCAGGCTGGTGCGGTTAGTTCCGCCGCTGAGCTTGGGATTGGGCCGCGTGTGGTTAATGCATTGGTGGCTTACGGCGAATATGTAAAGCTGCAGTTCTGGCCTCAGAATCTGGCCGTTCTTTATCGTTACCGGATTGATTATTCCTGGTTGCGGATCGTGATTTCCGGCATTGGTTTTTGCGGCATTTTCTACTTTGTCTTTCGTGAGCGTAAGCGCTACCCTTTTCTTCTCGTAGGCTGGTGCTGGTTTGTCGGGACGTTGGTGCCGGTGATTGGTCTGGTGCAAGTCGGTGGCCAAGCCTGGGCTGATCGTTATACCTATATTCCAGCAATTGGATTTTGGCTGGCACTGGTCTGGTTCGGGGCGGCAGTGTCTCCGGCAAGGTCGCGGCGCTGGGTTACGGGGGCCGTGATTGCGGCCGCATTTTTTTATCTGATCTTAAGTTGGCAGCAGACCCATTACTGGCATGATACCGTAACTCTTTTTCAGCGGGCCGTTAAAATGGATAAAAATAATCCGGTCGCCTACAATCTGCTGGGTCAGGCCCTGGCGAAGGAAAAACGCTGGTCGGAAACAGATCCAATTTTTTCCCGGGCTATGCAGCTGAATTCACGTTTTGGTCAGGCTCTGCTTAATTGGGGCAATGCTTTGCAGGAGCAGGGTCGTAATCAGGAGGCCGAGGAAGTCTACCGGAAAGCGATGCAGCCGGAGATTAGAGAAATTGATGCTTTTGTTGCCTTTGCGTTAATGCGAAAAAAAGAACATCGCCTTGATGATGCTGAGAAAATTCTCCGCCAGGCTCTGTCGTTTGCCCCCGCCTCGTCCGCAGTTAATTATAATCTGGCTACTATTTTACTGCATAAAGGTCAGACCGAGGAGTCGGTGCCGTTGTTTAATAAAGCTCTTAAGCTTAGACCCTATCATGTAAAAACCCATATCAATTTAGGCATCGCCCTGGCGCATCAGGGTCAGTTAACGGCAGCTTCCCGGCAGTTATCTTATGCCTTGCAGCTGGATCCGGGTAATAAGCAGGCCCAATACAATCTTATGCAGCTCAAGCGTCTGCAGGCTAAAAAAGTCGGTTCAGGGGGGTAATGCGGCGTGTATCGAGATAAAAAAGTGGTCGTAGTCATGCCGGCCTATAATGCAGAATCGACTCTGGTGAAAACCTACAATGAGGTCATGGCACAGAAGATCGTCGATCAGGTTGTAATTGTCGATGACTATAGTTCTGATGCGACCGCCAAGATTGCCGCCGAACTACCCAAGTCAGAACTTGTACGGCATCAGTGTAATTTAGGCTATGGTGCCAACCAGAAAAGTTGTTATCGGCGGGCCCTTAAGGCAGGTGCCGATATTGTGATCATGGTGCATCCTGACTACCAGTATACACCGCTGTTGATTCCTGTGATGGCAGCCATGATCGGTAGTGGTCTCTATGACTGTGTTCTGGCCTCGCGGATTCTGGGTGGACGGGCTCGGGCTGGAGGTATGCCTTGGTGGAAATATCTAGCTAACCGGATTCTGACATTGTTGGAAAATATTCTCCTGGGTACGAAACTTTCTGAATTTCATACAGGTTATCGAGCCTATTCAGCCTCTCTTCTGCGGCAGCTGCCGCTGCATCGTAACTCCGATGATTTTATTTTTGACAATCAGATTCTGGTGCAGATTCATAATTTAGGTTATATTATCGGTGAAGTAAGTTGTCCGACTAAATATTTTCCTGAAGCTTCATCAATCAATTTCAGGCGGAGCCTGAAGTATGGTTGCGGATGTCTGGCGATGGGAGTTCTGTTTCGTTTACATCGCTGGCAGTTGTGGTCTTCGTGGTTATTTAAGAGATGAAACGAAAATCTGTATTAATCGTTGCGGCTCTTTTTTTCCTGGTCTTTCTGGGTTTGAGCTGGTTTGGGATCAGTACCGTTAGCCGACGGCTACAGATAGTTCATATGGAAGCTCGATTCAAAGCTGCTGAAGCAGCCTTACGTCAGGGCCGACTGCTGGAAGCCGGATACGATTACCGGAGAGCTGTACAAGCCTGGCAGAAAGGAGCTCAATATAGTGGTTACTACCCGCGTATCTGTAGAGCTTATTTGACTGCCGGTAATAGTTATCAACAGTCAGGCCGGCTTCGTGCGGCTCTGAAGTGTTATGAGGAGGGATTATCAGGTGATCCGCTTTCAATCTTGTTCCTGACATCTATAGGAAGTTGCGCTTACCGTCTTGGAGAAAATAAAAAAGCTTTTACAGTTTTACAGAAAAGCCGTTCAATTTATCCTCTTAAAAAATCTCTGCTCCCGGTTTGGGTAGAATTGGAACGTGAAAATCAGCGAGTAACACGGAGCGCCAAGTGAAAGCGAAGATCAAAACCTCCCGAAAAAAATCTGTAGCTTCGGAACCTGTAATAGTTTTTGATTTTTGGTCGCGAACAGTATGGCCTTGGTTGCTAATAGTCTTTTTTGTGAGTACGCCACTTATTTTTATCTCAGGGTATACTCCTGAAGGCCGGATTTTGTGTACTGTTTATGATCTTCCCAAGATTATCTATATTTCTGCTTTTATACCTTTACTGGGTTTATTTTACTGTATTTACATTTATCGCAAAGTCTCTCAGCTGGAATCCTGTATCAATTTTATGCGCCGAAATCTAGGGGTAAAAATCTTTCTTCTGCTCCTGATGGTGATGGCTTTTTCGCTTTCCGGAAGTTTGGTGGTAAAGGCGGGTCTTTATTTCTTGGTAAATTACATCCTATTGGTGATTCTGGGATTTATACTGGCTCATCTGTTTCAGCAGAACCGATTACGCTGGGTTGCAGTTTACGCTTTATTGACGAGCTTGTTGATCTTTTCAGGTTTAGGTTTGATTCAATCGACAGGTTATAAATTTCCTTTTTTGATGACAATTCTGGGTCCCGCTTCAACCTTCGGTTATCGTAATCCAGCGGCCCATTTTATTGCTCTGGTAATTCCTTTTGTTCTTTTTGCAGCTGGGCGTCATTGGCATCTGTGGCGAAGCTCAAAAAGAGTTCCTCAATTAATCTTTTTTATAGCTTTTCTATTTTTAGGGTCTGCAGCTCTGATTCTGCTCTTTATGAATTATTCTCGGGTGGCAATTTTGGCACTGATGTTAGAAGCTTTGGTGGTGCCTCTGTTTTGGTTTATGAGCCGTAAAAAAGAGGTTAAAGAATCAGTAAGTCAGGTGCGAAGAGGTGGGCGTTTACTGGTGATCAGCTTGCTTATGTTGATAGTTATCGCCAGCCTGATTATGGTTTTTCCCAACAGTCGTAAACGGGTTAAGAGGAGTTTTAATAAATTTCAACGGGGAGGTATTGCGCGTCTGCTTGAATGTCGTTATTATCACTGGGGTAACTCTTTGATGATGATCAAAGATCATCCGTTTTTAGGGGTCGGCCTCGGTAACTGGTCTTATAATTATCCGCTCTATTTCAAGAGTTTTGCTTATGACCCGCTCTATAGTTATAAGATGCAGGTTCGTAAAGCTCATAATGACTATTTGCAACTGGCGGCAGAATGTGGTATCCCCGCCCTATTGCTCTTTCTGTTGCTCTGGGGGCGGCAATTTTATCTTTTGCGATATTCAACCAGGGCGGATGATGATGGCGAAGACTGGCGTTTGCCGATATTAGCTTCGCTGACCGCATTTTCGGTGATTATGTTTTTCTCATTTCCCATGCAGATGGCTTACAGCCGTATGTTCTGTTTCTTTCTGCTGGCTTTAGGGGAGGCTCGGGCATGGCCGGCATTATCGAAGTAATGGTCGAGCGGGGATTGATCTCCGCGACGGACTTAAAAAAAATCAAGCCCAGCGGTCGTGAACGCGAAGCTTTGCACCGGCTTGCCATTCGTCTCGGTCTGGTTTCGGAAGAGGATTTTCTGACTCTGGTAGCAGAAGAGCTTAATCTGCGGCAGATAAGTGAACTGCCTGCAGATTATGATATTGCCCCCTTTGCCGATATCTCGCCGCTCTTTTTAGAAGAGCATCGCTGTTTTCCTTTGGGCGGTGACCCAGCCCTGGTGGTAGCCGTCAATGATCCCTATGATCATCTGGTCTTAGAAACCTTCCGGCAGCTTTTTCCGGGCCGGCGGATAGAGCTTATTCTGGCTCGTGAAGAGAAGATTGGCGCCTGGATTAAAGCCAGTTTTATCGGGGCTGAAAGCGATGCCGAGAGTACCGGAACAGACGATTCGTCCGAGCTTGATGGAGTTGTCGGCCTGGGTGATGATGTCGATCATCTGCGGGATCTTGCTTCCGAAGCGCCGATTATTAAACTGGTCAATCAGTTTTTGACTAAGGCGGTGGAGGAGGGGGCCAGTGATATTCACATTGAGCCTCTGGCCGAGAATCTTCAGGTTCGTTTCCGGGTTGACGGGGTCTTAAGGGAGCATGCGACTCCACCGAAACATATCCAGTCCTCAATTATCTCCCGGATCAAGATTATGGCGCGGATGGATATTGCTGAGCGCCGTCTGCCCCAGGACGGCCGGATCCGTATAAAAATTTCCGGTAAGGATATCGATCTCCGGGTCTCTTGTCTGCCGACGGTCTACGGTGAGAGCGTGGTCATGCGTATTCTCGACCGTACAAATATCTCATTCAGTCTCGGTAGCCTGGGTTTTCCTGAGGCCGAACGCCAGGCTTTCGAAGAGATGATCCGTCTGCCCTACGGGATTATTCTGGTTACCGGGCCGACCGGTTCCGGCAAGACAACCACTCTCTATGCCGCTCTCAATACGATTAATGCGATTGATAAGAAGATTATTACGATTGAAGATCCGGTCGAGTATGAACTTGACGGGATTAACCAGGTTCAAGTCAACAGCAAGGCGGGCTTAGGTTTTGCCAATGGTCTGCGTTCAATTGTCCGTCAGGATCCGGATGTTATTCTGATCGGTGAAATTCGCGACCGGGAGACCGCTGACATTGCGATTCAATCAGCTTTGACCGGACACCTGGTCTTTTCCACCCTGCATACAAATGATGCTGCCGGGGCCATAACCCGGCTGGTTGAGATCGGCGTTGAAGATTATCTGCTCTCCTCCTCACTGGTGGCGATTATGGCTCAGCGCCTGGTTCGGGTGCTCTGTCCCGCGTGCAAGGAGGCTTTTGTGCCTGATGCCGCAGTTTTGCAGCGGCTTAAATTGCCCTTTGCCGTAAGTGAAAGTGAACCGGTCTATCGTCCTAAAGGATGTAAGGAGTGTTCCTTTTCCGGTTTCCGCGGGCGGGTCGGAATTTTTGAGTTGCTGCCGGTAACCGACGCGGTGCGTTCTCTGATTCTTGATAGCCAAAGCTCCCTGGTTTTGCGTAAGCATGCGGTAGCAAATGGTATGACCCTGCTTCGTGATGACGGTTGGGCCAAAGTTAAGGCCGGCATAACCTCGCTTGAAGAGGTTGTACGTGTGAGCGGGGCTTAGCGATGCCGGAGTTCAGTTATAAGGCGGCAAGTCCCGGAGGCGAAGTCAGTTCCGGTCGTTTGCATGCACCGGACGAGCGTCAGGCGGCCTCTCAGTTGCAACGTCAGGGCCTGATTCCGTTGCGGATTGCCGCTGCGGACAACAGCTCCGCAGAAGTTGTACCGGGAGCCGCATATACTCCTGCCAGAGCTAAGCCACAGCGGTTTAAAATCTCCGGCAGATCAATGCCGGAATTTTCCGAATGGCTCGATAAGATGCCCTGGCGCCGTCCCGGAGTCAAGGAACTGGCTGGCTTTGCGGAAGATCTGGGCCTTCTCCTTAAAGCTGGAGTTCCGCTGAACCGGGCCCTGGTAATTCTGGTTGAACTGGTGGAAAAACCACTTTTCAGCCGGGTTATGGAGAGTCTGCGTGAGCAGGTTAAAGAGGGGAGCACTTTCTGGGAGGCTCTGGGCAGCCATCCCCAGATATTCCCTCCGGTTTTTATCGGCATGGTCCGGGCCGGAGAGAGCGGCGGGATTCTGGATACGGCTCTGGGCCGGCTTGCTCTCTATCTGAATGGTATTCGGGAGTTGAAAGAGTTTCTGATCGGAGCGATGATCTATCCTCTGGTTCTGACGCTGACAACTGGAGCCTCAATTATTCTCCTGCTGGCATTTGTTTTACCTAAATTTGCGGCGATTTTCTCCGATATGGGCGTGGCCCTGCCGACCGCCACCCGTCTGATGCTTAGTTGCGGTAATTTTATGCAGAGCTGGTGGTGGGCTTTAGGGTTGGGGGTTATCTTCGCAATCTGGGGCTACCGTCAATTTTATCGCAGTTCGCAGGGGCGTCTGTTGATCGACCGTTTCAAGCTGCGTCTGCCGCTCTTCGGCAGCATTTTTATCAAGATGGATCTGGCCCGTTTTTTCAGGACGTTAGGGGCCATGCTGGCCAGCGGCGTACCTATCCTTGAAGCTCTGCAGGTGGTTGGCGGAGTTATCAATAATCAGATTCTGGAACAGAAAGTGGCCCATCTTCAGAATGAGTTGCGGCAGGGCGCGATTATCTCTCAGGTCCTCGCCGCTGATCCGATTTTCCCTTCATTGGCAGTGCATATGATCGGGGTTGGTGAAGAGACCGGTAATCTCGATGAGATGCTTGAAAAACTGGCCGAAATGTACGACCGTGAATTAAAAGTTACAATTAAAGCTTTAACCTCTCTGTTTGAACCTCTGGTTATCCTCTTTATGGGGCTGGTCATCGGCGCCATCGTGGTTTCGATGCTGATGGCAATCTTCAGCGTTAATGAACTGGGCGGTTAAAGTGGCAATAAATTTTAAGGAGATAAAAATGCGCGAACGAAAAAAACTTAAAAATCAAGGTTTTACCTTGATTGAACTGTTGATTGTTATGGTAATTATCGGTTTGCTGGCCTCCCTGGTGGCCCCCACAATGTTCAAGAAAGTGGCCGGGGCTAAACGTAAAACCGCCCGGGCTCAGATCGAGCTTTTAGGTACCGCCCTTGACTCCTACCGGCTTGACAACGATCTTTATCCGACTACCGCTCAGGGCCTTGAGGCCCTGCGGGTTAAACCTGAAGGAACAAAAAACTGGGATGGTCCCTACATGCCGAAACCGATTCCTAATGATCCCTGGGGCAACAAATATGATTATAAGAGTCCGGGCGATCACGGGGACTATGATTTAAGTTCATACGGTGTTGGAGGTCAGTCCGGTGGTGATGGCGATCAGGCCGATGTCAACAGCTGGGAAAATTGAAGTAAAGATAATTAATGCGAATCCGACCTCATTGTCCGCACAATTCCGATGCTGTTTCCGACTCCCGGGCTTTTACCCTGGTGGAGCTGATTGTTGTGGTCGCCGTTATGGGAATGGGGTTAAGCCTGTTTTTAGGTATTAACTATCGTCAGCGGGAGGCTTTCCGCTGGCGTACGAATCTGCGCGAGCTCCATGTTTTTTTGAAGGTTGCGCGAAGCTATGCAATTTTAGAGCGGCGGACGAATATCTGCCGCTTTAATCCGAAAAAAAAACAGTTCAGTGAGGAGTTGCGCGGCCGACAAATGATTCTGACGGCTCCGGCGGAACTGGTGCTCTCCGCAGCGCAAGCGACGGCGTTGGCCGCAGCGGAGCACGAGTTGGAAGTGGCGGAAGATGATGAGACTAAACCCGCACCCCAGATTATTCTCTTTACATTTTATGCCGATGGCGGTGCTTCCGGTGAACCTTTATTGCTAAAAAGTGGCCGCCGTCAAGCTGTTTTAGAGGTCGATTCTTTAACCGGTGGAATAAAATTAACCGAACAGGTTGCCGATGCGAGTATCCAGTAACAATTCCGGTTTTACTCTGCTGGAGATGATGGTTGCGGTGCTGGTTGTCGGCCTCACGGTAACTACTTTCTTCCAGCTCTTCGGAGCCAGCCTGCGGCTTGAGCAGCGGGGCCGGGGTTTTGATGAAGTGATTGTCGTCGGCCGGCAGACCTTTGCCGAGCTTCTGGTTCGGGATCTGCGTAAAGATGAATTCCCCTGGTCGGGTGAGATTGAAGCGTTTTCCTGGGAATTGCAGCTGGAAGCGGTTGATGTAAAGCCCGAAGCCGATGCCGAAGCGGATGATGAAGATGTCGCTCTGCGTTGGACGAGTGAGCTCTATCGTCTGGTTTTCACCATCCAGGATAAAAATCGTCCCGGCCGGCATTTGCGCCTGGTTTCCTATCGTCAGCTAAACCCCGGATATTTCACCGATGATTTTAAAGAAAAACATCTTGCCGAGACGTAATGACAACGCTGGCTTCACTTTGATCGAGATGATCATTGCGATGACAATTCTGGCGCTGGTGGTTACGGTTCTCTACCTGGCTTTTTCCAGCGCCGGGAGAATATGGTCAAAGCAGCAGGTCAAAGGCGGACAGGGTGAGCATGAAGTTGCGTTGACCCGATTACTGCATGATGATCTGCAGCATCTCGTGCCTTACAGTTTCAGCTGGGAGAAAGGCGAGGGTTTTTTCTTCGCTTTAGGGCCGCGAGTCCTTTTTTATGCGACAACCTCCGGTTACGGAGCGCGTCAGCGCCGGGCCGAAGGGCTCTATTTTGCCTGTTGCTATCTTAAGGAGAGTGAAGATAAGGAGGGGCTGGCTCTCTATCTCGTAAAAGAGATGGGCCCGAAAAAAATTCTGGTTGAAGCTTTATGGGATTTTATCAAGAGTCCGGAAAAAGAGCTGGCGCTTGGTTCCGAGATTAGTGAAGCCTCGCTGCTGGTCATGGATGGTTTGGGCGAAGCTTCCTTTGCAGTGGTTGCCGATCCTGAAAGATTGAATTTGCCGGAGGGTGAAATCGCCGAAGAGGCCTTGGTCGAAGGGGATAATATCCGCAATTACAGCCGTAAAAATCTTCCCCGAAACATCCTTTTCCGTTATCGCAATACGACGGGCAAGCAACGCAACCTGCTGCTTAATCTGGAACCTCCGCCCGAATTGCCCCAGAAAAAGGAAAAAAATAAAAATGAAAAAAAGAAAGAGTAATGGTGTCAGACAATAATCGGGGTTTTGCCCTGCTGGCGGTATTCTGGATATCCCTGCTGTTAGGTATTCTGGCGCTGAATTACGCGACCACGGCCCGGCTTAATGCCGAGGCGGCTCGCAATCGCCGCCTCGGGGCTGAGCGCGACTATCTTTTGCAGTCCGCTGTTGCCAAGGGATATCATGAGTACCTGAAATACCGGGCGAACCGTTCCCTGCTGGCAAAAAAGGATGAGATTGAAGAGCTTTCCGGGGCTCCATTGGAGCTCTGGTATCCTCGCTACGAGCCCTGGGAGTGGGAGATCGAAGGCGTAAAAGTCAAGATTAAAATTGCCACGGAGGCCGGTAAATTCAGGCTTGATGAGCTGAAAATCGACCGTTGGCGAAAAATTGTCACGGTCTGCGGTGTGGTTGATGAGGAGGCCCGTGATGGTATCATTGATTCGGTTCTGGATTGGACGGATAAAGATTCTTTACACCGGCTGAATGGGGCTGAGGCTGACTATTACGAAGAGCAGGGCCTTGATTATGGTTGCAAGAACCGGAAGATTGATGTAGTAAACGAACTGCTGTTGATTAAAGGGATAACCTACGATATCTATGTTGGTAGCGGGAGTCGGCCCGGTCTGGTGGATCTGCTTTCACCCTACGGGGAGGAGAAACGCTTGGATATCAACAGTTGCGCCCCGCAGGCGTTGACCCTGATTGATGATCTTCCTCCAGAGGTGATAAGCGAAGTTGTCACTTATCGGGCTGCAAAGCCGATATTTAAATTAGCTGAATTAAGTGAGTTGATAGCACCCGAATCTTTCAGTCTCTTGAATCAATATTTTACCGTGGTCGATACTGATTATGTAACTATCAGTGCGAGTGAGGCGGGAACGATCGGTGCCGGCGGCAGCTGGTACCGGCAGGTTTTCGCAGTCAATAAGAAAAAATAGATTTTTGACTCTGTTTGTTGTCGGTTGCGGTCTGATGCTTGCAAGTCACAGGTCAGGCCCCGAATTTTCAGTAAACTACTATCATTAATATAACGCACAGGAAGGGCCTGTTTTTTTATGAATCTACCCTGGTTACCGGAAACTAAGCTTTTGCTGGTGGAAAGAGAGCGTCTGCTCTTTCTCCGGTTGCGGCGCGGGTTGAATGGCCGGGACAAGGTATTTGAGCGCAAAGAGTATGCGTACACTACTCCGAAAGAGTTTAAGCATGCGGTGGCGGCCTTTAAAAATGATTGTCCGCCGCAGCTTGATGACCTGTTGCTTTTAGGGCTGCCGCTTGATATTTTTACCGTAGTTCATTTTACTCTGCCCCTGGCGGCGGCGGAGAATCTTGAAGATGCCGTCGGCTATGAACTGATGCGCCATGTCCCCCATGATATTAAAGGACTTCACTGGCGTTATCGTTGCCAAGAGGAGGATGGCCGTCTGGCGGTCAGGGTCACGTTAGCGCCGAAAACCCGGATTGATGAGTATATTGCTATTTTTACCGCAGCCGGTTTCAATCTTTCTGCGGTTTTCCCCGGTCTCTTTTTTGTCGCCTGGATGGTGCACGTGCCGGGACTCTATCTTGGCGGTGATGCGGGCCATCGGGAGATGGTTCTATTTGATGGCCAGACCGTGACCTTTAAAGCCCGTGAAGGCGTTGTTGAAGAGAGTGAGAGCAGCAGTTTTCTGGCTCACAATTTACCCTTGGCCGAGAATCGAGGTCTAAGTTTCAAGCAGGCTTTTCTCTGGTCGATGGCGGGGGATCTGCGGGCCGGTCTGCAGGAGCTACGTCCAGCCCTGGAACTGAGTGAACTTGATCAGTTACCTGAAAATCTCCGTCTCGAATGGAGTGCTTTTCCCTATAGTATTGATCTGATCTCACCGGATGTTCTGCGGCGCCGGCGGCTCTGGTTCAAGTTGGAAGTGGCGGCCGCTATCTTTCTGGTGGCGGCCATCATCGGGCAGCCTCTGGCCGTGATTGTCGGTAAACAGCGGCATCTGCACAAGCTTGAGAAAAAACTTGCGGTTGTGCGGCAGGAGGCGGAGAAACTAAGCGGCATCAGGAAACAGAATCAAGCGCTTATCGAACACTTTGAAAACCTTTCGGAGCAGGTGCATGAACAATCTGTGACGATCGATCTCTTGAAAGAGTTGACTGAGTTAATCCCGCAGGATACCTGGTTACGTTCATTAGCTATCAGAGGGCGTAAGGTTCATTTAAGCGGAACTTCCTCTTCAGCGACAACCGTGGTAAAAGCTCTGGAAGACTCACCCCTTTTCAAGGAAGTTCATTTCGATTCGCCGGTGGTGAAAAAAGGGGATCGCGAAACCTTCAAGATTATTGTTGATCTTGAATAACCCGGGTAAGAAGCTGCCGGCTTAAGCCGGCAAGCCATTGAGAATCTTTTAATTTCTTTTGTGAAATGAAAAAATTAGACTATTATATCGAGTTGTTTAAACGGCGTGAGATTCTGCTGGCGGTGGTCGGAGTTCTGCTGGTTCTGGTCATCGGCCGGGCCGGATTGGGGTTTTATCAGTCCCGGAGTCAGGCTTTAGATGATGATATTGCCTTAAAAGAGCTGCAGTTTGCGAAATTCAGCCGCTTGGTGGCTCGGCAGCAGGAGTTTGCCGCCCTCGATAAGGCTTTGCAGAAATTCGACCAGGAGGTGAAAAGCCGTAAACTTATTCAAGGAGAGACCCCGACTTTAACTGAGGTTGAATTTCAGAACCTGCTGCAGAAGCTGGCTTCGGAAAGTTCTATCGATGTGCGCACCACCAAGCTTTTACCGGCCGTCAAAAAGGCGGGGGTAACTATGTTGCGTCTGCGTTTAAGCTGTCGGGCTGAAATCGGAGCGATAAAAGATTTTCTGATTAAGATTAATAACAATGAAAAATTTATCTTTCTCCATGAGGTTGAGGTTAAGACCATCAGCCGCCGGGAGAAGCGGTTTTACTATTTTAACGCAGTGATTACCGCTTTTACCGTGTAATCTCTAAGGGTATTAGAGGAAGAGCATGATTAAATGGGCTCCCTCCCGGGCCGGACTCTCACTTTTTTTTCTGGTTTTAGCGCTACTGGTGCTGGTTTTTGACCGCCATACATATAAGCGTTATTCCGGTATCGAGATTGTTGCCTCACAGAAGCATGGGGCGGCAGTGGCCGGAACCACGGTTCAGGCGACTATTAAAGAGTTGACCGCAAAACTTGATAAGCCGAAAGTCGAGGTTTCACGCTACGCCGTAACCGCGGATAGAAATCTTTTTTCTAGCGATCGCAAAGCCTGGCAGGCTCCTGCCCCGAGACCGGTAGCGGGCGAGGAAAAAGCTGAGTTTCAGGATCCGGTTGCGGCCCCGACCCGGCGGGATGTGGTTCTCTATGGAACCTATATCTCCGGTAAGACCCGAAAAGCAATGCTCCATTTCAAGCGTTTTCGAAAAGGGCAGATGCTGGTTGCTGAAGGTGAAGAAGCTCAGGATAAAAATAGCGGCAATCTGCCTCGGCGCAACCTGCCGAGCTATAAAGTACTTAAGGTCGAAGCCCGGAAAGTTACGATAAAAGATGAACGGGGCCAGGAGTTTACGGTAAATCTCTATGATAATAAGAGCCGCCGTCCGGTTAAAACCGTCAATAAGAAGAACATTAGAGTTGATAAATCGGCCGTCCCGCAAAAGTCGGCAAAGATTATAACTTCAACGGCTAAGGTTTCAGCCCCCGGAGTATCCGCCGGGAAAAAGAGTGAAACCTCGGGCTTGACTTCGCGCCAGATCCGCAAACTTTCAGTTGAAGAAAAAGAAGCTATGGTTAATAAGGGAACCTTAAAAAAACATAACACTCCTTTCGGTCCGGTCTATCAGCGGTTGCGAAAGTAGAATATGATTGACCTTGATGCGTTGGTAATAAATCGCGGAATGGAGATATTGCATGCGAACAAACCATAAATTATTTTTCCAATTACTACTTATTCTGATGAGCGGTCTGCTGCTGACCTCGTGTACTTTTCTCCGACCTACGGCCAGTGACTACGCACTACCTCCCGGCGGGCTTTTAAAGGACCGTCCTTCGCCGACGCAGGTGAACAACGCGGCGAAAACGGAAGAATCGGATCAGGTTGCAGATGAAGATACGGAAAAAAATGACCTGCTTGAAAAACTTGAGGTTCGTGAACAAGATCTGAACCAGCGTTTGAAACGCTTTACCACCGGGGCGGTAAGTCCCGCTCCCGGGATGGAAACCCATCACATCAAGGGTGAGATCAAGGGTCGGGAGATGGTTACCCTGAATTTTGACGATGCTGACCTTGTAGAAGTTATACGTCTCTTTATGGATATTCTGCAAGAGAACTATACAATCTATCAGGGGGTTGGCGGCAAGGTTACCTTAGAGGTTAATGCCGAGCTTAACCGGGAAGAGATCTCGGCCCTATTGAATGGGGTTTTACGCATGAACGGCGTGGCCATGGTTAAACGCGGCCCGTTGTGGGAGATCATGCCCCAGGCTTCACTCCCGGCGGCGGCGGAAGCGGGTGAACTCCTGTTGCCGGGTGAGTCGGTAAAAAGTCGGGGCCGGGTTATTCGGGCTTATCGCCTGCGTTATCTTCCCGGAGACCAGTTTGTTAACATTATTAAACCTTACTTAAGTAAGGGAGCCCAGGTCTATGTCCATGAGGCAAGCGGTATTCTTTTGGTCAGTGATTATAGTCATGTTCTAGGTAAGGTCGCACGCCTGCTTCTGCTTTTTGATACCAGCGTGCTTGCCGGACTTGAGCAACGGGTCTACCTCTTAAAGTATGTCAACGCCGAGGATATGGTCAAGGAATTAGAGAAACTGACCGGAACCTACGGACTGGCGGCCGGTAAGGGGAGTAATCCCAACTCTTCGTTGACTTTTCTCGCTCTGCCGCGGATCAATATGATTCTTGTCCTTTCCCGTGATCTCGAATCTTTGTCTTTGGTAGATGAGTGGGTTGGTGAACTCGATCGCGAGGTTCCGATTCTGGCTCAGGATTCTCAGGGTGAAGATATCTTTGTCCACTATATTCAAAATGGTGTGGCGAAAGATATTGTTGCGGTTCTCGAAGGTCTTTTCACGGGCGACGAGAAGAAAAAAACTCAAGATGATGATAAAGATAAATCGAGACCACTCGGCCGGCAGATTCTGGATAATCAGCGCCAGAATCGGATCACCGCAGATAAACGCAAAGCCCGGCCCGGGGCCGCGGTCAGTGGTACCCTGGAGGGCGATGTTACTTTTGTCGTCGATGATACAACCAACTCGATCCTGGTCCGGGCCACCGGCAATGATTATCGCAAGATCAAACCGGTTATTGAGAAACTTGATATCTATCCGAAACAGGTTCTGATTGAAGTAACGATCGCCGAAGTCAAGCTTGATGAAACCAATAAGCTTGGCATCGAGTGGAGTTATCTGATGAAGGGCCTTGGCGGCGGCAATGCCAACGGTCTGATCGGGGTTGACTCCGGTCTCGGCCTGATCGATGGCAGCGGAAAAAGCTTGGTCGGTTCCGGTTTAAGTTTTCTGGTCAGTAATTCAACTCGATTCAAGGCGATAGTCCGGGCCCTGGCTGAGGATAACAAGGTCAATATCCTTTCGGCACCGCAGATTCTGGCCTCCGATGGTGAGACCGCCAAAATTGACGTCGGTGAGGATGTTCCGACCGTAACCTCAAGTTACCGGACAACCGATTCAGGTTCGACCGCTCAGACCACCGATACCACGATTCAATATCGTAACGTCGGGATTATCCTGAATGTCACCCCCCATATAAATGATAACGGTATGGTGCGGATGGAGATTAATCAGGAGGTCAGCCAGCTCTCAAATAAAACTATCGAAGGGATCAATTCACCGATCTTCTCGCAGCGGGTGGCCGAGACCGTACTTTCGGTTGCCGACGGCCAGACGATTGTTATCGGTGGCCTCATCCAGCAGAGCCGGAGTAACGGCTACAGCGGCGTACCCTGGCTCGGCCGGATTCCCGGCTTGCGCTATCTGGTTGGTTATGAGGGTAATGAGTTTCACTCGGTTGAGTTGATGTTCTTTATCACGCCGCACGTTGTTCTCCAGGAAGAGGACTCGCTGTTTGTCAGCCGTCCTTTCCTTAACCGTCTTGAAGAGGTCAAAAAGACGTATCAGTAGTTTAATCTGGTTAAAAATTTATCCTCTGGATTAGTTTTTGCATAATTATTATTAGGATATAGGATGTTGACCCCGGGTTTTATCTTTGGTGACGTATCCGACCCTTGGAGTGCGGGGCCTACCCATAAAAAAAGAGATTTTTTGAAAAAAAAGTTGGTTTACTTAATTTTTCCTAATAAAATTGAGAAAAATAGCTTGACAAATAAATTGCGACTCGTATAGTATGGCGTTCTAGAATCGTTTAATAGTCGGTAGCAGGGTAATGCCAAACGACCCGCTGGCTGACCCGAAGACCCTCCGAGCCGTTAACTCCAGCATTTATTAAGAGGATGCGTAGCTTGAGGGATCAAAAAAGGAGGTGGGGTTGAGGTTAGGATAATCTGAAGGTTAGTGTCGCGGGGTAAGAGCTTACCCCAATAATGTTTTGGTCTAAATTTTAAGTGTAAGTGTTTTATTTTTAATTGTAGTTTTTTTAAAGATCTACCCTCTTTTTAGGGAGATCGCTAACAAACAATGGAGGAAACAGATGAGAAAAAGTAGTTTAATTTTGTTGCTGGCCATGGCATTCGTTTTGACGACCGTGGCTGCTGGTTTTAGTGCGGACATAATCGGTGAACCTTGTGTTCAGGCTGTATGTGACAAAAATGCTAAGGCTCCCTGGACTTATGGCCAGCAGATCGAATTGAAGGCATGTGCACCGGTTCAGGGTTCTAAATGCCCGTGCCCGACGTTTGATTACGAACTTGGTAGCAACTATGATGGTGGTAATTATTGTGACGAGCATAATGTCAGAGGCATCATTTTCAAGCTCTGTGATTGTGAAAAGATCGATGAATTTACTACTTCTGGATCTTACGCGATCCGTCTGACTATTATGGAACCTGCCGGTGGTGTCTACTGGACTAATTCCAACGTCGCCCGTGATGATATGGATTGCTATGATGATGCTAGTAATATTGATTGTCCCGATGCTGCCCCTCTTGCTGATGATCCGATTCGGGTTGGTACATTCGAAGATCCGAGTTTAACCGGTGGTGATTTCTGTCTTGATCCTTGTGATGATGATGCTACCAAGATCGCCCTTGATTATTACTCGATGACTGCAGGTCAGACTCTGTTTGATATTGACGATAATGATGATGACTGCTGTTTTACCTGCGACGATAACCGGGTGACCGCAGTTCAGACCTGCTACACGAATCTGATGACGAATCTGCAGTCTATCCTTCTGATCGACATTCCGACTCTGGTCTATGATCCGAATGAAGCAGATATTCAACTCGGCGTAGCCGTTAAGATCAAGGTTGAGATCGTTGAGATGCCTGACAATGACGATATCTGTGCCGGCGCTTGTAAGATTCTGTGTGAATGTCTGGTTGAAATCGGTGTGTTCTCTGAATGCTTCACAAGTGATTGTTATATGTGTCTGCCGTATATGGCGTTTGGTGAAGGCTGGTGGACTGGTCTTGCGCTGACAAATGCTAATGCCACAAGCACAACCGCAACGATCACTTTTTATGCTGACGGTGAGAGTGCAAGCAAGACTCTTGAGATTGATGCGAAGAGTGTCGAAGCTGTGAATGTCGGAGATATTCTGTCTGAGTTGGCTCTGCCGGCTGATGCGCCGATGTATGCTAAGATCGTAGCTGACCAAGGGCTTCAGGGATATGTAACTATTGGTTACGGTCTCGAATTAGCTCAGGGCTACCTGGTTCCAAAGGGTGCATGCGAGGGTTGTGGTGTTAGTAAAATACGTGGCTATTGTCCTAAGCCGTAGTCATCCCATAGAAGTACTTAAAGGATAATTCTGGTTAAAAGATATCCTTGAAATTAAAAAAAAGGAGAGGCCATAAGGCCTCTCCTTTTTTGTGCCAACGTCAGGAAATATCCATTTATAGATAGAGATCAGAAACAGATAGCTGTCGAGTTTAAATTTACTGATATCAGGAATGTATAATTAATTTAATTAACAATATTTTAATTGACTGGAAAAATACTATGGTTTAATGTTGATGCCGTAATTAATTATACCGATAATGAGGAAAACTAAAGATGAAAATATATCAGAAGAGGGTTACCTGGTTTTGCGTTATTTTACTGGGGGCGTTTTTATTTACAGCCTGCAACGGCCTTGGAGGGAAACCGGTTGATAAAAATATTCTTCTTAAACAGCGTCTTGACAACTACATTGAGGCCCGTAAAAAAAATGATTTGGGTCAGCTGCGCCAGCTTTATCTTGAACCTGAAAGAGTAAAAAGGGGTAATATTGTTGTCAAAGAGAGCACCATTATCGCAATCAAGATTGCTGATGACGGCTTGCAGGCAGAGACTAAAATAGAGAATAAAATTAATGCGATGGGTTTTACTTTTAATAAAGTGCCGTTGCTGTTGAACTGGGTCTGGAAAACTGATAACTGGTATATTAAGCCGTCTGCATCTGCAATTAATCCGTTTGTGAAGAAAAAATCAGATGTCTCCGGGAAATCTGATACTGATAAAATTAAAGAGAAGTGATGATTAATAAATTCGGAATATGGGCCGTATTGGTTCTGGTGAGTGTTCTGTTTCTGGCATTGCCCCTTTATGGTGAAACCTTGAGCGGCCAGGCCGCGCACAAACCCTGGTCAGGATACTGGTGGCCTTTGCAGTCGGGTGAACTTGTCTACGGTTACAATGGCCACCCCTCGCCCATAGAAAAATATGATCTCTATACCCGTGGTTACTATCCGGCGGCCGCAACCCAGAGTGCAAAAGAAGCATGGCATGATCCCGATGTTCCATATTGGTGGGGAATCTGTCACGGTTGGGCCAATGCCGCCATCCTTGAGCATCAGGACTTTAAGCCGGCCGCAACCCGCCAGATTTTCCTTAATGTTGGAGATAAGAAAGGGCTTCTCTCGGCCATTCATGCGGAAGATGAAATTTTATGGGAAAACTGTTATTTCCCTGAACCGTTTCACCGTTACCTCTTGAACTATATCGGCGAACAGGGCCAGGCAATTGCGGCTGATCTTGATATTTCCGACGAATTCTGGTCCTATCCCATCTACAGTTATGAGATGACCATTGTTCGCGGGGCCGATGCTGATCAGGTGCAATGTCGAATCAGGCACGCAAACGATCAGGGTATTCCTCCTGACTATGAAGGAACGGTTGAAGTTGAAAAAAACTACTCCTATAAACTGGATAAGGATGCAGCTGGCAACTATATTAAAGGTCGAGGTTCCTGGCTCGGAGCTTCTATGGCGGATCACCCTGATATTGTCTGGGTGCCGATTGCCCGGCGGCCCGAACGTCTGTTTATAGATTATGACGTGGTCAAGGAGATGGCCTTAAGTCACGACGATGAGTATTATGGTAGTCGACTAAAACCAGGGCATCACCTGTTAATGCTCCAACCGCTTGTCCCGCGTGTATTCTTTATAAATTTGCAGGATGGAGAAACGATCAAACTGAAGGTTGCCTACGATCGGCAGAAGGTTGCCGGTAATCATGCGCGGGTAATTCTCGAACGTGATGGAGAAGTTGTTGTCGATCGGGAACTTGACCGTAATCTTTACGAAATTACGCTTACCGGAAACAGTGCTGAAGATACTTACCGGCTTACGTTGAAGCCGGATGAAGAGAATAAAACCGGTTATGCTGTTCAGCTTTACGCCAGTTATGATGCGGTTTTTCAGCACTGGTTTTACGGTTTTCCGACCAGTCGTTACTGGTTGGGAAATGCGGCCAGTATCGAGAATCAGGGTAAGATCGGGATTGAAGTGGTTGGCAGTAAAGGGTTACCTTATGGCGAGGGAAAACTTGCAGATGTGGCTGCGGATGAACAACTTTTAACGGTTCTCTCAACCTCGATTGTCACAGATTACTACAGTTTCGGAAATCAGCCGCTGGCCGTGAAAGTAAGTAGCTCTGAACCCTTGTGCGGGTTGACCTTTGTCGGTGATGAGACTCGCTTTTTCGGCTCTACCAGAAGTTCTGTTAATCAGGCGAAACGACTGATCATCCCCTGGCTCACCAGCCGTTACAATTCCCGGTTTCGCAGTGATCTCTATCTTGCTCAGCTTGATGATCAAGAGAATAAGGTCAGCATAGGATATTATAAAGATGATGGTACATTTTACCGGCAACAGGAAGTTAATCTGGTCGGAGAGCAAATAGTACGATATGAAAAAGGTGATTATCCTGATAATATAAGTGTTAACGGCTGGGCTCTGGTTAATGCTGAGCGGAACGGTTTGGACGGGGCGGTTCTGCGGAGTGCCGGGAACTATCTTAAAGATCAATTGCCGTTGCTTGAGTTGGCTCAGGAGTGGTTACTGCCTCATCCAGCGGTCGGCAGCGGCTGGCGTACAACACTTTCACTTTATAATCCTACAGAGAAGGATTTGGTGGTTACTTTACGCTGTCACTCTGAGGTATCCGGACTTGCAGATTATATTGTTAATCTGGCACCTTTTGCTCATGTGGAACTGGATCTGAATGGTTCTCTCTGGGGAATCAGTGAAGAGGAGATCAATTTGGCCTGGTTGAGTCTGCACGCAGACTCTGAGTTTGCCGGTTTTATGACCTACCAGTTTGGGGGTGATTCCGCGGCCTCATTGCCGCTCTTAGCCATGCATAGTGAAACATCCCGACATTTACCTCAGATAGCAAGTGACAGTTATTGGTGGACCGGCATGATTTTTATCAATCGGGCCGAAACTGAACAGAAAATAAAACTGACGGCTTATGCGGTTGATGGTAAAGAGCTGGAAGAGGTTATTCTCAAGCTTGGTTCGCAGGCCAAATACTGTGATGCTGTAGGGGCCTTGTTCAGTTCTGAAACCATGGCTCAAGGAGTAGGATCCCTGCACCTTGAACAGGCTGAAAATGTTTCAGCCATGGCTATATTGGGAACGATGTACGGAGCCAGTAGGATTTCAGCCATCTGTTGGTAGATAATTTTTGATACAATTTTATAATTTGAAAATAGTTCGGAGACTTAGCTTATGAATAAATGTGGATGGAGATTTTTCAAGATCGCAGTGGTAGGCTGTTTTCTGTTGCTGTCAGTAACCATTGCCAGTGCCGCTTTTAAGACAAATGTTGCTCCGTTGGCTGACGATGGTGTGCTACGAGTTCTCTATTACGGGGGCATCAAGGGCAATATCGCCCCCTGTGGTTGACACGGTAATCAGGCGGGAGGTCTATCCCGCTGTACAACGGTTATTAGCCAAGTTTTACAACAATCTGACCTCGATCGGACGATAATGATCAATGCCGGGAATATTGCGAATTATAATTCTTTTTTAGCCAAGACTGATTTCAAGTATATTATGGCCGCAATGGATTACAATAAATTTGATCTTATCGGTTTTGGAGCTTGGGATGCAAAGTTGGATATGCATACGGTTCATAAAGTAGCTGACCGGGCGGCAACTGATCTGGTTTGTGCCAATGTTGAAGATTTTGTCCCTTTTCTACGTTTTAATAAAGACTCCGGAAAACTTAAGGTCCTGGTTACTTCAGTGATTGATCCACAATTACTGGATCTATTCGAGGTTAAAGATGTGGTTGCTTCTGACCCGATCAAAGCTGTAAACAGAATTAAAAATAATATAAAACACGATATTTTTATTCTGATTGTTCATGCCCAGGGCGAACGTATTCATGAAATTATCACGGGTTGTGGTAAGGATGCTGATCTGATTATCGATGGGGAGACCGGTAAGGTCGACAATAAAACCAGAATTATTGCCGGCAAGCCAGTTGTTGTCAGCAATTTTGGCGGCAAATATATTACCTATATTGATATCGTAAGAGCCGGTCAGGATGCAGGTTTCAGTGTAGATCAACCCGTATTGACCCGGGTTGTGTCTGAAAAGGTTACACCTGACCCTCAGGTGGAAGCTCTGGTGGAGAAATATGGGAAAGAACGTCGTGATATTATTAAGGCCAAGCGTGAACGTCGAGAACGTAAAATCATGAAAAATCGTAAGCCTGTGAATATCTATTTAGGCAGTAACTGGTGTGGTAGTTGTCATCAGTCAATTGTTGAAAATTGGCAGAAAACCCGTCATGCCAGAGCCATTAATACACTTGAGAAAAAGAACAAGGCAAATGACCCTGAGTGTTTGGTGTGTCATGTTACGGGAATGGTTAACAGGAATGCAGTCGGTGGCTTTGTCTCGATGGAGGTTAACGCAAAGATGGCCAATGTGCAGTGTGAAGTGTGCCATGGTCCCGGAGGTAAGCATGCCCAGGCTCCATCTGAGGTGAGAATGACTCCGGTCAGCGAAAAGGGTTGCCGCAATTGCCATAACCACGATACCGATCCTGATTTTTCATATCAGCATGATTTGACCATTGTCAATCACGGTAAAGATTTGCCGGGGAAGAGTAAATAAATGAAGCGATATTTTTATTTTCTGTTTATTTTATTGCTGATACCATTATTGCATGTTACCGCTGTAAAAGCCGAAAACGAATTTTCCTATGCGATTGTTTCTGAGTATCAGAGCCTGGTTCCGGGTCGTTCCGTTAATAATGTGCATTGGCGGTTTAATCAGCAAAATCTCGGGGCGGATGGGTTTTTATTTGCGGTTGAGGATCGCGATCAGAAGGTTGGTTGTCGGGCCGAGTTCTATTTCAGCCCGGTTTGGGCTTTGGAGCAGGCCGACTGTTTTCGTTGGGTTAATGATGAGGAAATTTGTAGTGCCAATCAGTATGATTCGGCTAAGCCGGTACTTTTAAGCGATACGATTATCCCTGGCGATTGGCTCAATCGGCCGCTGCCATTCGTATATGGAACTACAAAACGTGAATTTGTTACTTATGAGCAGGTCGGCACGGCCCGTTTTGCGTCTTATCTGACTATTCAGGATCGCCAGATAAGCCGGAGCGAGGCTGTCTCTGAAGGTATGATTCGGCCTGATTTACAGCCTGGTTTGTCCGCATCAGCTAATCTCTACCTGGTTGAAATAACCAGAGGTAGCAGTAATCAGAGTCAGCCTGAGTTATTGCTGCGGCAATTGTGGACGGCGAGTGGTAATTTCTGGATTTATGAGGCAAAATCAGGCCGACGTTCATGGCGGGTATTGAAGAAGTAGAAGCCGCGGTAAAAAAATAGCAGCATAAAGGTGACTCATTATGAAAAACGGTAGTGAGTCACCTTTTTTATTTTTAAATCAAAAATTAAGCGTTGTTTTAAGGGGTTGATTTAGTTGGTCTACTCGGCAGTTAATATCCTAAAGGGCTTGAAATATCAATATGTCCGGCAAGGGTTTTCTGTTTTTCTCCGTCAATTAAAATCTGGAGAGTATTAAATCCGGGAAAGCTTGCCAGCAGGCTGTGGGTCAGGCAGGCAACGGTCAGCATTTCGTCATTGGCTCCTGAATTAATCAGGTCTTTGCGCACATCGCCGGAGAGATCTATGGTTATAAGCGGAGCCTTGAATGAAGCTGTCCGCAACCGGGTTGCCCGGGGTAGCGGTGGTTGATCACGTTCTCCCGGCAGAGTCAGATAATGGATGATCCGGCGGGCTTTTTCGGTTCTGGTTAAATCAGGATTGCAGGGTATGGTAGTGCTTAAAGTTTGGCTGAAATCAGGTGATAGTCGATAGATTGTTAAATGTGACGACTCGGTTGTGGTTGGAGCGGTTGAATCGGGGCTTGATTTTTTCTTGATTCCAGCAACCGGTTTTTTTGGAGTCAGTTTTTTTGCGCCAGATTGTGAGGATATTTTTTTCTGATAAGTCGGTTTTTCTGGCGGCGGGCAGTGGCCGAAAAAGAGATATAATACGGCAATCAAGCCGGCGGCCAGCCCCAGAAAAAGCAGGGCCGGGAGCAGGGATTGAGGTTGTTTTTTCCGGCTGCTCTTCTTCTTTGCCGGTTGCTTTTTTTTGGTACTGACATTTTTTGACTTCGCCAACTGGAATACCTTTTTTTGTGGTTCGGAGACTGACGGCTGTGGATTTATGTTAATGTAGAAGAAAATTACCCTTATACAATTTAAATTAACATAGGCCGGGATTGAAAACAATCTCTAATAATGAGGCATAATATAAGCTCTAGGCCAGCATTTCAATGAAGGTCTCAATCCGGGTCAGGGTGCGGCCGTCGACTAATCCGGGCTGGTCCGCTTCAAGGGTCAGGGTCGGAATTTTAAGCCTGCGCTTAAAGAGAATATCCTCTATCTGGCGGAAGCAGAAGGACTGGGTGTAGTGGATCAGGCCATCAAGCTGTCGCTCTTTACAGGCTTTTTCAATGTCTTCGAGGCGGCGCTCGACCTGATAGGGATAGGTGTAGCGAGTATACTGTTCCGCAAGTGAGCTTCTGGCGGCCCAGGGCAGGGCAAACTGACGCGGTACTTCATTAAAAACGACGGTTGCATCAAGATTATCAATGACGTTGAAAATATTACTTAAAATCGGTGGAACTCCGGCCAGGCCGAGGCGGATTTTCCGCTGCAGGGGTTCTCTCGCCGAAGCCTGATCGATAAATTGATTAAGTTGCTGGGAAAATTGTTTCGGATTACCATTGAAATCACTTGAGCTTACCAGATACAGCAGATTTTCAGCACCGGTGACCCGGTTCTCCTGCCAGGTGAGCCGGTCAAGTTCCGCAAGTTTTGTGCGGATGGGATCAAGTTGCTCTTTGCAGTTGTAGGTCCGGCTGGGGTCAGCGCCGAGTTCCTGCGTGAGTTTTGTTATGGCCATCTCCATCTCGGCAACATCCGGTTGCAGAGGGTAGCTGAAGGGAATGATGTGCTTGCCATCATCGACTAAAACTTCTCCCAAAGCGATCGAGTTGCTACAATCACCGCCACTGACGATGATTACTGTGTCAATTTTCTCTTCTAAAAGAACTCCGTAAATTCCTTTGATCCAGGCACAGGTCGTCCGCGGGAAACCGGCATTTTCAGCTCGGCGGATAAGCTGTTCAGGATTGTTGGCCGAGATGAAAATATTGTTAAGGTCGCAGGGAGTATGTCCTGCGGCATAAACAATCTCGACCGGAATTGTTGAAGTGATGCCGATTTTCATTTTCAGAACCTTGGTGGTTTGCGGCTTTAGGTGAGAGCCATAAAGTTTGCTGTTGGAGCTTATCTTGTCCTGCTCCAGGATTCATCTTCCAGTCAATAAAAAAACAGTCAATAAAAAAAGGGGCGAACCTTTTTTCAGGCTCGCCCCTTTTAGCTTGAAGCGGTTTGCAGGTCAACTGCTAATTTAGAAATTAGCCGCGATTTTCGCGGGTGTCAACCAGGCTCTGGACGACTGAGGGGTCGGCCAGGGTTGAAGTATCACCAAAACCCTTCATTTCAACTTCGTTGGCGGCAATCTTGCGCAAAATACGACGCATAATTTTGCCGGAACGGGTTTTCGGCAGAGCCGGAGCCCACTGGATCATATCCGGGCTCGCGATTGGGCCGATCTCCTTACGAACCAGGGCGACCAGCTCTTTCTTGAGGGCGTCAGTGCCTTCAAGTCCGGCATTCAGGGTGACGTAGGCATAGATGCCCTGACCTTTAACGTCATGCGGCATGCCAACAACCGCAGCTTCGGCAACACTGTCATTTAAGACCAGTGCACTTTCAACTTCAGCCGTTCCCATCCGGTGGCCGGAGATATTAATGACGTCATCGATGCGGCCCATCAGGCGGATATCGCCATTCTCTTCGCGCATCGCCCCGTCACCGGTAAAGTAATAGCCGTCATACTGGATAAAATAGGTAATTTTGAAACGTTCGGGATCGCCGTAAACACCGCGCATCTGACCCGGCCACGGACGTCGGATACAGAGAGCACCTTCGCAGGGGCCTAAGAGTTCTTCGCCGGTGGTAGGATCAACAATTACCGGATCACAGCCAAAGAACGGGGTGGTTGCATAGCCCGGTTTCATATCGATGGCGCCGGGCAGGCCGGTAATCAGGATACCGCCGGTTTCGGTCTGCCACCAGGTGTCGACGATCGGGCATTTACTGCGGCCCGGCAGTTCATAATACCATTTCCAGGCTTCCGGATTGATCGGCTCACCCACGGAACCAAGCAGGGTCAGGCTGTCGAGTTTATCAAGACGATCAGTGACGAATTTATCGCCCTGGCCGGCGATCGCACGGATTGCGGTCGGGGCGGTGTAGAGGGTGTTGATTTTGTGTTTGCCGATAATATCCCAGTAGCGTCCGGCATCCGGATAATTGGGAACCCCTTCAAACATAACCGTAGTTGCGCCATTACACAATGGCCCGTAGACGATGTAAGAGTGGCCTGTAACCCAGCCGATATCGGCGGCGCAGAAATAGATGTCGCCGTCATGGTAATCAAAGATGTTTTTGTGGGTGAAAGCGGTGTAGACCAGGTAGCCGCCGGTGGTATGGACAACCCCTTTGGGTTTGCCGGTAGAGCCGGAGGTATAGAGGAGAAAGAGCGGATCTTCAGCATCCATCCATTCCGGTTCGCAGTTGGCATCGACCTTGGCCATCTCTTCGTGATACCAGAGGTCATAGCCGGCTTTCATGGGAACATCGGCCTTGGATTCGTGCTGGATGATGATTGTGTTTTTGATGGTCGGGCACTCGGCAGTTGCGGCATCAACATTGACTTTCTGGTCGATGATTTTGGCGCCGCGATAGTAGGCATTACAGGAGATCAGGAAATTTGAATCACAATCCTGAATCCGGTCTTTCAAAGCCGTAGATGAGAAACCACCGAAGACGATTGAGTGCATCGCGCCAATTCTGGTACAGGCGAGCATGGTGACCGCCAGTTCCGGAATCATCGGCAGGTAGATGGTGACTCGATCACCTTTCTTGACGCCATGGGCTTTCATGACGTTGGCAAATTTGCAGACCTGTTCATGCAGCTCTTTGTAAGTGTATTTCCGGTCAACCGTGGGTTCATTACCTTCCCAGATGATCGCCGTCTGGTCGCCCCGGGTTGCGAGGTGACGGTCAAGGCAGTTGTAGGAGACGTTGAGTTTTCCGCCCATAAACCATTTCAGGTAGACTTCATCCTTGCTGTATTTCCAGTCTTGAACCTGATCCCACTCTTTAAACCAGGAGACATACTCTTTGGCGATTCTCGACCAGAAGCCGTCATTGTCACTGATCGACTCATCGTAGAGTTTCTGGTACTCCTCACGGCTTTTGAAGTAGGCTTTCTTTCTGAAATCGGCCGGTACTTCATAGATTTTTTTCAGTTCGGTGTCTGCCATTGAAAAATCCTCCTGCGAAATGAATGGTTTAAGGTTTGTAACCTTATCTCTCTCTTATCTCAGCAACAAGCTTAAGATCAAGCTGGAGAAAGGTTGCGACTACAAAGTGCATACAAAATATAGTCGACCAAAGTCCGGATCCCAACCGTTCCTATAAGTCGATGTATATGCTTGTTATGCAAGAACCATGACCTTATAAGAGCGTTATAAAAATGTCAAGAAAAAAGTGTTACGGAGAATATTGAGGATCTTTTTCAGGGTCTGTTTCGGTGTTTAAAAGTGATTTTTTTAAGGTAGGAATTTTTATCTGAATTGCTCTTTGAAAGTTTATTGCCAGTTAACGTAAACAGAGAAAGAGGGTTAATAGCGGGGCTGTATACGGCCGCTGCCATACGATATTGTATACAAATTGCTCTTGACTTCTTTTTCCTTATAGTTTAGTTGTAAACCGTTATTTTATTCGGCTCGACTATGCGCTATTTTTCGCAAATAGGCATGGTTGGCTTATAGCTCGCTTTTCGTGGTGTTGAGTGAGCTGTTTTAGGTTCTCTGAATGGGTGATAATAACTGTATCATAAGGGGGAAGTTAGATGGGAAAGTATGAAGATCTGTATCAACAGTCAATGGAATCTCCGGATGAGTATTGGGCGGCTGCAGCAGAAGATGTGCAGTGGGTTAAAAAGTGGGATAAAGTCCTTGATGATTCCCGGGCCCCCAATTTTTATAGTTGGTTTACCGGCGGCGAACTCAATACCTGTTACAATGCGATCGATTATCATGTTGAAAACGGTCGTGCCGACCAGGTCGCGATTATCTATGATAGCCCGCAGACCAATACGGTACGCAAGATAACTTATAACGAACTTTTAGATCAGGTCTCCCGGTTTGCCGGGGTTCTGGTTGGCCAGGGTCTTGGCAAAGGGGATACGGCGATTATTTATATGCCGATGATTCCCGAAACCGCGATTGCAATGCTCGCCTGCGCCCGGATCGGGGCGGTGCATTCAGTTGTTTTCGGTGGTTTTGCCCCGAATGAACTGGCGGTCAGGATTAATGATGCAAAACCGAAATTGATGATCTCGGCCTCCTGCGGCCTGGAAGGGGCAACCAAGGTTCTGCCTTACAAACCACTGCTCGACAAGGCGATTGAACTGGCCGAGGTAAAACCTGAAAAATGTATTATCTACCAGCGCCCACAGGTTAAGTCCGAGTTGATTGCTGGTCGTGATTTTGACTGGATGGAACTTTATGATGCGGCCGAACCGGTCGGCTGTACGACCGTGGCCGCCACTGATCCTCTCTATATTCTCTACACTTCAGGAACCACCGGGATTCCCAAAGGAGTCGTGCGTGATAACGGCGGTCATGTGGTTGCTTTAAAGCAGAGCATGCGCCAGGTTTATAATGTTGAACCGGGTGATGTCTATTGGGCGGCATCGGATGTCGGTTGGGTCGTAGGACACTCCTATATCGTTTACGCCCCTCTCTTTTTAGGCTGCACCACAATATTATATGAAGGCAAACCGGTCGGTACTCCCGATGCCGGGGCCTTCTGGCGGGTAATCTCCGAACATCAGGTCAAGGTTCTTTTTACCGCCCCGACTGCGTTCCGGGCGATCAAAAAAGAGGACCCCAATGGTGAATTCCTCAAAAAATATGATGTTTCCTGTTTTAAGTATCTCTTTTTAGCGGGTGAGCGTCTTGATCCCGATACCTACCATTGGGCCTCGGATCTTTTGGGCATTCCGGTTATCGATCACTGGTGGCAGACCGAAACCGGTTGGGCGATTGCTGCAAACTGTTTAGGTATTGAGCCATTTCCGATTAAACCGGGTTCGCCAACTAAAGCCGTGCCGGGTTTTGATGTCAAGATCCTTGATAATGACGGCAAAGAGATGGGTCCGAACGAAGAGGGGATTGTGACGATTAAACTGCCCCTGCCGCCGGGTTGTCTACCGACCTTGTGGGAGCAGGATCAACGTTATGTTGAATCCTATGTCAGCGTTTATCCCGGTTACTACTTTACCGGTGACGGCGGATACATCGATGAAGATGGTTACATCTATATTATGGGCCGGGTTGATGATGTTATCAACGTTGCCGGTCATCGTCTTTCAACCGGCGGTATGGAGGAGATCGTTGCGACTCATCCGGATGTCGCCGAATGCGCTGTTTTAGGGGTCGAAGATAATCTTAAAGGTCAGGTTCCGGTCGGTTTCTTTGTGCTTAAGGCCGGGGTCACAAAATCTTCTGAAGATATCGCCAAAGAGTGTGTCCAGATGGTGCGCGATCAGATTGGGCCGGTGGCCAGTTTCAAGGTTGCGGCCGAAGTGCCGCGCCTGCCTAAAACCCGCTCCGGCAAAATTCTTCGGGGTACCATGCGCAAAATCGCTGATAATGAAGATTATCGGATGCCGTCAACCATTGACGACCCTACGGTTTTAGATGAAATCAAAGAGGTTGTGGTCAAGATCGGTTACGGGACAGCGCGCAAGTAGTTTTAAGCGGAAGTAAGCTGTAAGTCATAAGCTATAAGTTGTAAGTTGGTAAGCCTTAAAGCTTACGGCTTATAGCTTATAGCTTTTTTATTGTTCTAAAATAATCCCTTGATATTCAGCCACATGTTCATAAAATTCCAAGAAAATCTCCTGCTCTTCACTCACCGGCTTTTGCGAGCTCAAAAGATAGTTGATCTCGTCGTCAAATCTTACTTTAAGCAGATCCATCAGGTGGAAACGTTTGACCTTAAAAGATAATTTTTTCGCAACCTGCTCCAGATAGTCAAAACGGATGTTGTACTCATCGTGATCTTTAAGTTTAATCTGGCGCGGGTTCCGGTCGGTTGGCGGCTGGATTGCGGGAAAGAGGGAGAAGGGATAGGGAAGATATGTATCGCAGCCGTGTTCAGTGATAAAGGTTCGCTTAATTCCGGTTTCTGCCAGACGTTCGATAAAGAGCAGGGTGCCGTAATTCAGATTGAAGGTTTCGGGTAGATCATCAAGATTTAGATTGTAAGTCTTAATCAGGCGGCCGGCCTCTCGCAGTAAGTCATTATCATTTAGGGTTGCCGGGTTCAAGCTCGAATCCGGTGCCGCCGGTGGTGGTTTAAGAGCCTCCGCCAGAGCCGCTTTGGTGAGCCCGGTTATTGTCGGAAAATCACCGATAATCTCATTTATAATCAGCAGATCAACGCTCTCCTGTTTCAGGGTCGGAAGCCATTTGAAAAGGTCGCTGCAGTGAAATGATATTGGTAATTGACTAAGCCGTTCCTGCTGTTTTTGCAGCAGTGCCGGCGAGATATCAATCATATCGATCTGCTGCGGCTGTAAAATCGTCAGCAGGGCCGCCATCAGGGTTCCGTAGCCACCGCCAATCTCAATTACTCTCCGGCAGTCAGATGAGAGAGAGGTTTCCGCCAGTAGAAATCCAGCGACCAGAGCCCCATAGGCTGCTGGTTTCTCCAGAGCCTTGGCGAACGTTCCGTGACCGTCTCCTAAGCTCTGACAGATTGTCATCTCCCAAAGCAGACTCGGATATTCACCGGTATAATAATCATGAGTCAGATTAAGCTTCGGCATCATATGAAAAATTATGCGCAAGAAGTGGAAGAAAATTACCCAATGTCCCGGGTTGTAATTAGCTTGCTACTCAGGTGGGGAGCTGGCGGCCGCCGATGAGATGATAATGGACATGGAAGACAACCTGGCCGCCCTCCCGATTGACGTTGCTAAGCACTCGGTAGCCGCTTTCAGCGACGCCGAATTCAAGCGCCAGTTTTTTTATCACATTATGAATCTCGGCAATAATTCCCATCTCATCATCGGGAATGTCATTAAGGGTCGGGTAGTGTTTTTTCGGGATAATCAAAAGATGAACTGGAGCTTTGGGGTTGATATCCTTAAAAGCATAGATGATATCATCTTCATAGACCTTATCCGAGGGAATCTCCCCGTTGATAATTTTACAAAAAAGACAATCCGGCATCATTGTATCTCCTTCTGATAAAGTACTATAAGGGTGTCTTGAAAAATTATCTTAATCTACTCAAGTACCGCACCTTTGGCGGCAGAACCGACCTGGCGGGCATAACGGGCCAGGTAACCTTTCTTGATCTTGGCGGCCGGCGGCTGCCAGGCGGCGTTGCGTTTTTCAAGCTCGTCTGTATCAACAAGGAGCTCCAGGTTACGTCCGGGAATATCAATTTTGATCAGATCTCCCTCCGCCACCAAACCTAGAAGACCTCCGGCGGCAGCTTCAGGTGAAATATGGCCGATAGCCGCCCCCCGGGTTCCGCCTGAGAAACGGCCGTCGGTGAGCAGGGCAACCTCTTTATCGAGCCCGATTCCGGCCAGAGCCGCAGTCGGTGAAAGCATCTCCCGCATGCCGGGGCCCCCTCGCGGGCCTTCATAACGAATCACAATCACATCGCCAGGTTTTATCTGCTGATTAATAATAGCCGAGAAGGCCGCCTCTTCGGAGTCAAAAACCCGAGCCGGGCCCTGATGTTCAAGCATTTCAGGAGCTACAGCCGACTGCTTGACTACGGCACCGTCCGGGGCGAGATTGCCGGATAAGATCGCGAGTCCGCCGGTCGGATGGTAAGGGTTGTCCAGCGGGCGAATGGTTTCATTATTTAGGACCATTACCCGGGGATCTGCAAGCACTTCCTTAAGGGTCTCACCGGTAACACTTAGGGTCTCTTCATTTAAGAGGTTATGTCGGGCCAGGGTTTTCATGATTGCGGAGACCCCGCCGGCCTGATGCAGATCTTCCATGTGATCCGGGCCGCCGGGTGACATATTGCAGATATGCGGAGTCTTTTCACTGACCCGGTTAAATTCCGCCAGCGGCAGCTCGATCCCGGCCTCATGCGCGATTGCCGGAAGATGGAGTGAAGTGTTGGTGGAGCCGCCGAAGGCCATATCAACTGCGAGGGCGTTATGAAAGGCCTCCCGGGTTAAAATCTGGCGCATGGTGATGTTTTTTGCAACCAGATTCATCAAGGCTTCGCCACTCTCTTTGGCGAGCCGGATCCGGGCCGCATCAACTGCCAGAATGGTGCCGTTGCCGGGCAGGGCGATGCCCAAAGCCTCGGTCAGGCAGTTCATTGAGTTGGCAGTGAACATGCCGCTGCAGGAGCCGGCTCCGGGACAGGCGGCATTCTCAATCTCGGTAAGTTCAGATTCACTGAGATCGCCGACCTTGAATTTTCCCATGCCTTCAAAAACCGTAATCAGATCAATCTCCCGGCCGTTGCAGACCCCGGTTCGCATCGGGCCGCCGCTGATGACAATCGTCGGCAGGTCTAGCCGGGCGCCGGCCATGATCATTCCGGGAACAATTTTATCGCAGTTGGGCAGTAGTACCAGGCCGTCAAAAGGGTAGGCCTGAGCCATGCTTTCAACCGAATCCGCGATCAGCTCACGTGAGGCCAGGGAGTATTTCATGCCCTGATGGCCCATGGCGATACCGTCGCAGATACCGATGGTTGAAAACTCCATCGGTGTGCCGCCGGCCATCCGGATACCGTCTTTTACGGCCTGGCAGACCCGGTCCAGATGGACATGGCCGGGAATTACCTCATTGGCGGACTGGGCGATACCGATTAACGGGCGTTTTAATTCACTGTCAGTATAACCGATAGCTTTTAAGAGAGATCGGTGCGGTGCCCGCTCAATACCTTTGGTCATCAGGTCTGAACGCATACATACCTCTTTTTGAAAATGATTAAACAAACTCGTAAGTAAGCGTCACTCAGCCGGAATTACGGCTGCTGGGGATTTTTCGCTCTCTTCAGTGGGCATTGCCACGGCCCAGGCACTCTTAAAGCTGTCGTTAAGAGGAAGTTGAGCTTGAGCCAGGCTGGAATCTGCGGCAAAAAAGTCGACTACGTTAACCACACCGAGTGCTTCCCGAAAGAGAAAGCCGAGGCGGTCGCGGCTTTTGGGATCTTTGATCGGCACAGCTTTGCGGAAAACCGTAAGTTCTCTGCCGTAATCAAGGTCACTGCGGTGACCGGCCTCCAGCAGATAGTTATCAGCCTCTTGCCGGCTTCTGATTTTACACCACCATGAAGTTGAATTGATAAGATTTTGTAAGGGTACCGGATTCTCTGGTACCAGAGGTCTTAAAAGTTTGCCTTCAAGGTTGGCGCGAAAGGTGAATGTGGCAACCCGGTTACCGGTCTGGGCGTCAATCCAGGTACAGGTATAAAATTGGCAATTACGGCCGGGACTGCTGTCAAGGAAGATAATAAACTGAAACGGTGTGGGAATTTCTTGATTTTGCAACCATTTTTGGGCTTTATGCGTAATTTCCGAACGGTTGAGCAGCAGGCGGCCCTGTTGCAGGAGTTTAGGATCCCGGGTTTCATCAACCCGTAGAGGTAATTTATCTTCAAGCTCAAGACTCAAAAGAGTTACAATCTCGGGCCGGATGATTGAGATACGGGAAGGAAAGAGCAGCGCCCGCCGCCGAAGCTTAAGGTTGACTTTAAGGTTATCCTTGAGCTCTTCTTCACGGTCTAAAACTGCGGCAGTGATCTCATCCTGGCTGATTTCGCCAGGAGCAGCAGATGTCGGGATTTCATCTGTCGCAGGTTCGGCCCTCGCAACTTCAAGGTTCTCTTCAGGTTTGGGCAGATACTCCGTATAGACTTCATAGCTGCCGCGCTGATAGGCCGAGCTCGGAACCCAGATTGCTGCGGGCGCGTCCGGATCGCCGGCCGCCTGCGGGTTGACAACCAAGGTGTAAAGGATTCCTGTGACTTCCATGGTTTCAATCAGCTCATTATCCATAGGGAATGAGTCGATTTCTTGCCGTGGTAAAAAGGGGATATTACAGCCTGCCAGGAGCAGCAGGCTTGCAATAATCAGTGAAAGTGCAAGGCCTGTCAGCTGCCTCTGTGCCTTATAATTCATAATGGTTCTATTTACTCTGCGGCTTTGACCATGTCACCCTGTTTGAACTTGCCGGCTGCTGCCAGAGGTTCGCAGATGGCACCGTCGAGACCGAAAAAGTCAATTACTTTGACGGTTCCCTTGAGAATCCCCTGAGCCTGACCGAGAGAGAGTTTACTTTTCGGATCTTTTATCTCACTGCCTTTGGCATAGACCCGCAGGTTCTGCCCGGCCTGGAGACCGCTGAAACGACCGGCATTGATTAAAATTCGCTTCTTTTCAACCTTGATGACCCGAGCGTTCCAGTCGATCATCCGAACATGGTTTACCAAACCGTCAATTACCTGAGCCGCACCCGGAGTGCTGGGATTCAGGCTGTAGCTTTTGACCGGATAACCGGTCGCTGTGTCAATCAGCTGCATCTCAGTCTGCTGGGTCGGGGGCGCATAGGCTCCGCCATCGTTGAAATTAGCAGTAAACTGGATTTTTTCCAGAATGATGGCCTGAGCTCCGAGACCCTGTCCCATTTTACTGAGCCGGGAGTGGGCATCAATTGACGAAGAGAGGGAGTTGTGGGCGTCGTTATAACGCTCAACCGCCTCTTTCGGGATCAGGTTGATTCCCGGAGACTGGGCCAGATGCTGATAAATTTTCTGGCTGAATTGATCCTGCGGGGTTGGGGTCAGGCCGCGTTGCGGGTAGCTGATAATATAGAGGACTTTACGCTTGATCCCGCTGAAAGCCAGGCTGTCATTTTGGGGCGTACCGAAAGCTGTGCCGCTGCTCGCAGCAGGATTGTTCTGTCCCAGGCCGCCGTTAAAGTTGCTTCCGTAAGGGGCTGCTGCCGGTTGCATACCGTTGCCACCCGCACCATAGTAAGGCTGCGGCTGACCGGCAGGAGCGCCGTAGCCGGAGCCGGCATTAAGGGCGTAATTGGTATTGGGATTATAGGGCTGACCCGCCTGAAAAGCCCCGCCTGCAGCCGTACCCGGATTCTGCCCGTAAGCCGCAGCCGGCTGAGCGTATTGGGCCTGGTTTGCCGGCTGTTGGTACTGGTTCGGATCCGGTTCCGGAGCCTGAAGCTGGCCGCTGTATTGCGGATCTTCATCCACCTGAGCGGCGTCTTGTACCAGGGGTGTGTCTTCTTCAACTTTATCGCTGCCAAAAAACGGGATATGCCAGCCACAGCCGCTGATTAAAAAAGCCATGACAATGCTTAACAGTAAAATCTTTCGACTCATCTTCTTTTCTCCTAAAGATATAAAGGTAAAAATAAAACCTGAATTTTAATAAAGCCCGGAGGCTGTCAACGGAAACCTCTGAGCTTCATGATAGTAGCATTTTCTAAAACAGTTTAAGCTATCGCATAGTTTAGATTATTTTTCAATTTATTTTTCCGCAAGATTCTTTCAGCCGGTTTTAAAGGTACTGTTTCAGGTTTTTCCGGTCGAGTTCGGCAACGACCTCTTTGACCTGTTGCGTACTGCCTTTGCGGCAGATTAAAAGAGAGTCATCACTCTCAACTACAAGCAGGTTCTCAACATCAATCAGGGCGGTGAGTTTGCGACTGTAGATGGTATTGTCGGTGGCTCCGATATTGATTACCGGCGGCTGGTCGGAAAAGGGCGAAAGTTCGAGCTCGTCCAGAGAGTCCCAACTGCCGAGGTCACTCCACGAAAAATCGGCCGGTACAACCGTAACTCGTTGTGATTGTTCCATAATGCCGACATCAATTGAGATCGACTCAACCTCATCGTAGAGTTGCTCAAGGGCGGCTTGGGCCTCTTCGGAGTCGTTTTTTCGGGCAAAAGATGCCAGTGATTTACCAAGATCAGGTGTAATTTTATTGATCTCTTCCAGAATAACCCCGGTTTTCCAGATGAAAATCCCGCTGTTCCAGAAATAATCACCATTCATTAAATAGATCGCGGCCGTGCGGTAGTCGGGTTTTTCAACAAAACGTTTGACCGTAAAGGCCGCCAGGTTTGTCTCTGAATTGGAGGCGAGGGGTTCACCTGCCTGAATATAGCCGTAGCCGGTTTCGGGTCGATTCGGTTTAATGCCCAGAGTTACAAGAGAGTTTTCCGCAGCACATTCCGCCGCCCTCTTAAGGTGCGCGTGAAAGCGTTCCTGGTCACCGATATAGTGATCTGCAGGAAAAACCATCATGATTGCATCTGGACCTGCTTTATCTATCAGAATCTGGGCCGCCAGAGCGATCGCCGGCGCGGTGTTACGTCCTCTAGGTTCGGCGATAATCTGCTGCGCCTCCAGATATGGACTTAAATTAGCGACCACATCAGCGTACTGTTCCCGATTGGTTACTACCAGCAGGTTTGCCGCCGGAATATAAGGCAGCAGCCGCTCAACCGTAATTTCAAGGGTGGTGCGGCCGGTCAGTAACGGAATTAACTGTTTCGGTTTTTTGTGCCGGCTCAAAGGCCAGAAGCGGGTGCCGGAGCCCCCGGCGAGAATTACGCCAAAAATCTTTTGCATACTATTTTAAGTCCCTCTTTTTGAGATCACGCTGGTAATCGTCTGCGTATCTTATTATATCATCTTCTCCCAGGTAATCGCCGAGCTGAACCTCAATAATTATAATCGGATCATCTCCCGGGTTGGCGAGGCGGTGGCGGGCCTTAAGCGGGATAAATATATGTTCGCCGGTATTAAATATCTGTTCCTTATCACCCACGGTGACCAGGGCCGGGCCATGAGTGACAACCCAGTGTTCACAGCGTCGTTCATGTGACTGCAGGCTTAAACGCTGGCCGGGTTCAACCACAAGCTTTTTTACCTGATGATTATCAGCTTGTAAAAGCGAGCGATATGAACCCCAGGGGCGGTTTACTGTTTGATTGTTCATGAAGGTAAAGTCTCTAGGGTACCTTGAAAAATTGCCTTTTTCCCCAATCCCGTGTCTTTGCAGGTGCGTTTACTTATGGATTCCCCTGCGTTAATGCAGCAATTCCAGCGCATATTTGCCATCTTTATTACGGGTCAGAACGACCATTATCTCTTTGCCGTTCTCTTTGGTAAAGGCAAAATCAACGATATCGCGCGGAAATTTAGGTGATCTCCAGGTTTCGCGGATTTCATCGTTACGCCACTGCAGGCCGATGATTTGATCGTATTTAACCACCTCTTCAGTGACCAGTTCAAGCCCCTTATCGAGCAGTTCGGGGTTAATGGTGCGGCGTTTTTTGATGAGAAAGATCTGGTTGCCGTAACTTTTGCGTTTGACAAAACGGCGGGCCGTATTCCGGGTTACAGCAGTTGTTTTAATCGTAAAACCACCTTCATATATCTCTTCTTCAAGCTTTTGCATATAAGGTGTTTCGTCAAAAACTCCATACTGACTGTCGGCGGTAATTAAATGTTCTGAATTCCGGGCATTAAATCCGGCAACATTGCCGGCTTCATCGATGACCAGGATATGATTTTTATCGAAGGGACTGAAATTGAAGTTGTAGAGAGAGAAGACATCGCGACTCTGTTTATACTCTTTTTTGACGACAAACTTTCCGTTATAAAATCCACCCCAGCGGATTGGGTCTAGATATTGATCATATTCATCCATCTCCTGGGTCATCAGGACTTTATTTCCGTCGCGCTGTTCTATGACGCGAAAGTAGTAGGGGTACTCTTTACCCAGAAGCTTGGGGATTTTGCCGGTAAATTCAACAATCATTGAGGTTAAAATGGTGTCATTTCTATCCATATCCAGGACCGGTCGGCCGAGCGTCAGGTAAAGTTCATCGCGGCCGTTATGGTTGAAATCTCCGGCATGTAGATTAAGCGGGATAATATCATTATGCGGCAACCGATAGCGGCCAACCGGTACAAGTTTAAGGTTTTTAAGGTGATAAGCCTCAAGCCATTTATCATTGAGCAGGACTAATTCCTGGCCCGGTTTCTGATCACATTCAGCGAAAACAAGGCGTTTATATGGGGTTTTAAGTTTAATTTTGCCGGCCGCCGTACTTCCCGGAGCCGGGCCTGAGGCTTTGGTGAATGATCTGTTTTTACGGTTTGAATTTGCTGATGAAGCTGCAAAATATGCAGGTTGGGACCAGCTGGCACCGGCCCGGCGGGTAACCCGCGGGGCAAAATTCAAGTTGAAACTGTTCTGCCAGAAGAGACTTTGCTCGCGGTCGGTCAGGCGGCAGGAGATCAGGTTGTTGGTAGCTTCAAAAGCGATAATCAGAGGGCGAATTCCCGGGGTATCCCCGGCGGCGATCTGCTCCCAGGTCTTGATTGCAAAAGGAATGCGATTCGCTTGCAGGGCCCGGGTTAAATCCTGATACGGTTGCAGGCTCCGGGGGGAGGTTAAGTTTGAGTAGAGATAGACCCGGTTATGAGCCAGAGGAAAAAGCGGGGCGCCAGCGGGAATCTTCTCCGAGCCGGGCAGAATTATGCCGCGGCCCTGATTGCCATTAATCTGGGTTATTTTAATTTGGGCAATGTTATTCTGTAGCGGCAGGGCGACTCCGGGCAGGCTGTTGCCTTTGACCGCCAGGGTCATGCCGATATTGACCTGCGGGTTATGCAAAGCAATGATCGCAGTTGTCCCCTGAACCAGGGAGATCCTGCCCACTGCCTGATTGCCGGGATTGAGATGGCTCTGTATAGTCTGGGTCAGGGGTTGCCAGGGGTCAGTCGCAGCACGAAGTTTAGTGCCGGCTAGTGAAAAGGAGGCAATGAGTAAAATTATAACCGCGATTAAAGGATGCTTAAATTTAGTCATATATAGTATTTATTGAATTTGATGGTTTAAGGTGAGTAAATTTGATTTAGATCTTATGTATAGTTTATTGGATTGTTAGAGCGTATTACCGGTAAGAGTATTACTTGTCAAGGGTTTATAGCTTTTCCGTTAAAGAGAGAACAACATGGAATTTTTTTCTCCCGTCTATACGGTAAACAGTGAAGTCCCGGTCAATTGTAGCAATCGTATTAAGTTTCAGTTGCTCAGCTAAATAAACCAGGCACGAATCGGCAAAGTCCATTGGCAGGTCGTGGTATTTTTCGGTTAACTCCTTAATTCTGCGAAAGGCATTAATTTCAATATTGTGAATTTCGATTGCTCCACGATCTATCCATTCCAAAAAGTCGATTTGTGCTTGCCGGTTGAAATCCAACAAATGCAGGGTTTCGGTTATCGAGGCGATAGTTGTAAGCAAAGGATATTTGTTATTTTTGATAAACTCAATTGATTTTTGGTGGTATCTGTCTGAAGCATCAAACAACGCTATTAACGGGCCGGAATCAATGAGAATCTTTTTCATTGGTTCTTTGCCTGAATTTTAGTTTTGATTAATTTTTTTCGATCTGCTGATAGATTGCCGAGGCCACTTGAATGTTTTCCAAACAGATCATTGCCGGTTTCCCATGCATTTACGGGTTCAACCTTTTCAAGGTAACTGAGAATACTTTTGCGGATTAATTCTGATTTGGATAACCCGAGACTTTTGGCAGTTATATTTATATTTTGTTCAAGTGTGGGATCAAGTCTTAATGTGAGCATCTCTGCACCTCCGTATTGCATAATGTAATACATTACGGGTAGTGTGTCAACAAAAAAGGCCCGACCAATTGGCCGGGCCTTTAATTATTCTTCAGAACTTTAAGTTCTTAACAAGCTGATTACCATTTCCAAACGAATTCGCAACGGGTAATCCAAGCCATGTCATCTTCGCCCATCAACTCTTCAACGCCGTCACCAGGGAGCAGTCCACTGATGGTACCGGTGATCGAGAAATTCGGGGAGAGAGCATATTTAGCCTGGGCATCAATAGTCAGGCCAATCTCATCGTCGCTAACTTCTCTTGCGGTGCCAGCATAAGGATCTTCGGCAAACCACAGGTAGCAGGTCTGAACCTTGTAGGAGATATCACTGATTTTACCGGTGGCGCCCATACCAACATGGATGAGGCCGGGGTTGTCACCAGTACCGGCTCCGCTGATACCGCCGTAACGAGCAGCGGTTCCACCCATACGCTCAGGAGTCAGAGCGTAAAGCGGTGAACCAAGACCAAAGATGTGCTCATACATGTAAGCGCCTTCCATCCCGAAAGTCGGGGTATAACGGGTAATATTGGTAATACCAACGAAACCTTCAGCATCATTGTCAGTATTATCATCATCACCAGCGACGTAGAAACCACCAATATAAGGCTGGAATTGAGGCATCAGAGCAATCTTCAAAGAAGCATATGCAGCATAGGAGCTGATATCATAGTCGTCCTGATCAGTGCTACCGTTCTTATAGGCATCGTTGATCGTACCACCAACGTAGACCGCTTCAAAACTCGGCTGAAAGATGCCGAGTTTGCCGTAAGCTTCAAAACCGCCATAATAAGCCTGGGAGTTGCCGATACCCTGGGAGCCTTTACGCATGTCACTGAAACATACAAACGGGCTGAGGGTGAGGCCGGCAACTTTGAAATTCATTTTGCCGATGTAGGCATACCAATCTGAATCACGATATTTGCCGGTGAAGTTACCGTTAAGATCGTCTGCATCTTCGATGATGAGCATGTTGACCTGCCAATCCATGACTTTGTCAACTTTACCGGAGAGCATAATGAAAGGATGGTCATCACCATAGAGGAGACCACCAGTTTTGATATCAGCCCAGGTTACGTCCCAACCTGTAGTCAGACGAATCGGACCGAAGTCATACCAGAATTTTGAACGTTCAACGCCGAACTCTGCGCCAAAGTCAGTACTCGTGTTACCCCAGGTACCGTAGGTATTACGGTCACCGTTGTTTTTGCTGTAGTGGATGTCATTCTCAAGAATAACGCGGAAACCGAAGTTCTCACCTTTACCGGAGAATCCGAGACGGAGTTCATTGCGGACGAAGAAACCCGCGCCCCAGCCGCCTTCATCCAGGGTTACAAAGTCTTCCTTGTCGCTGTCAAAGTCATTCATGTTGTAACAGTAGGTCGGGATGAATCTGTTGCTCCCGAAGAGGGTCAGGTCGACGCCCTTT
>JAOZQE010000156.1 GCA_029932385.1 bacterium | reverse complement strand
TTCAGCCATATTTATTTCACTCTTTTGCTTGGCAGCTATATCTTCGTAAAGTAACGTCAAGGTTTTGTCTGAATAGGTTTTCAATTCATTTTTAAGGTAGGTTTCGAAGGAGGTCGCTGAATTAGAATCAGCGGATTTCTCCACGGGCCGGGCGCCACTCATAAGGTTGGGATATATAACAAACATCTCCTTTTGCCAAGTCAATTGACAGAGAACAATTTTCTCTATTAAAGGATTTTGTCTGGATCGTTGACCAGCCTCATGGAATGTTCAGGGAGTTGTGGGGATGATGATAAAAGGTGGGCCTGGAGGAGGGAAGAAAAATCTTTCCCCTGACTCCGGGGTTCACGATTTTCCAGATGAGTCTTTCCGGGCCAGGCTGGCTTCCAATTCGGCCAATCGGGCTTTGATTTGCTCAAGTTCATCAGCCCCCGATTGTGAGGGCTTGGGTCGGGATAAACCAAACAGAGACGACTCTACATCATGCTTCGCTTTGCGGATGGTTTTCGCTCCCTTTGCTACAAAATCTTCAAGAGCGTCTTTGTACATCGAACCACTACCCCGGATGAGTTGGTGTAGGAGGTTGACGGGGAGGATGTCTCGATTAGCTTTTTCTTCCTCCATAATGATCTGCGTGAGGATGGTCTTGGTGATATCCTCGCCACTCTCTTTGTCGATAACCATTACGTCTTGACTGTCTCGGATCATTTCGCCGAGCTGGCGGATCGAAATGAAACGTTTGTTGTGGGTGTCGTAGAGCCTGCGACTTGAATATTTCTTGATGATGATCGGGGCTGGCTGATTGCCCGTCATTGATTAATTATTGGTTTGGGTTTGAGGAGCACGTTTTTTTGTCACTATTTGGTTCAGCAATTTTTTTAGTTTTGCAGGATGTTACTCCGGCCAATACCGGATCGCTGTTCATCTTTTTTCAAGGTACCCTTTAGTTTGAGGATTGATCAAAGAGATAATGGCACTGGCAAATTTTCGTTTGACATTATGTATATTTGTATCTATATTGCAAATATGCATAATCTAATTGACAGGGGATGTTTTCAAACCATCATTAAGCGCTTGCGAACCAACCCTGCCGTTGCTTTGCTCGGCGCCCGTCAGGTGGGAAAATCGACACTTGCCGCGATGGTGATTAAACACTTTCCGGGAGCGCTATATCTTGACCTGGAACGTCCTTCTGATCTTAATAAACTCAATGATCCGGAAGCCTTTTTCTCCCAGTTTAATGATTGTCTTATTTGCCTGGATGAGATCCAGAGGGTTCCGGAGATCTTCTCGGTTCTGCGTGGGGTAATTGATCGGAACCGCAGGAACGGACAATTTCTCATCCTTGGTTCAGCTTCCCGTGAACTTATCAAACAGAGCTCAGAATCATTGGCCGGAAGAATATCCTATCTTGAGATAACCCCTTTTTCAAGATCAGAACTTAATGAGACTGAGAGTTCCTTGCACTGGCTTCGTGGAGGCTATCCCCGAAGTTTACTGGCGGAGAGTGACGAGTCAAGCGGACTATGGCGCGAAGACTATATCCGGACATTTCTCGAACGTGACATTCCGCAATTAGGATTTCGGATTCCGGCCAACACTCTGGGAAGATTTTGGCGGATGCTGGCGCATACTCATGGGCAGGTTTTAAATTCTTCCAAACTGGCGGCTTCAATGGGGGTTAGTTCACATACGGTAAGAAGTTATATAGATCTTCTGGAACAGACATTTCTGGTTCGTGTATTACCGTCTTATATTGGCAATATTAAAAAGCGCATGGTTAAGTCACCGAAAGTCTATATCAGGGATTCAGGTATTCTTCATAGCCTGTTAGCAATTGAAAGTATGGAAGATCTTTTTGCCAATCCGGTTTACGGCGCCTCATATGAAGGGTATGTGATAGAGAACATATTGGCTGAATTACCACGTTGGCAACCTGCCTTTTACAGAACCTCCAATGGCGCTGAAATTGATCTAATTCTCAGTCGGGGAGAGCGGGTTATTGCTATTGAGGTAAAATCCTCAACCAGCCCGAAAGTGACAAAAAATTTCTACAACTCAATCGAGGAGATCGTTCCGGAGCAAGCTATCATCGTAGCTCCGGTGGAAGACGAGTATCCTCTGGCGCAAAATGTAACGGTAAAATCACTGCCGCTTCTTATTGAACAGCTCAGCTAATGTGAGACCGTTTACCAAGACAATAAATCTGTTCTATCTTTCCAGTTGTCCCGGAGGTTTGCTCTTTGTGTTACAAACGCCAGGTGATTTCAGGAGACTTGCGCAAAGGGAGTCGGTGATATCTGAACTTGGGATAACCCACCATCATGGAGCCCATGCATTGATGACCTTCGGGAAGCAATAAAGCTTTTGTCATAGGTGGAAAAGTTGTGGCTGCGGCATTGAAGTAGCCCGCCCAGCAACAGCCCAGACCCATGCTGGTTGCAGCTAATTCAAGATATGATAATGCGATAGTACTGGCAGTCGGGGCGAACATATCATTCTTTGCCGCATGGGCAACGATTACCGCTGGTGCCCCTCGAAGAATGGTGTCCATTCCTTTTTCCCATCCCCGAATCGCCCTGTCCATATTTATAGACAAGGCAACTTCCGACATATTCTCCAGCATCCAGCGCATCCAGTCCGCTATGATCCCGGCAAGGTGTTTTAATTCATCTCGGTTTCCCAGAACAAGCCATTCCACGCTCTGAGAATTATGTCCGGTTGGTGCGTATCTGGCAAGCTCGATTAATTTTAAAAGCTCGTTTTCAGGAACCGATTTCTCTTTGTATGTTCTTATGGAGCGCCGAGCTCGCAAAAATTGTTCACCTTGCTCAAGGGAAAGGTCTAACTCTTTTTTTACGGGAGGGCATTTTTGTATTGACATTTCACTGTGAGAGAGGCTGCCCGTGGGGCAGACTGCTACACAGTGGCCGCATCTGATGCATATATCTTCAGCCCCGGTAACCGGGGTCGGGTATTCGCCTTGCTTCATCTCAATGATGCCCGCGGGACAAGTGGCAACACATATTCCGTCCCGATTACAGGTATGTTCGTTGATTTCAAATAAATTCATTCCTACCTCCAAAATTATGATTATGCTAACATGCCGCCGTCGCAGATAAGGCTGGTGCCGGTTGTAAATGAGGCCGCATCGGAGACCAGATAGAGGACGGCTCCGGCGATCTCTTCCGGCTGGGCATAGCGGTTCATCGGAATCTGGGCTAGAGCGTAGCTGCGGATCTTATCCGATGAGATGATGGCGCTGGCGAACTTGGTATCGGTCAGTCCCGGCAGCAGGGCATTGACCCGGATATTCTTCGGGGCCAGCTCCCGGGCCAGGGTCTGAGTCATGTTGAGGAGGGCGGCTTTGGTGGCTGAGTAAATCCCCTGGTACATGCCGGGTTTGAGAGCGTTAACCGATGCGACATTGACAATCGCACCGCCGTTTTTCATCAGCGGGACGGCATGTTTGATCATGAAAAACGGCCCTTTAATATTAACATCCAGAGTTTTGTCCCAGAGTTTTTCGTCGGCGGTAATCATCTCACCGAAATGGGGATTGGTCGCTGCATTATTGATAAGAATATCCAGTGAGCCATATTTTTTTACTATTGCTTCATATAATGCCTTAATTTGTTCCGGCTGTCCGGTATGGCAGGCCATGGCTTCAGCTTTATAGCCGAGATCGCGGATTCCGGCAGCCGCAGTTTCCAGATTTTCGGCCTTCCGGCTTACCAGAATGCATTGGGCTCCGTATTGGGCAAGTTTTTGTGCAACCGCCAGACCAATTCCCCGGCTGGCGCCTGTGATAATTGCAGTTTTTCCTTCCAGATTAAAATCTTTCATCTTGTTTCTCCTTTATTGTGAAAATTACAAATCAGACGATTCAATAACTTTAAGCGCCGTTTTCTCAAGGGCGTTGACTGCGTAAATCAGCGTGGCAAAACGTTTGTTAGCGGTGATTTTGTGAAAATAGCGGTAGTAAATCTGTTGTGCAATAACCGCCAGCCGGAAGAGGCCGAAGGTGTAATAAAAATCAAACTGCCGGGTACTGC
>JAOZQE010000050.1:6959-15203 GCA_029932385.1 bacterium | reverse complement strand
TGGCGCGGCGGCGGCCGCCACGGCGATCGTAATATTATCGCTCTGGACTTGCTCGAAGAGGTCGGTTTTGAACGTGAATCTAAAGTTCCCTACAAGCTTGCCGGAACTTTGCCGACCGGTTACTTGAAACGTCTAGAGTTGGCCCGCTGCCTGGCCCTTAATCCTGATCTTTTGATCTGTGATGAGGTTTTTTCAGGTTTAAGCATGAGCGAGATTGCTTCGATGGTGCCCCTGATTGAAAAGCTCAATAAATCCGGCGTAACGATTATTATGATCGAACATCGTTTAAAAGAGCTCTTTAAGGTTGCCAAACGGGTTATGGCCATCAGTTATGGTGAAAAGATTATCGAGGGCTCACCAACTGAGGTGATGGCCAATGAGAAGGTAAGAGAAGCCTATCTCGGTTCAGAAGGGGGGCTTTGAGATGTTGGTCGCTGAAGGCTTGATGGTTTTCTATGAAAACATGTTGGCATTAAACAATATTGCTATAAAGTGTGGTGAAAATCAGATTATCGGGGTTTTCGGGGCCAACAGTGCCGGGAAATCAACCTTGATGTACACTTTGTCGGGGATTATTCTTGATCAGATGAAGAAGGAGAAGATGCGGGGTGGGGAACAGATAACCGTAATGGGTAAAATAACTTTTCAAGGTCAGGATATAAGCCAACTCAAACCTCATCTGCGGGCGCGCCTGGGGGTGATTCTCTGTCCCGAAAGGCGGCGTCTTTTCCCCGAAAGCAGCGTTCTTGAAAATCTTAAGATCGGCGCCTATATGGCGACCCGAAAAGAGGCCAAAGAGACCCTGGAGTATGTTCTGGAGATCTTTTCTCCCTTAAAAAAACTTCTGCGTCGTCCGGCTGGTTTCTTAAGTGGCGGAGAACAGCAGATGGCGGCCATTGGCCGGGCTCTGATGGCGCAGCCGAAACTGCTTTTGCTCGATGAACCGCTGCTCGGTTTAAGCCCGGCCTACCAACAGGTTGTCATGGAGTCGGTCAAACGGATTCGGGAGATGAAAAAAATTTCCATTATCATAACCGAACAGTTTGCCCGGCCGGTTATTCCGATTGTTGACTATGCCTACATCATGGAGAATGGGTCGCGGGTTATGGCCGGCTCCGGTCAGGAACTGCTCGATAATCCTGACGTCAAAGCCGCCTATTTTGGGGTATGATATGAACCGCAAAAACACTTATACTTTTTCGGCTTTTGAAGAAGCCTGCCGGAAGTATCCGGAGCGTAATGCCCTGATCTATCTGGGGCGGAAATTTTCCTACCGATTTCTCCAGCAGATGATCGATCAATTCGCTACGGCTCTACATCGCTTAGGGGTGGGGCATCAAGAGAAGGTCATGATCTATATGGGCAACTCGCCACAATGGGTCATTGCCAACTTTGCCATCCAGAAAATTGGTGCCGTGGTCGTGCCGGTCTCGCCGATCTACACCTCTCATGAATTGCTCTACATGGTTGAGGATGCCGAGGTCGAGACGGTTCTCTGTATGGATACCAACTTTGGTTATGTCAAAGAGGTCGATCGCCAGCACCCTTTAAAGCGCATAATTATCACCAATCTGACCGATTTGCTCTATGCCTGGCAGAAGATTTTTGGCAACCTGCTCGATAGAATTCCTAAAGGCAGTACTGTCAGAGGAGACAATATCTATCGTTTTAACGAGCTTTTGCGTAAGGCTCCACCCCAGCCGCCGGATGTCGAGATTGATGCTGATAAGGATCTCGCCTATATCATGTATACCGGCGGCACCACCGGATTTCCCAAGGGTGTGCCCGGCAGTCATGCCAGCGAGGTTTCATATGTCAGTGATGTAATGGAGCTCTTTCGTGCTTATATTGATGAAGGCAACGATACCATGATTATGGTGAATCCGCTGTTTCACATTATGGCCAAAGGTTTTTTGCTCGCGGCCGGGCTTAATTATGGCGTTACGACGGTGCTGATGCCGATCCCGGAGGTTGATGCCGCTCTTCGTGAGATAGAGCGTTTTAAAGTTCGCTGGATGCTCGGAGTTCCGGCTCTCTATCGTATGATCCTTGAAAACGATCGTCTCTCCACTTACGATATCTCATCTCTAAAATACTGCTATTGTGGAGGAGATGTGTTGCCGGGAGAGATTTTTAAACGTTGGTGGGAGTTAACCGGCGACCCTCTCTATCAGGTTTACGGTTCGACCGAAGTCGGTCATCTGACCTACAGCCGCCTCGACCGGGATCCCGATCCCAAGACAGTGGGTAGTATCTTGCCCTCAAGACGTTGTCTGGTGGTCGATCCCGAAACCCTTGAAGAAGTTGAGGTTGGGACTACCGGGGAACTGTTGGTGACCTCACTCTATACGAATAAAAATTACTGGAACAAACCTGAGGAGACCGAGCTTGCTTATGTCAAGATAGGCGAAGATATCTTCTATCGTATGGGCGATTATGTCTGCATCAATGAAAATGGTGAAATTCAGTTTGTCGAGAGAACCGCTGATACGATCAAATATAAGGCCTACCGGATTTCGGCTTCCGAAATTGAAGCGGTTTTGCAGGATCATCCTACGGTTATGGGTGCTTGTGCGGTTGGGATTCCGGATGCCAACTGTGGCGAGCGCATCAAAGCTATCGTCGTCCTCAAAGAGGATGCCAAAGGGGTCGACGGTGAGACGTTGACGGGGTGGTGCCGTAAACGTCTGGCTCCCTACAAGATTCCCCACTATATCGAATTTCGCGACATGTTGCCAAAATCAAAAGTCGGCAAACTTCTGCGCCGTGAAATTAGAGATGAAGAGAAACGTAGAGGGATGCAATAAATATCTTAGATACTTAAATCGAGGATGATCATGTTGGAAAATTTACAGATGGTTTGTAATGAGTGTCAGACGGTTAATCGGGTAGCGGCGGCACATTTTACTGAAGGGCCGGATTGCGGGAAGTGTAAAGTTCCACTTTTGGAGGGCCATGTCAAAGAGTTGACCGGGGCTGATTTTTCTAAATATATATCCAAAAATGAGTTGCCGGTTGTGGTCAATTTCTGGGTTTCGTGGTGTGGTCACTGCCGCAATTTTGAGCCGGTTTTTGCCGCCGCCGCGCAGGAGCTTAAATTGCAGGCGCGTCTGTTCCGGGTCGAAACGGAAGAGGAGGCCGAACTGGTTCGGCGTTATTCAATTATGACCATGCCGACTCATATAATTTTTAAGGGTGGCAAAGAGATCTCCCGTCAATCCGGTGCCATGCAGCTGCCGATGTTGCTGGATTGGCTTAAAACTTATATTTAAGCACGACCGAAACCGGACCCAGTGGCTCTCAGGATCGAGCTTAAACTTTGTTTAAGTCTTCTGAAAATAGTTGCCAGAAGTAAGCACGGAATGCTAAGTTGCACGACGGAATGTGGAAATATACTCTGAATGAGGGGCAGCATTCTCATCTAAATTTATTTTGTCAAAGGCAATTTTGCCTTTTATTAAGGATACCGGTGTATGAAGAAAAGCCGTTTTTCTGCGGGATGGGTTGGACTGGGGTTGAGTCTGGCCCTCTTTTTTATCTGCAGCAGTTTGTCGCAAGCGGCACCGACAAAGGTCTATTTCAGCCCTGATGGCGGGGCTGAGAAGGCTCTGGAGGAGTTGCTGGATGGAGCCCGCCAGAAGATCTGCGTGGCGGCCTACTATTTTACCAACCGGACTCTGGCTGCGGCCGTAATCCGGGCCCACAAGCGCGGTCTTAAGATCCGGGTAATAATCGATGGGAATGATGAAAGTGACTATTCAAAGGGCTACTATTTACGTAAGCGTGGGATTGATGTTCGTTATGCCCGAGGCTTACCGAAAAAGATGAAAAAGAGTCGAAAAGCAAAACATCGGCAGAAAAAATACGGAATAATGCACCATAAATTTGTGGTTGTCGATGATAAAATTGTTGCGACCGGATCATTTAACTGGACCGCTTCCGCGGAGCGCTGGAACCGGGAGAATCTTCTGGTTATAAATTCAAGCTCCCTGGCGCGGCGTTACACAAAAGAGTTTGATAAAATTTGGAAAACCACATTCAGGAAGTAGGTCGGTTACAACCTTTTTATCAGGGAGTTATTTATGGAAGAATCAATCTATCCAAATGAGACTCTGCAGACTATTTTTCAGCGCCGCAGTATCCGCCAGTTTCAGGATCGGCCGGTAAGTGATGATTTGATCCGGATAATTCTGGACGCGGCCAACCAGGCTCCGTCGGCCCATAATCAGCAATCCTGGAAGTTTGTCGTGATTCGCAATGAGAAAAAACAGGAGCTGGCGCAGCTGGTGTCAAAGCAGGCGGCCGGTTTTCCCAAACCGTCCACGTCGATTTTGCGTATGGCCGGCCGCAGTATCGGCAGTGCTCCGGTAGTGATCGCGGCAATGAATACCGGAACCCTGATTGAGCACGGAACTGAACTTTTCCAGATCGAGGCCGAACCCGCCCTCGATTTTTTTCGCACAATGGAGATCCAGAGTTCCGCTGCGGCAGTGGAAAATCTGCTGCTGGCAGCAACTTCCCTCGGTTTGGGGAGTGTCTGGCTCGGGATTTTGTTTCTGATTAAAAGAGAGGTGCTCTCATTTTTAGGAGAGAAACAGGGTGAGTTTATGGCTGTAATTCCCATAGGTTATCCCCGGCGTGAAGCCTCGGGGCCGAAAAAACAGACGCTTGAGTATGTGGTTAAGAATTTATAGGGAGATCTGGGTGTGAGTCGAATTGCGGTAATTGGCGGGAGCGGGGTTTTGGAAATTGACCTCTTTTCCGGCTTGAAAAAACGTGAAGTTGTGACCGGATACGGCCGGGTAATTATTGCCGAGGGGGATGATCTGATCTTTCTTCAGCGTCACGGAACCCCGCCGCTGCCGCCGCATAAACTTAACCATCATGCCAACATAACGGCTTTGAAAGAGAATGGTGCGGATTATATCATCGCGATAAATTCAACCGGCAGTCTCAAAAGTACTCTGCCGCCGGGTTCGTTGTTGCTGCCCGATGACTATTTTAATCCCTGGTCGATCAAAACCTTTTTCGATGATCGATTGGAATTTGTTACTCCCTCTCTGTCCGAAAAAATTCGTCAGGCCACAACTTCTGCCGCCGCCAAACTCAAAGTTAAACTGATTCCGACCGGCACCTATATTCAGACTACCGGCCCCCGCTTTGAAACCAAAGCGGAGGTTCGAGTGCTCGCCGGCTGGGGTGATGTGGTCGGTATGACTATGGCCAGTGAGGCGACTCTAGCTCGAGAAATCGGGCTTGAATACGCCTCAGTCTGCCTGGTTGATAACTATGCCAACGGGGTTTGTGAAGAGACGGTTGATATCGTTGAGATCGAGAAAGCCCAGAAGCGAAACAGCCGGATTCTGACTGAATTGCTGCCGGCGGTGATTTCGCAATTGGAGAAGTTATAAGCTGTAAGTTGTAAGTTATAAAAGGAGTTTGGAATGAGTTTGTTGCTGCGGCAGGTGCTGTTGGATGGAGTGCCGGTTGATATTTTGCTGGAAGATGGTTTGATCTGCCAGATCGCCCCGGAGTTACCTGATGCGGTTGCTGATCAGGTGATTGAGGGTGCTGGCAAGGCGGTGGTTCCGGGTCTCTATAATGGTCATAGTCATGCCGCGATGACCCTTTTCCGGGGTTATGGCGATGATCTGGAACTGATGGAGTGGCTGACCACTAAAATATGGCCGCTGGAAGAGAAATTGACCGAAGAGCTGGTCTATCACGGTGCCCGGCTGGCCTGTCTGGAGATGATAAAAAGTGGCACCGTTTTCTTTAACGATATGTATTGGCACTTTGATGCTACCGCACGGGCGGTGGAAGAGATGGGGCTTCGGGCCGCTTTGAGCGGAGTGATTATCGATCTTAACGATCCCGCCCGGTTAAAAGAGCAGATAGCGGTTAATCGTGAGCGTTTTCAGAAAAGTCTGGATTTCTCACCCCGGATTAAATTTGTCTTGGGCCCGCATGCTATCTACACGGTTTCGCAAGCCGGTTTAGAGTGGGTGCGTGATTTTGCCGCCGAAAATGATTTGATGATTCATACTCATCTTTCAGAAACCGAGCAGGAGGTTAAAGATTGTCTGGATGCGCATGGCCTAAGGCCGGTTGAATATCTGGCTGATCTAGGTCTGTTAAGTGATAAATTGGTAGCCGCTCATGCGGTCTGGCTCAATATTGATGAGATGAAGCTTCTGGAAAAATATAAGGTCAAGGTTATCAACAACCCGGTTTCAAATATGAAACTTGCGGTCGGTAAGAGCTTTTCCTATCGTCATTTTATTGAGCATGGTTTACTGGTCGGTCTGGGTACCGATGGCTGCGGCAGCAATAATAATCTTGATATGTTCGAAACCATGAAATTTTCTGCCCTGTTGCAGAAGTTTGCGATCAGCGATCCCACGGTTCAGCCCGCGAATGAGGCTTGGCGCATGGCCACGGAGATCGGGGCCCGGATTTTCGGTCTTAACGGTGGCGTGATCGCCGCAGGCCGGGATGCGGATCTGCTTTTGATCGACTGTGACCGGCCCGAGATGGCCCCCGGCCATAATTTGATCTCCGATCTGGTCTATTCCGCCTCCGGCGCCGTGGTCGATACCACGATTGTTGCCGGTAAAGTTTTGATGCAGAATCGCAAAGTCGAAGGTGAGGCCGAAATTATCGCCGCAGCCCGAGATGCGGCGCAAAGACTAATGGGTTAGGTGATAAGCTTATGCCGATTGAGATTGAACGAAAATTTCTCCTTGCAGATGAGAGCTGGCGGCATGATGCTGATGCCGGGATCAAGATGCGCCAGGGCTATCTCAGCAATAATTCGAAGAGTTCAATCCGAGTGCGGATCAGCGGGGATGAGGCCGCCCTCAATATTAAAAGCGCTGAGCCGGGATGTATCCGACGTGAATATGAGTACCCGATTCCGGTCTTAGAAGCGGAGGAGCTGCTTGCCGATCTCTGTCATGACGCGCAGGTCGAGAAAGTGCGTTATCATGTTGATGTTTCCGGTTTTATCTGGGAGATTGATGTTTTTTTCGGTGAGAATGAGGGTTTGGTTGTTGCTGAGATTGAACTCGAAGATATTAATCAGGAGTTTCCAATTCCATCCTGGCTCGGGTGCGAGGTCTCCGATGAAATTCGCTACTACAACTCCCACCTGATAAGCTATCCCTATTGCAGTTGGTCATGTGAGGAGAAGCTGTAGAATTGGCGGCAGCCTCCAATTTTCAAGGTTTCATTAAAATAAATTGGGAAATCGCTTTTTGGATCTTCGATTCGCCGATGAATAACAGATCATTATGGCCGCAACCGTCGATCTCGATCAATTCTTTGTCTCCCTTGAAGTTCAGAAGCAGTTTCCGGGAGAATTCAACCGGGATAATATCGTCGTCTACGCCATGGAACAGCAGCACCGGTGCATGAACCGCTTTTGCCCATTCGTCTGCGGCAAACCTGTTTTTTAATAACCGGTCGACCGGGAGCCACGGGTAGTGGTGCCGCGCCACCGCCGCAATCGAGGTATAGGCGGACAACAGAATCAGCCCTTCTATCTCGGTTTGGCCGGCCACCCATGTCGCTACGCCCGTTCCCAGGGACTCTCCGAGAAGATAAATCGGCAGATTATCCGGGTTCTGCATTTTTATTCGTTGCGTCAGTTTCAGAGCCTGTTTCAGGAATATCTTCTCTCCCGGCCGGTTTGCATCCTTCCCATAGCCGGGGTATTCGAACAGGATCATGTTGGCATTGAGATTCTTTAAAAGATCGAAAAAATAGACTCGGTCACAGGCATCACCCGCATTCCCGTGAAAAACAATGATCCAGCAGTTCGCTCTCTCTTTTTGCTGCAGGTAATACCGTAAATCATCAAATCGAATCGGCATCGCCCGATACTGTTCCATCTGCGGGCAGTTCCCGAAGGCCGCATTCGAGGGGAAAAATAGAAATTTTTCCTGGAAAAAAAAGAATATGGCAAGGATAAGCAGATAACCGCCGCTGCTGAATGCCAGAATATGGAAAATGATTTTCATGCAACTCTCCTGTTCGGGCCGAATATGCTATCTGCCGAAGTGGCTCCTTAACTCGCATAAGTCGAAAAACACTTTTTGCTTACCATGATTTGGTGATTTCCCATACTTGAATGTGATCTTGATTGCAACGGTAAAATATTTTTTATCGATGTCATTTGCATTGTTGGCGATGTTACGAAAAAAATCTTGACGGTTTCTGTTGTGCAGGGTATTGCCATCGCAA
>JAOZQE010000050.1:3278-6859 GCA_029932385.1 bacterium | reverse complement strand
GATGTTACGAAAAAAATCTTGACGGTTTCTGTTGTGCAGGGTATTGCCATCGCAATATTAACTATGCCGTCCTCCCCGAAAATCTTTTAGCGTTTTTTGTGATAAAACTTTTGTGAGAAGATGAGTTATGTCTGATGTAAATGAGTGTCTGGTTGGTCGGGCCCGGGGCCGGGCTGAGGCCGATCTGCTGTTCAGGAATGTGCGGCTGGTTAATGTCTTATCCGGGGAGATTCATGCTGTCGATGTTGCAGTTGCAGACGGGGTTTTCCTGGGGTTTGGCGACTATCCGGCGAAAAAGATTATTGATGGGGCCGGACGTTATCTGGTACCCGGCCTGATTGACGGTCATATCCATATTGAGTCGAGTCAGATCCTGCCCGCCGAGTTTGCCCGTCTGGCCGCCGCTCACGGGACTGTGGCGGTGGTTGCCGATCCGCATGAGATTGCCAATGTTATGGGGGTTCCCGGGGTTGAATTCATGCTCGCTGCCAGTGCCGGATTGCCGCTCTCATTCTTTTTCATGGTACCTTCCTGTGTCCCCGCAACCACTATGGAAACATCTGGTGCCGCCCTTGATGCGGCCGCAGTTGCGGCCCTGCTGCAGAAATATCCCGACCGGCTTCTGGGTCTGGCGGAGGTGATGAATTTCCCCGGAGTTGTCAACCGGGAGCCGGAAACCATGGCTAAAATTGTAGCGGCCCGGGTTTTGGGGAAAGTTGTTGACGGACATGCGCCGCGGCTTTCCGGTTTTGATCTTAACGCCTATATTATTGCGGGGCCGGGTAGTGATCACGAAGCGACGAGCCTTGATGAAGCCCGGGAAAAATTACGTTCCGGGATGCATTTGATGCTGCGTGAGGGTTCACGTGAACATAACCTTGAAGATCTGCTTCCCCTTATAAATTGTTATAACAGCAGCAACTGTTCCCTGGTCTCAGATGACCGGCATGTGATTGATCTTCTCCATAAAGGTCATGTCGATTACTCGATCCGCAAGGCTATTGCCGGCGGTATCGCACCGCTCAATGCGGTGCAGATGGCGACCATCAACCCGGCTCGATATTTTGGTCTCAAGGGCCGCGGCGCCATAGCTCCCGGTTATCGGGCCGACTGTCTATTGCTTGATGATCTGGAATCTTTTACGATTGCGCAGGTTTTTCTGGCCGGCAAACCTTTTTCCGAAGCTGATTTTGCGGCGCCGCAGATACCTCTGCCCGGAAATACGGTATCGGTTGCGAAACTTAGCGAAGCAAGTTTCAAAATTGCAGTCCAGGGTACGGAAATCAAGGTTATCGGTCTGATCCCGGGCCAGCTGGTAACTGAAAAAATTATTCTGCCGGCCCGAATCGATGCCGGGTATGCCCGGGCAGACGCTCAGCGGGATATTGCCAAGCTGGCGGTGGTCGAACGCCACCATGGCAGCGGCCGGATCGGTTTAGGTTTTGTTCAGGGCCTGGGTTTGACCCGGGGAGCCCTGGCCGGAACTGTAGCGCACGATTCCCATAATCTGATTATTGCCGGCATGAACGATGCCGATATGCTTCTCGCCGCCCAGGTGGTTAAAGATATGGGCGGGGGGCTGGCGGTGGTTAGCGATGGGCGGATACTCGGTCGTCTGCCGCTGCCGGTTGCGGGTCTTATGAGTGTCGAAAAAGCTGAAACCACGGCCGCTGCTCTGGCCGCACTACAGACTCACGCGGCCGGTCTCGGTGCGCTTAATGATCCCTTTATGATTCTCTCCTTTCTGGCGCTCCCGGTTATCCCCTCCCTCAAATTGAGTGATCTCGGCCTGGTTGATGTTGATGAATTTTCTTTAACCAATCTCTGGTTGAATTAAATTACACTAACTTAGCCGCTTTCCGACACAAAATAATTGACAGAGATAGTCGAAACCAGTAAGCAACCCTTCAAAACAGCCTGAGTTATGCGGTTGTTTTTTTCATAGAAGTATCAAAAAGGTTCATTGGTGTAATTTATAATCAGGAATTTAAAATGGGGATTTTTGCAAAATGTTAAAGACAAAACAGATTACCATCTTGTGTTTAGGTTTGATTTTTCTGCTAACCACTTCTATTGCCATGGCATCAGATAATCTCTGGCAGACCGATTATGTCGCAGCTAAAGCTAAAGCCAAGCAAGAGCATAAATTTCTGCTGATTGATTTTACCGGCTCTGACTGGTGCGGCTGGTGTAAAAAATTGAAAAAAGAGGTTTTCAGCCAGAAGCTTTTTCAGGATAAAGCCCCGGAAGAATTTATTCTGGTGGAGCTTGATTTCCCGCAGAAAACCAAAATTGATGATAAGCTCATTGCTCAGAACCGAGATTTGGCTAAAGCTTTTGCGGTCAGCGGATATCCCTCGATAATCCTGGCCGATGCGGATGGGGTTGAATTTGCCCGTACCGGCTATAAAGCGGGCGGAGCCCAAGCCTATCTTGACCATCTTCAGGGTTTTGTCAAAAATTACCAGCAGGCTCTGGTGTTTAAGAAAGAGGCGGAAAAACTGCAGGGTATCGCCAAGGCGAAAAAGCTTGATCAGGCTATTGCCCTGCTCGTGAGTAATGGCAGCAAAAGGGATTACGACGATCTTTCGGATGAGATAATCGCTCTGGATAAGGATGGCAAGGCGGGTCTGCGGCCGAAGTATGAACTGCCCAAGCAGATCACCCTGATTGAATCTCAGCTCAAGCAGGATAAAGATTTTGATAAAGCGGTTGCAGCACTTGATAAGCTTGCTCCGCAGGCGGCCAGTGTGCCTTCTCTGCAGCAGCGCATATATCTCTTTCAGGCCGGAATTCTGATCAAGGGCAAGGGTGATAAAACGAAAGGGCTTGAACGTCTCCAGATGGCCCAGAAGGCAGCCCCTGATACCCCGACTGGTCAGCAGCTGGTAGCGTTTATCGCCCGTATGCAGCAGGAATCCGAGAAGAGTAAGCAGTAATGACCTTTCCGACCTTTAAACCACTTGATGAATATCCGGTTGCGGCTCTTAACCTGACGGTGCAGTCTTTTGTGCATAAGGTTACCGGGGCTGAGCACTATCATCTTAAGTGTGATAATCCGGAAAATGTTTTTATGGTCGGCTTGCGGACGGCCCCGACCGATTCTACCGGGGTGGCGCATATTTTAGAGCATACAGTGCTTTGCGGAAGTCGCAATTTCCCGGTGCGGGATCCTTTCTTTATGATGCTGAGGCGTTCACTGAATACTTTTATGAACGCTTTTACCAGCAGTGACTGGACCGCGTACCCTTTTGCGAGTCAGAACCGTAAGGATTTTTTCAACCTTCTGGATGTCTATCTTGACGCGGTCTTTTTCCCGCGTCTTGATGAACTCGATTTTGCCCAGGAAGGGCACCGTCTTGAATTTACGGATCCGACCGACAGCACTTCGCCGTTGATCTTCAAGGGGGTGGTCTACAACGAGATGCAGGGGGCGATGATAACCCCGGTAAGCTTTCTCTGGCAGGCTCTTTCTCAGCATCTTTTTCCGAGTACCACCTATCATTTCAACAGTGGTGGTGATCCGGAGATTATCCCTTCACTGACCCATGCCCGATTAAAAGAGTTTCACCGTCGGAACT
>JAOZQE010000050.1:0-3178 GCA_029932385.1 bacterium | reverse complement strand
GAGATTATCCCTTCACTGACCCATGCCCGATTAAAAGAGTTTCACCGTCGGAACTATCATCCCAGTAACGCCTTCTTTCTGACTTATGGTGATCTGCCGGCGGCGGAACTGCAGGAGGTCTTTGAAACCCGGGTTCTGCAGGAGTTTCAGGCAGAATCTGGAGCTCCTTTTCTGGTGGCTCCGGAGATCCGGTTGCAGGCTCCGGTTGTGGTCTGTGAAAGTTATCCGGCGGAAGCTCTGCCGGAAACCGACACCGAGGATCAGCGAACGCATCTGGTTATGGGCTGGCTTCTGGAATCGGACAGCTCTCTTGAGAGCCTGATCGAGGCCCACCTGCTGGCAGCGGTGCTTCTCGATAACAGCTCATCGCCGCTGCTCGATGCCTTAGAGACCACCACTTTAGGTCGGGCCCCATCGCCGCTTTGCGGACTTGATGATGATCATAAAGAGTTGATTTTCTGTTGCGGACTTGAAGGCTGCAAGGCTGATTCAGCGGCCGATATTGAAGACCTGATTCTAACAACTCTCAACCGGGTTGCAGATGCGGGCTTGCCATTTGAACAGATCGAAGCGGTTCTCCATCAACTCGAATTGCAGCGTCGTGAAATCGGCGGCGACGGCTATCCTTATGGCCTGCAACTCCTGCTGGCAGCATTCCCGGCGATAGTGCATAAAGGCTCGGTTATCGATCGTCTTGATATTGATCCGGTGCTGATAAAATTACGGGAGAAGATTAAAGATCCGGCTTATCTTGGTAAACTCATTCGGCGCTTGCTGCTTGATAACCGGCACCGGGTTCGGCTCGCGATGGTACCCGACAGCGAACTTGGCCCGCGTCGGGAAAAAGCCCTTACGGCCCGGCTTCAGGCCCGTCTACGGGCGCTTGATGAGCCCCAGCGCCAGGAGATTATTGCCCGGGCCGCAACTTTGAGCAAACGGCAGCAGGAACAGGACGATCCCGAAATTCTGCCGAAAGTCGGTCTCGAGGATGTTCCTGATAAACTTCCAATTCCGTCAGCTAAAGCGGCCGCCCTTAAATTACCGCTGACCTATTTCCCGGCCGGAACCAACGGCCTGGTCTATCAGCAGGTAATTTTCGATCTACCGGATCTGGACGACGAGGCACTCGATATTCTGCCCGATTATTCAGCCTGCCTGACCGAGCTGGGTTGTAACGGACTCGATTACCGTCAGACTCAGGCCTGGCAGGCCCGGGTCAGCGGCGGTATCGGCGCCTACTATAAAGTGCGCGGCGAGATTGATGATAACTCCCGGGTTAAGGGAATGTTTGTTCTTTCCGGCCGGGCCTTGCAGCGCAACCATTCGGCTCTGACTGAACTGCTGCGTAAAACCCTAGAGACCATTCGTTTTGATGAAGTTGAACACATCCGCGAGATTATGGCACAGAGCCTGGCCCATCAGGAACAGCAGGTCACTGCATCCGGTCATCTTCTGGCGATGCGGGCGGCCGCGTCCGGCTGCGGCCCGGTAGCGGCTTTGGGTCACCGGGTGCATGGTCTGGAAGGTTTGCAGAAACTGAAAAAACTCTATCTTGATTTGAGTCAGGATGAAGCCGCGTTAGCGGCATTCAGTCACCGTTTTGAACTTATTCACGAACAGATAATTACGGCTCCACGGCAATTTCTGCTGGTGGCCGAGGATGAGTACTCCTTAAAGTTAAGTGAAGAGCTTGAGCAGGGTTGGCAGGGAAGTCTGTTGTCACCGGATCCTAAGTTCAGAGATTTCACTTTAGATTCTAAAAACCATCTGGTTCGCCAGGCCTGGACCACGGATACTACGGTCAATTTCTGCGCCAAAGCTTATCCCACCGTTACTATTGCTCATCCCGATGCGGCTCCTCTGGCGGTTTTGGGCGGTTTCCTGCGCAACGGCTATCTCCATCGCGCGATTCGGGAAGAGGGTGGGGCTTACGGCGGCGGGGCCGGACACGATCCCGGCAGTGCCGCGTTCCGATTCTACTCCTACCGCGATCCTCGTTTTCAGGGGACTCTGGATGATTTTGATCGTTCTCTGGACTGGTTGCAGGAGAATAAGCACGAAGCCCGGCAGGTTGAAGAGGCGATTTTAGGGGTGGTCAGTCAGATCGATAAACCGGGTTCTCCGGCGGGCCGGGCCAAGCAGGCCTTCTTTGATGGTCTCTATGGTCGTGATGCCGAATTCCTGCGCACCTATCGGCGTCAGGTTCTGGCGGTGACTCTTAACGATCTGCAAAGAGTAGCCGTTTCCTATCTCAATCCTGTAAATGCCAACATCGCGGTTTTAACTGACTCAGTTACAGCCGGCCGGGAAGCGGCAGACTCAGGGCTTGAGGTAGTCGAGTTGTAGAATGCTGAAAATCTCAAATTACTGCGGTTAAATTAAAAAAGGGAATCGATTATTCGGTTCCCTTTTTTCGTGCTAGATTTTATCGTGGATAATTTAACTTGAGTAAAAAGATATGATTTATTACGATATACGCGTAACTTTTCTGTTTATCAGCAAGGTTTAGATTGGTAAACGAAACCTCAATAATGATATCGTAATTGAGCTATGAAAATTGCGTTTTCCGATACTTTATAAACAAAGCGATGTGCGTCATTAATTCGCCTGGACCAGTATCCGGAAAGTGCGTGTTTTAAAGGCTCGGGTTTTCCGGTGCCTGCAAAAGGGTTTCTCTTAGTTTCCTTTAGAAGGGCATTTATACGCCGAAGAATTTTTTTGTCGGTTTTCTGCCAGTACAGATAATCATCCCAAGCGTTGTCGGAAAAAATCAATTTCACTCGAAAAGCTCCCTTTCACTCCCTCCGTTGTTTTCAAGCTGGGCTACAGATTCAATTAGTCTCTTGGTGTTTTTAGGTGAACGAAGAAGATATGCGGTTTCTTCTAATGCTTCATAATCGTCAAGCGACATCATTACAACCGCTTCAGATGCTTTTCTGGTGATTATTATTGGAGAATGGTCTTGACAAACGGATTTCATTGTTTTTGCCAGATTTTGCCTGGCAGAAGTATAAGTCATAACTTTCATAGGTAACACCTCCTGTACAAGTAAATGTACATCTGAGAGGGTTTCTTGTCAAGAGATATTTTTACCTATTCAAAAAGGTAAGCATGAGTTTACCCAACCTTTTTCCCCATTGTCTAGGCTGCGATATGACTTTGTTACGCATATTACGAT
>JAOZQE010000049.1 GCA_029932385.1 bacterium | reverse complement strand
ATTTTAATAAAAATGTTAACCGTGAAGGTCGAGGCGATCGTAAAGGTCAGGGTAACCGCAAATCCTGGAAGCATGATTCTAAGCATCGTAAAGGAGTAGCCTACAATAATAAAACGACCCGGAAAAATTTCGGACAGTCTAACCGGGCGGCCAAACAGAGAGATCTTAGTCGGGGCCGCAATCCTCAAGGACTTGATCGCAAAACCCGAAATTCAATAAATAAACAGGGTTTAAAGAGTAATAATCGCCAGTCAAACAATCGCAGTGCCGGCCAAAAAGCTAATCGGTCGAGTTCTGGCAAGCAGCGAGATCTTTCCGGTCGCTCTTCAGTTAATCGTTCAACCTCTGGTAAGCGGCAAAATACCTCCGGTCGTTCTTCAGCAAACCGCTCTCGCTCAAATCGATCCAGTGCCTTTAATAGTTCGAGTTCGGGCCGGCGCTCCAGCCATATGAGTAGTCGTGGTAGTGCCAGTCGAAGTCGTGGTGGTGGCGGTCGAAGCCGTGGCGGTGGTGGCGGTCGTCGGCGATAACGAGGCTGTTTGCTGGTTGATAGGCTCACATCCCAAGGAGATTTCCTTGGGGGAGAAACAAATAAATTGAAGTGGGAGAATACTACTATGACTGGATGTCTGAAAAATAGATCAATACAAACTGTCCCGGGTTTATGGTTGCTGGGGCTGGCGGTGATAATTTTCACCCTGATGAACGTTAGCAATGGTTTTGCTGAAAAGAGCGGTCTTCAAGGTCAAGGCTTCAATTCGCCGGAGAAAGCAGTTGTGACCCTGATTGAAGCCGTGAGAAAATTGGATTCAGCCAAGGCTCTGGCTATTCTCGGGCCGGATGCCGAAGAGATTATTTTTTCTGGAGATAAAGTTGACAGCAAAGAGGGCTTGGCTGAATTCGTCGAGAAATACGATGCGAAACACCGGCTTGAGTTGGTGAGTCCATCTTCGGCCACTCTTTTTATCGGTAAGGATGACTGGCCGTTCCCGATTCCGGTCGTAAAAAATGATAAAAGCTGGTTTTTTGATGTTGCCGCCGGTAAAGAGGAGATTCTGAACCGTAGAATCGGTGAAAATGAGCTTGAGGTGATCCAGGTGATGCAGGAATATATTGAGGCTCAGCTTGAGTACGCCAGTGAAGACCGCGATGGTGACGGAGTCCTCGAATTTGCTCAGCAGATGAAGAGTGACAAAGGCAAAAAGAACGGTTTGTACTGGCCGGTAAAAGAGGGTGAAGAGTTGAGCCCATTTGGCCCCATGATTGCTGAAGTTAAAAGTAAGGGCTATGATGTAAACTCCAACAAACCCCACCCTTATCATGGTTACTACTATAAAATCGTCACCCGGCAGGGTGAACGGGCTCCCGGCGGGGCCTATGACTATGTCGTCAATGGCAATATGATTTTAGGTTTTGGTTTGCTCGCCTATCCGGCAAAATATGGGGCTTCAGGAATCATGACTTTTGCTGTTAACCAGGAGGGCGTCGTTTACGAGGTCGATCTTGGCGAAAAAACCACTGAAATCATAACTGAAAAAGCTAAATTTAACCTTGATAAAAGCTGGCAGAAAGTCAGCGATTTAGACTTGGATTTCGATAATTAATGTCTAACAGTGACTTTTGGGCTGCATAGTTTAACCTTTAGGATTTAGTTGCGGGATTTAGATCCGGCAGAAAATGTTTCTCCAGCACCTCCTTGAAAATCGGTTCTGTATTACACCGGTCGGGTAGGAGATGCTGGAAGAAATCGGTCTGAGCAGGCTTAAGGCAAGCCAATTTATTTGGTGTCAGAGCCGTTTGTTTTTTTTACTGCATTTGTCAGGAGATTAAAGTTTACGTTTACCCGCAGTTTCAGTCGGCTATTTGCCCTGAAAAACGGCGGGTCTTTTTTCAACGAAAGCCTTTAAGCCTTCACTTGCATCCTCGCTGGCAAAGGCCTCCATGAAAGCGTTCTGCTCAATCTGCATGGCCGTGGTGGTATCTTGGTCATAGCCTTTGTAGATTGCTTTTTTCGCTTGGGCGATGCCGATAACGGCTTTGGTCGCCATCTTTTCGGCAAAGGCAATTGTTTTTGCCTCAAGCTCATCGCCCGGCATCAATTCCTGGACAATACCCAGCTCTAAAGCTTCCTGCGGTGTCAGGTTCTTGGCAGTAGCGATGAAGTAGAGTGCCTGTTTGGTGCCCAGCAGCCGGGCTAGACGCTGAGTGCCGCCGGCTCCCGGAAGAATGCCTAACGTAGTTTCGGGCAGCCCTAAAGCCGGAATCTTGACCTTATCTTTGATGGTTACGCTTTCGGCCATAAAACGGAAATCGCAGGCCATAGCCAGTTCCAGACCACCGCCTAAAGCGTAGCCGCCGAGTGCGGCAATCGTCAATTTCGGCATATCTTCAAGTTTCTGATTTACGCGTTGCAACTCACCAGAGATATCCCAGGCATCGTAAGCGGTCATTCTGGTAAACATTTTGATGTCAGCTCCGGCAATGAAGAATCCCGGGATCTCACTTTTGATTACCAGAACCTTGGCCGCATCATTCGCGGCGATTTCATCAAAAGCCCGGTCAAGCTCAGCCACAATAGCTTCATTTAACGAGTTTGCCGGCGGCCGATTCAGACCGATGATACCAACCCCATTTTCTACTTTGATTTTTAGAAATTCGTAATTCATGAATTCACTCCTCTAGCCTAAGTGTTATAAATATTACAATAGAATTTGACCGGCTATCTACCATACTTGCCGGGCCGGTTCAAGTGGAAAAAATCACGAGTCCGCGGGTCATCGGGTGGCAGAAGCCTGAATGATGTGTTAAAACTGTTTGACTGTATAGAAGAAATAGTATACTACGATTATCTCATATTTGAAGTTGAATTGCAGTGATGTTGATCGGGGGTTTAGGGTATTGTCTGAGGGCTTGCAAAGGCTTGGTCGATTGGGGTTGGGGAGCTTGGAAAGTATGGGGCGTTCAGCCCTTTTTCTGTTCTTAACCCTGCGGGGAATGTTTCAGCCGCCGTTTAAGTTGAGGCCGGTTTTGCGGCAGATTCAAGTTATCGGCTCGGGTTCCTTCCTGGTAATTGTCTTTACCGGAGCCTTCGTCGGTATGGTGCTGGGTCTGCAGGGTTATTATACCTTGAGCAAATATGGATCATCGAGTGCTCTGGGAGCAGCAGTGGCTCTGAGCCTTATTCGTGAACTCGGGCCGGTACTCACCGCTTTGATGGTCATCGGGCGTACCGGTTCGGCGATGTGTGCGGAGCTTGGTATTATGCGAATCTCCGAGCAGATTGATGCCTTAGACTGCATGGCTATTAATCCTTACCGCTACCTGATAGCACCTAAACTGCTTGCCGGGTTGCTCTCGATTCCCCTGTTGACTGCAGTTTTTAATGTGGTCGGAGTCTTTGGCGGTTATATGGTCGGGGTCGTGTTGCTGCATGGCAATGGCGGGGCCTATATGGCGAGTATGCGGGCCAGTGTGACCGCAGTTGATCTGAAGATGTGTTTTGTCAAGTCGGTCTGCTTTGCTTTCCTTCTGGTCTGGATCTGTGCCGAGCATGGTTTCTGGGTTAATCGCCGGCCCTGGGGTTTCGGTGCAGAAGGGGTGAGCCGGGCCACAACTTCGGCGGTGGTTGTCTCTTCGGTCTCGGTGCTGGTAGCCGATTATGTTATCACCTCATTTATGCTGTAGATAATAATGTCTCAATCATCATTTGCAATCAGGCTGATCGATATTCACAAAAGTTTCGGCACCCAGGCGGTTTTACGCGGCGTTAATCTGGATGTTGAAAGAGGTGCGACCACGGTAATCTGTGGTGAGAGCGGTCAGGGAAAGAGCGTTCTCTTAAAGCACATCCTGGGTCTTTTGACCTCTGATCGGGGAAAGGTGCTGGTTGAGGGAGAAGATATAAGCCGTTTGCGCGGGGCCGCTTTGAATCATCTGCGAACCCGGTTCGGGGTACTCTTTCAGGGGGTGGCCCTCTTCGATTCAATGACTGTTTTTGACAATATCGCCCTGCCGTTACGTGAACGCAGCCGTTTGTCAGAACCCGAAGTCAAGGTTAAGGTCGAAAAATCACTGCAGATGATGGACCTTGAGGATAGTGCTGAAAAATTTCCGGGTCAGTTAAGCGGTGGCATGAAAAAACGGGTCGGTTTGGCCCGGGCCTTGCAACTTGAGCCCGATATTCTGCTTTTTGATGAACCGACAACAGGTCTTGACCCGGTTAAGAGTCATGATGTGTATCAGCTATTTTTTGCGACCCAGAAACGACTCGGTTACACCAGCGTTATTGTGAGTCACGATATTCCCAAGATTTTTAATCTTGCTGACAAGATTGCAATTTTGCATGAGGGGCAGGTTCGTGCTTGTATGGCCCCGGCTGAGCTGCAGCGCAGTCAGGATCCCTTTGTCCGGGATTTTATCATAAGGGTCATGGGCCGGGCTTATCGGAGCAGTTACGAATTTGATTCTGTTGAGTAAATCCTAAGGAAGAACAATGAAAAAATTTAATTTAGAGATGTCGGTCGGGGTTTTTATGATGGTGGGTCTGATGGCCGTCGCCTACCTGACACTCAACCTCGGCGGCCTGGAACTTTTCGGTGGTAACTACTACAAAGTGCATGCCAGTTTTACTTCGGTCAGTGGTCTAAAAGCCGGAGCCCGGATTGAAATTGCCGGAGTTCTAGTCGGCAAAGTCTCCCGTATATCATTGGTTGATGACGAGGCGGAAGTAGTTTTGTCTCTTAAACCGGAAGTAAAAATCGGCAGTGATGTATTTGCTTCAATTAAAACTCAGGGAATTATTGGTGATAAGTTTGTCCAGCTGACTCCCGGGATGGAAGATGACTATCTTCACGATGGGGGTGAGATCACCGAGACCGAATCAGCGGTTGATCTGGAAGCTCTGATCAGTAAATATGTTTTCGGTAAGGTGGAATAAAATGATTGTCATGATCAAAAAATTACTGATTATCTCAATTGTTTCTGCCGTGTTACTGCTTGTCGGCACCGGGTTCAGTGTTTCTTCCTGCCAGGCTGGATCTGACACCGGTACGGTGGAGGAGGTTGATGAGTTTGCTGAGTTTGATGATGATATTGCGGTTGTTAATGATCCGTTAGAGAGCATTAACCGGCCGATTTTCACGTTCAATCATAACCTTCATGTCTGGCTCGTGGAACCTACAGCCAAGGCCTACCGGAAGGTAACGCCGCGTCCTTTTCGCACCGGAATAGTTAATTTCTTCGGTAACCTGCTGGAGCCGACCCGTTTTCTTAATTCATGTCTGCAGGGTCGTTTTGTTGAAGCGCGGGATACATTGATGCGCTTTCTTCTTAATAGTACGGTTGGGGTCGCCGGTCTCATGGATCCGGCCACGTATGATGGGATGAAGGTTAATGAACAGCGTTTTTCTTCGACTCTGGCTTACTACGGGGTTGGTAGCGGTCCTTATCTGGTGATACCTTTTTTTGGTCCGGGTAATCCCCGGGGAATCTGCGGCCTGGCTGGAGACACTCTCGCGTCACCGCTTTTTTACCTCCTTGGTGAGAAGCCTTTACTGGTGGTCATCGTTAAGGCTTCGAAAACTATCAACCAGACCTCATTCCGGTTGGGTGAATACGAGAAGATGTTAAGCGGAGCCCTTGATCCTTATATCGCAGTCCGTGATGCTTTCATTCAGCATCAGCAGAAGTTTTTAGAGTAGATTGAAGGTGTTACCCTTTTTCGGTATCTTTACGGCGGGGTAACTCGATATTTAATGGGGCCATTAACTAGTTCTTTACGGATATATATTTAATAAAGTGTTGGAGTAGCTGTATGAAGTATAGTCTGCGTTATCTTGTTCCGGGTATTGTCCTGCTGTTGTTGGTTTCAGTTGTTTTACCTCTCAAACTCCGGGCGGCGACAGCCGGCCCTCAGGATCAGCTCAAATCCAGTATTGACAAATTATTTGTGGTCTTGCGGGATAAAAATCTGAAAGGTGATGCTAACTGCAATCTTCGCCGGGAGAAAATCGCCGAAGTTGTTTTTATGCAGTTTGATATGCAGCGGATGGCTAAGTTTTCTCTGGGTCGGAGCTGGCGGGACTTAAAGGAAACTGAGCGTGATCAATTCGCCAATCTTTTCAGAAAACTGCTTTCCAAAAGCTATATTGCGACGATCGATGGTTATGCCGGTGAAGAGATCTCTTATAAAAAAGAGATCATCAAAGGTGATAAAGCCGAAGTCAGAACTATGGTAGTTGGCAGTTCCAAAGAGATCCCTTTAAATTATAAACTCAAACTCAGTGATGGGCGCTGGTTGATTTATGATGTGATTATTGAAAATGTCAGTCTGGTACGAAACTACCGGAGTCAGTTCAGTCCGATTATGAAAAAGTCAGGTTTCAGTGGTTTGATCGAAAAGATGGAAAAGAAAATAGCCCAGACCGAGGCCAAAGAGAATGGCTGAGGCTGAAACGGTTGGTCGAGTTGATTTTGACTGGCAAAAATCGCCTCTTTTTCGGTTTTGCGAGGTTTCAGACTGGGTCGTCTTTTCGGAGTCAGTATTGCTCTCTGAAAAACCTTCCGGCAGTGTGATCTGGAGTGAAGGAGAGAGGTCGGCCCAGTTGATCTGTGTTGTCTCCGGGTCTTTGGAAGCGGTTAAGAAAACTCCGGATTGGGGAAAACCGATTATCATGGCCCGCTATCTTGCCGGGGCCAGTGTCGGTGAATTGGTTTTTGATGATGCGGAGGAGCATTCAACCTCTCTGCAGGTGGTTGAAAAGGCCTCGTTGTTAATGCTTGATCAAGATCGGGCTGAATCCCTGCAGCGGGATTCACCGGTGACCGCGGCCAGAATTATCCGCGGTGCGGCATACCTTCAACTCGAACGTCTGCGCCGAGCTGACCAGCGTCTGGCAACGCTGTTTTGATGAATATTATGCCAGTTCCGGATGACTGAACCTTGAGTATATCTTTTGTTTCCGGCTGGTCGTATTTGCAGTAATTTTTTTCAAGGCTCTTGTAAAATGGAGAGCAGAACTCCGATACATTGATATCCTCTCTTAGAATTTATCATTCTGTTATCCTACCCGTATTAATAGAGCAAAAATGGTTATAATGAAAAAAAACCGGTACTTTTATTCTCTGTTGGTGGTTTCTCTGTTGGCGGCTTTAATTTTAATTCTGCCGCAGTTTTCTCAAGAAGGTCTGCGGGAGCGTTTGACGTCCAAGTTTACCCAAGCTCTGCACCAGCCCTGCCGGATAGAGAAAGCAACTCTGCAGATTCTGCCGCAGCCGGCGGTGATTCTGCATAATTTTAGTGCGAGTCAGTCAGAATCCAGCTTTGAGGCCCGAACTCTTGTCCTTGATCTCTCACTTCTCTCTCTGATTACGTTGACTCCAAAAGTAGTCGGGGCTCGCCTTAATGGAGCCTTAATCAAGGCTCCATTAGCATTTTTCAGATCCCCGAAGGCTGATTTATCAGGTAGTGCCGAGGCTGGCTCTTTCCTTTCCTCCATGAACTTTTTCAATCGTAATTTATGGTCGCAGGATTTGCATCTCAAGTATCTTAGAGTTCAGGATACTGTTTGTGAGTTAACCGGGATTCCCGGTCAGCATAACCCGCTTGCCATCACGGAACTTGCCGGTAGCTGGCGATTTTCGCGGGATTCAAGTGAAATACTGGAGTTGACCGGAGTATGCGGTGGCGGTCGGGGAGATCTTAAAGTGACCTGGTACCGGGTCACCGGAGAAAATATTGACGGATCCGACAACTTGTTCGACCGGGCCGGAAAGCGCGTAGAAATATCCTGTAATTTGAATAATATATCATTGTCAGATTATGAGCTGGTGTTGCCGGAATCTTCCGACAGAATTTTGAGGGGTGGTTTTACGCAGGCTGATATTGAGTTTGATATTAACGGTGATCCGGAAGGTGGCTTGAGGTTCTCAGGTCATTTTGCAACCGCCGGTCATTCGGTTTCAATTTATGATGTGAATTCTGAGGTTGAGAAAACATACTCGCAAGGGGAACTGAAAGTCTCGCTTACCGGTTTTTTGCAGCGCCACGATGGCTACGTTAATATCAAGAACGCCGCTCTTGAATATCCCGGGGCGGCGACCCTGTTCTATCGCGGTCTGCTACGGTTTAATGAACCCCTGTTTGTCGATCTTGTCAGCGAACTGAAGGTTACTGATGTCGGCCTTCTCATTCACAGTCTGCCGTTTTTGAGTTTGGCAGGATATCAGGCTGAGGGCCAACTGGCGGGTCAATTGAAACTTGTGGGTAATCCTAAGTCATCTCCGGTTCTACAGATTAATCTCGAATCCGAAAAGATAGTTCTCCAGCCGGAAGATTTATCCAGGACTGCTTCTGAAGAGTCACCGGTCGAGATTGAAAAATCGGCAACCGACAATGAAACCGAGTCGGATGATCGTCAGGCTTCAGGTTTTAAGGTGCGCTTTGGAGAGTGGTTACGACAGGTGGCCAAGTGGGAGTGGCGGGTAAAAAGTGATTGCCGGATTGCAGAGCTTGAGTTACCAGGCATGACAGTTAACGATCTCTCTCTTCTGGCGGAAAAGAGTCTGGTTCAGGTTGAAATTGAGCGTTTGGCCGCCCGTTTCGGCAAATCGGGCCAGTTGCGGCTTTCGCTGGTTCTCGAAAATCTGCTCCACGACCCTACCTGGCAGGCTTCTTTGATCGCTGAAAAACTGGACCTTAAACCCTTCCATAAAACACTTTCCTGGAGTGGAATACTAGATGCTTCGCTGGTTGGCGGTGGTATACTGAAAAGTGGTTCTGAATCGGTTACTGATCTTGATTTGAACGGTAAATGGAGTTTGCGGCAGGGCACTTTTAGCGGATGTCCTCTGTTCAAGGAATTCAGCAATTTTCTGGAGCGGGCCGGGAAAAAGCGTCTGGGAGCCGGATTTTCCAAATTTTCGGGTAAGTTCTCTCTGCGGAATAATATCTTACGACTTAAAAACTTAAAACTTCTTGCTGCCGGAAACGGGGTAAATGCCAACGGCAGTTTTTCCACCACTGACAACCAGCTTGAATTTTACGGCCAGTATATTCCAAAAACCTCATCTTCGTTTTCATTCAGTCTCTCAGGAAATTGTAAAAAACCTGATTTCCGGATTTCCCATCGTTGAGTTAAAGGTACTCTAATTTTTTAAGACCTCTTCATAAACAGTTCGTATCCGCTGAAATACATTATGCCACCCGGTCTCATCCAGAGTCTTCTGCAGGTGATGACAGCAAATAAACTGCTGTTCTTCGACCCGCTTGAGTTGAGTTTTAAGAGCCTCTTCGATATCTTCAATAAATGCCTTTTCATCTTTCCGTTGGAGAGTGTCAGGGCCGGTAAGCGGTGGTTTTGTGATACAGCTTACCAGTCCTTCATTGATCGCTTCCTCAGTTACTAATTCACGAATCCCGGGTAGATCTGTAACTATAACCCGGCAGTCGCAGGCCAGAGCTTCCAGGAGAACCAGCGGTAATCCCTCGTAGAGAGAGGGCAGGGCCATGATGTGGGCCTGTCGAAAACGTTCCGCAAGCTCAATCTGACTGAGTGCTCCTAATAGTTTTATTCGCGGGTTGGCTGCTGCCAAAGATCTGATTTCATCCGCCTCCGGTCCGGCGCCGCTGCCGGCGAGCCACAATTCGCCATTTTCATTCATATGATTGAAAGCTTTGATGAGCCAGATTACGCCTTTGGCCCGACTCAGTTTGCCGGCGTAGATGATGGTTGGCCGAGTCTCTTTGGTACAATAATCACGGCAGAAAAGATCCTGTCGGTAGCCGGTGCCGGTCACGACCACCTGCTCCGGAGCAAACTTATACTCTGTTATAACCTTATGGCGCTGATCATGGTTTAGGACCATTACTTTATCAGCCCGCTTAAGATTTTTAATAATCTTATGAGCCAGTTGTGGTGCCAGTTCGAGCTGACGTAACTCGGTGCCGTGCACGGATATAACCAGCGGTATTTCCGGGAATATTTTCCGGCTCAGGGCGCTTAAAATCCAGAGGTGGTGGGAGTGAATAAGATCGGGGGAGAATTTTGTGACGGCTGTTCGCAGAGTTTTGGTAAAGGCTTGTTCGTAGAGATCAAGGCGTTTCTTGTCGAAGGTTGAGAACCGGGTGCTGGGGTAAGGCATGACATCACTCATGCCCGCTACCGGAAAGGGGAGTGCGTCGTTTTCAAAGCGGGTGGCAAATATTTTATCACAATTTACGGCCAGGTTGGTTTCGGCAACCGCCATTGTTTGCGGCAGACCACAGACAATGGCTTGTTCAATCTGGTCCTCTGTAGCCTCTCTGACAATGGACTGAAGGTAAACTCCGCTGCCGGTTTTCCCCGGTATTTGAGATAAACAGTGGAGGATACGCATATTGATTCAGCCGTGATCCTAAGAGGAAAGGTTTTCCCAGGCTCTGTCGGCCGTCTGCCGACCATTATTGATACAATCGGGAATGCCAATCCCGCGATAAGCAGCTCCGGCGAGAAACAGGCCCTGATGATCATTTGTGATCTTGTCAATGGCTGCGAGGCGTTCCAAATGACCCATTATATATTGCGGCATACCTTTAGGCCAGCGGTAGATCCAGCTCTTTTGCGGCGGGTTGCTGATATTCATAATGGTCTTAAGCTCCTCTCTGACCATAGCCAGCATCTCCTGATCACCGTTAGCAACCAGCTCCTGACGATGGGCTCCACCGACGAAAGCCCGTAGCAGAACCATACCTTCAGGAGCCCGGTGATTCCATTTGATCGAAGACCAGGTAACAGCCATAATCCGGCGGTTGGCGATCTTCGGAACAATAAATCCGTACGCGTCAAGAGGGTGAGGGATATCTTTACGCGGGAATGCGAGTGATACCGTGGCCGATGAGACATAAGGGATTTCGTCGAGCAGGTCGGAGAGCCGCGGCAGTTGATTACGGAGCAGGCCGGCTGCGGCATAGGCTTCAGTTGCTATGATGACCGCATCGGCTGTGGTAGCTTCACGGTTTTTCTCCTCAATTACCCAGCCGCCTTCCGGGGCTGGCTTGATCTGGGAGATATCACGCTCTAAAAGTATGTTCTCACTGCCGATAACCTCTCCGAGTTTTTCAACGATTTGGCCTAACCCATCATTCATTGAGATGAAAAAAGTTTTTTTCGGGCCCATCGGGGCCGGATTTTTTTTCATCATTTCGACCATCTTCTTCTGGCGTTTCAGCATGCCGATGATAAGGCTGCCGCCATCCTGTTCCATTTCAAGAAAGCGGGGAAAAGTGCTTAAAAGGCTCATGTTATCAGGATTGCCGGCATGGATGCCGCCAATCAGGGGTTCAGCCAGTTTATCAAGGGCCTCCCGGCCCAGGCGGCGGCGGACAAAAGAGGCCAGGGTCTCGTCACCGCTCTCTTTACGTTTAGGTACGAGAATATCACAGGCCATGCGGATTTTGCCGGGCCAGGAGATCAGCTTTGATGCCAGAAAAGGGAGCGGTTTAGTCGGCACCATCATCATCACCCCCTCCGGGAGGCGATGTAAAGCGTGATTATCGTAAACAAAGGTTCCGGAAGCCTGACTGCTCGTATTTAAGAGCTCATCTTCCAACCCAAGCTCTTTAACCAGTTGCAGGGCCCAGGGTTTTTCGATGATAAAACAGTCGGGGCCGCCCTCAATCAGGTAGGAGTCATCTTTTTTTGTAATGATTTTGCCGCCCGGATACGAAGCTTTTTCATAAATTTTAATTTCAACCGGGGTGTCTGTCTGCCGGGCTTTTAAAGTCAGTTCGTAGGCTGCGGCCAGGCCGGTAATACCACTGCCTATAATTGCGATTTTTTTTGGTGTCGACATAAATTATGATCTCTTTTTTATGAAATTTGCCAGCATACTGATGAAATCGTCATCGGCATTGGCAGGTTGTGAACGGCAGAGGCTAAGGTTATGTTGTGTGCAGAAATCCTGCAATTCAAGATCAAGGTCGTAGAGGGTTTCCAAATGATCCATACTGAAACTTACCGGAACTACCATGATGTTGCAGATTCCCGTTTGTTTCAGTTCGAGCAGGTGTTCCTCGATTTCCGGCTCAAGCCAGGCCCCGGGGATATTGCCTTTGCTCTGGTAGGCCATCGAAGTCCGGCAGGCGGGAAGAAGCTTGATTACAGCTGCGATATTGGCTTTAATCTCATCGACATAAGTGTCGCCTTTATCAATATAACTCTGCGGAATATTGTGGGCCGAAAAAACAAGCTGAGTGTCAGCTGCGTCAAGGATCAGGTTTTTCTCCTGGGCGGTTCTTAAGATCCTGTCAGCCAAAAGACGGTTGTAGGCATCTTCCTGAAACCAGCCTTCCAGGCGCTTAAGTTTGAGGTCGCTGTCTGAAGTAACTTCTTCGAGGGTCTGGTAGTAGGCGGCCGAACTTATGGTTGAAGAGTGCGGCGATAATGAAAGTGCCAGAACTTCATTCACACCGGCGGCCGTCATTTCAGCGACAACTGTGGCAATACTTGGTTCGGCATAACGAAAAGCCAGATAGACCGGAGGATAATCAATTTTCTCGGCCAGTTTGTCCCGGATCTTGCGACATATTGATGGTAGCGGTGACCCCCCGCCGATTGCCAGATATTTTTTTTCGACCCGTTGTAGCAGACCCGGAGGCAATTGATCCCGGCGCAGTAGCCGGCGCATGAACGGTTCAATCTCATTAAGATTTTCCGGCCCGCCATAGGCCATTAAGAGGACAGCTTGTTTCATGTTTTTTTGTAACCTAATTAGCGTTCAGGTTGATTGTATCTGTAGATGATTTGTGTCTGTCGGTGGTTTCTTTTATGAATGAACCTGCAAGTCAACTAAAATTAAGGAGTTGTTGTCGTTTTTCACTTAGGGTGCAAATTCAACGGTTACAGGTTTATCGATGATGCCGGCTTCTAAACCGCGCTCAAAAAGTTCAACTATGCCGGTACGGGCGGCCTCAGGGTATTCCAGGGTATCCTGATTGGCATAAAGATCAAGATAACGATCCAGGAGTTTGCGATCATTCAAGGCCGGGTCTTTGCGGATTTCGCGAGCTAAAAGGTAATCAATTACTTCATCGCGGTTGTCAAGTGCATAAGCGATGCTTTGCCGGAGCAGGGCGGAGATGACTTTGATTTTTTCAGCTCCCAGATCTTTACGGATGACATTGCCTCCCAAAGGCAACGGCAGGCCAGTTTCTTGCCACCACCATTGGCCGAGGTCGAGAACTTTATGAAAACCCCGCTCCTTATAAGTGAGGTTGCCTTCGTGGATAACGACGGCCGCATCAACTTCTCCCGCCCGCAGGGCCTCGAAGGTTTTCTCAAAGGGGCTGATAGGAATGATTTGGGGGGTGAAGTCGGGGCAGATGAGTTTGAAAACCAGGTAGGCAGTGGTTGAAAAGCCGGGGATTGAAATCTTTTTACCGGTCAGATCTTTCGGCTGCATGGCACTACAGCTTAAAACCAGCGGGCCGTAATTGACACCGATACTGCCCCCATGCGGCAAAAGAAGATAGTTATCGCAGATATCAGCATAGGCCCGGATTGAGACCGCTGTGATATCGACCGCATTTGTGGCTGCGAGCTCATTCAAAGCCATTGTATCCTGGCGTTGATGCTCGAAAACCAGACCTTGAGTATCAATCTTTCCTTCAAGCAGGGCGTAAAACATAAAAAGATCGTCAGAATCGACACTGTAGGCCAGGGTTATTGGCTGCTTGCTGGTCTGCACTAGAGGTCACTCTCCATCCGGATAACAGCGGTCGGGGCGGCAATGATATCCAGCTGGTCGATCTCGCTTAAGGCGGAACGCAGATTTTTTTCTCGGGCTTTGTGGGTCTGCATGACGATCGGTACGGCTGCCGTGTCCCCCTTACCACCACCCTGCTGGATAACCGAGGCAATACTGATTTTGTGATTGCCCAAGATGCCGGCAATCCGGGAGAGAACTGAGGTTTTGTCATGAGCTGAGAACCTGATATAATATTGGCTGCTGATCTCACTCATCGGGCGGTAATTGCCGGGTTTGATCCGGCTCTTCTGAAAACTCAAGTCAGGAATTCGCCGGAGATTGTTATTGTTGATGTTGCGGGCAATATCAACCAGATCGCCGACCACAGCACTGGCAGTTGCCATCATGCCCGCTCCCTGGCCGTAATAGAGGCTTGGTCCCAAAGCATCGGCATTGACAAAAACAGCATTGAAGACGTCATCAATTTTAGCCAGCATATGCTCTTTTGGAATCATCGTCGGGTGGACCCGGACTTCGATACGGCCGCCCTCATTTTTGGCAATTGCAAGAAGTTTAATCTTATATCCGAACTCCTTAGCAAATGCAAAATCGACAGGTTTAATATCCGAGATTCCTTCGACATGGATCTTTTCGAAGTCGATTTCGGTGGCAAAAGCTAAAGATGTCAGAATGGCCAGCTTATGGGCGGTGTCGATACCCTCAACATCAAAAGTTGGATCGGCTTCGGCGTAGCCTAACTCCTGGGCGGTTTTCAGGGTTTCCGCAAAATCAGCCCCTTCGTCGCCCATTTTAGTAAGAATATAATTGCAGGTACCGTTGAGAATGCCGCAGACGGAGTTTATCTGGTTTCCGGTCAGGGCTTCGCGCATGGTTTTAATAATCGGAATGCCGCCGGCAACGCTGGCTTCATAGTAGAGATCGACCCCGTTCTCTTTAGCGGTGGCGAAAAGTTCGTTGCCGAATTTGGCGAGCAGGGCTTTGTTGGCAGTGACCACGCTCTGACGGCTCTGTAAGGCTCGTTCGACAAATGTTCGTGCCGGCTCGTAGCCGCCGATTAATTCAATGACGATATCAATCTCCGGATTGCCGATAACTTCATCAACGGCGGTCGTCAAAATGCCGTCAGGGATAGTTACTCCACGGTCAGTTGTAATGTCGAGGTCGGCGATTTTTTTAAGCTCAAGTTCTGCTCCGAGACGGTCGCTGATAGTCTGCTTATTTTCTAGAAGGATCTTCGCGACCCCGGCGCCGATGGTGCCGAAGCCGATCAGGCCGATACCGATGTTTTTCATTATTGTTAAAATCCTGAAATTTTAGTATCTTACAGGTTATTTTCTGGTTTGAAAAACAAGAAAATGTTCTGATGAGAGTACTTATTTGCGGGCCGGAAAGACCCGTTTGGGTTACGGGATTTGTTCCCGCATTATTGTTTTTTACATTATGTTTTTTAAGCCGCGAATCGCCTGGCGGATGCGGTGCTCATTTTCGACTAGGGCGAACCGGACATGTTCATCGC
>JAOZQE010000155.1 GCA_029932385.1 bacterium | reverse complement strand
GTTTTTTTGTTTTTCAATAGCTAATTTTTCAAGATGTTCTTCTATTCTATTATTTTTTTCAGTCTTTTCTTTTTCTGATTTTGCAAGCCATTCATCAAACTCTAAATTGTTTTTCTTTTGAGCTTCCTCTGTTTGGTTAATATTATATTCGTTTTCAGAAACAATATCACTAAAACCATTTATTTTTTTGCGGAATTTTATTCGTAGGTTTTTTAAATCTTTTTCTTTATGTTGAGTTATTTCAGATATATGCTTATCAATTTCTGTAATTTTTTCCTCAAAAGATTTTATTTCAGTTTGATATTGATTAACGGTTTTTACTTTGCTTTGCAGTGCGTTTAAGTTAATTTCTAAGCCGAAAATAGTATTAGTTTGTATTGTAAATTGGGGATTAAGCTCCGATTTAAATAAAACTTCATCATCAATTATTTTACCTATATTTTCTTCCCAATTTGATACATTTTCGCTTAACCAGCCATAAAGTGAGTTTTTACTCGATTGTATTTTATTATCTATTTTGTTTATTTCCGATTTATAATTGTCTTTTAATTTTTGTTGTTCTTTTATTGAGATGTTGGAATTTGTAATTGCCTCTTTCTCTTTTAGTTCCCATTCTTTACGTAATGATTTTATCTCGTTTTGAGCATTCTTTTTTTCTGTATTATAATCAGATAATTTTTTATTTAGTTCAATAGTTTTGCTTTTGCATTTCTCAATTTCATCAGAATATAAAACTTTATACTTTAATTCGGCTTTCTTTCGTTTTAGTTCGTTTTCTTGGTCTTTTAAATTATCTTTTTTGGTGTTTAATAATTCTATTTGCTCTTGATTACTTTCTTTAATATCATCAATAATATTACGATATTTTTCAATTGTTTTATTTTTGCTTTCTGAAAAGTCTATTTTAATATTATTAATTTCTGAATTTTTTGTATTAGAAAAACGCTCGTGTTCGTTATTAGCTTCCGTTATTAAGCTTTCATATTTTTGGTTGATATCGGCAAATTCGGTAGTGAGTAGGTTCTTCTCTTTTATTTTGCGTTCTTGTTCTGCCAATAAATCTCTTTTGCACGATGCTTTTTCTAAAATTTCGGTAATGTTTTTATTAGTATATTCCTCTTGCTTTTGCTTAGCAATTTTTATTTTTTCTTTATATGAATTTAATTTTACGAATATATCTCGCTCTCGCTTTCTGTGTAAATTATCTTGATTTTCAAGTTGTTTAACTAACAAGGAAAGTTTTTCTCTATCTTTTTTATATTCCGAAATTAATTTAGGTTTTTCGTTTTCTATATAATTTATTCTGTTTGATAAATTTTCGGCAAGAATGTCTTTTTCTTTTTTAGCAAAGTTTACTCTTCTGTAATTATCAATAACATTATTTGCTTGGTTTTGAATAGGGATTTGTCCTTTCTTATTCTTTTTAAACCAGAGTTTTATATCGTTCAGTTGGGTCTCAAATCCACGTAAATGGTTTTTAGAATAGTTTTCTAAATCAATTTTAATTTCATCCTCATTTATGGAATTTATAATGGTATCTTTAATAAACTGAGCCTCTAATTTAGAGTTAAGCAATACGTTTTGAATTGTCCTCGGTATATTCTGAAATTGTCTGCTCTCAATAATTGCATATTTTCTAAATTCAGGCTTCATTCCTTTATTATCGCCATAAATTATTTGTCTGTATTCCTCGTAATTCGAAATTGTTTTTGTGTAATAAATATCTTTTCCGAAAACAGCTCTTATTTTATCCCAATTATCGAGAGCTCTACCTTCTTTATCAATAAATAATTCTTTGCGAAAAGCAGAATTGAAAAAGCGAAAAGCCACTCTGCCATTAACTTTATAAGCCAATACACAAAACGGATTATTATCTCGCATTACTTCGTAAATAATATACGAATTTTGGTATTCAAAATAGTATTCATCAAAGCGTTTTTTCTCTCTGGGAATACCTAATTTAGTTTTATCGGCATTGTAAAAAAACAAAATAGCACGCAATAACACTGATTTTCCAACACCCTGTGTTCCTGTAAAGTGCACATTGCCATCAATATTAATTTCGGCAAATTTTACAGTGGCACTATTTATAAATATAATTTTATTCAGGTATCTCATTTTCTATACTTTCAGGAATGTTAATAGTGTTAATTAAGTCTTTTAAATAGTCGAAAGAAGTTAAAACTTTATAAGTTCCTGATAGTTCGTTTTCCAAACTTATAAAATTATCTTTTTCTAATTTTTCAACAATTTTTTTTATTCGTTCTAAATAGTTTTTCTTTTCGAGCTTAATAGCTTTTAAATTTTCCAGTTTAAATTTTAAATCGGCATTAATACTTAGCTGACTATGTATTTCGGAAGCTGTGAAACGAAAGCCAACATCGAAAGACGAGTTAAAAGCATTAAAAAAATCGATAATATCAATCCAATCCAACGCTTTTTCAATTTTACGTTCTAAGTCTATGGTTTTCTCATTTCTGCTGAAATAGAAATATTCGTTTCCTCGTTCTAAATTATAATTTATATGTGTAAAATATTCGTAAAGCTCCACAAAAGTATCGTCATCCTCTAAAATTCTATATAAACCTTGTATGTCATCATCGGGACTGTTAGAGCAAATAAATTGCCCTTTGCGTAAAACTTCAAATATTTGAAAAGTATATTTTGTCATTATTGTTTATTTTGGGAAAACTAGTGCGTATTCAATATTGTTTTTGCTTTGAAAATTATCTTCAATTATTAATTCATTTTCAAATTGTGATACCATCTGGCAGTAAATTGTAACGCGTTCGTTAAAATCAATTTCTTTTATAAAATTATAATTTAAAACAAAATTAAACAGGTTATCACTCGACGCAACAAAACCATTTTTAACTTCTTCTAAATCAATAATAACTTCTTCTTCAACGCTATCTTCCAAAAAATCATTAGATATTTTCTCTGCGAGTAAAGGTATAGTATTCTTTCTTTCGCTGTGTTGTTTTGCAATTTTCAGAATACTTAGTCTTGCATTTTCATCGTTTAAAAGATGTTCGATAGACAATTTAAGAGGTTCTGTAATTTTATTATCAAAAACAGTGTCGCTTTTTCGAGATAAAATCTGTTTAATATCTGTTTCTGCCTGTATTAAAAAATGGTCTTTCAGGTATTTTAGTTTTCGCAGTTTTTCTACAAATTTTTCTTGAAGTTTAATTTGGTTCAGATAATCAATAATCTGTTTTTCAATTTCGATTAAGTTATGAGAACTCTGATTTAATTGGTCTTTTAGGTTTAAAATAATTCTTAATAATTCTTCGTCAGTAGCTTCATTAAAAAATGTAAATTCATCGTTATCAACAAGATTAATGGTTTGTTTAATTAAATCGTTAACAGTAACTCTTTTATTATCGAGGTTTTTTAATTTCAGTTGCTTGTTTTTATAATTTGCTTCATTTTTAAACGTATTTTCAATATTTCGTCTGATATCAACCACGCTACGCAATGTAGTTACTCCAATCTTTTTTAATGTTTTCTTTATTATTCTGAGATAAGCATATTTTCTATTCTCATTGTTTTCGTTGAAATAATAATTTATATTATCCTTTATATTTTTGATATTTTCATTGATATAGGAAAGATTTATTTCTTCATTAACATCTAAAACTTGTTCAAAAAACTCACGATAAAGGTCGTCTAATTCAATAAGATTTCCGTTTTCGTTTATTACCGAATGTTGAATTAAAAAATCAATTCTATTTTCGTCATAATCTACTAATTCTCTGGCATAATTTAGTTGATAAGGTAAGGATTTTCTTTTAGCAAACATTTCAGATATCAGCTTTTCCTCTCTTTTTAGAGTAGAAACTAATTCTTTTATGTCGTTAAAAGTATTCATAATTTTATATCGTATTTTGTTTACATCTCAAAAATACAATTTATCTGTGTGTGAAGGGAAAAATAGCTCTTTTGGTTTTCAACATTCTATTAACTTCTATTTTCAATTTATCAGAAAAAACCAAATGTGCTATTTGTGGGGTGGGTGATTTCTGCTATTTCTTTACTGTTTCTGAGGCTTTTTCTTGGCTTGTGTGTAACGGCAGTTCGTCTAAAAACCTCCGCTTATTTCGTTATGAATCTTCATTTTGCTATATTTTAACCAAAAATAAGCCTTTTTGAGTGAAATCAAA
>JAOZQE010000154.1:3046-4185 GCA_029932385.1 bacterium | reverse complement strand
GAGACGACGGCGGTGTAGCCCGCCTTCTTGGCCATGGCGACAGTTTCCAGAGTTTCAGTCAGGGTGCCGATCTGGTTGAGTTTGATCAGGATTGAGTTCGCTGAACCCTCCTCAATGCCTCGGATAAGGCGTTTGGGGTTGGTGACAAAGAGGTCGTCTCCGACAATCTGAATCTTTTTACCAAGTTTATCCATCATTAATTTCCAACCCGCCCAGTCATCCTCATCATGACCATCTTCAATTGAGATAATCGGATATTTCTCGACCATTTCGGCATAGAACGCAACCATCTCGGCCGCATCAAGAGATTTTCCTTCAGCCTTCAGGTTATATTTGCCATCTTTGTAAAAAGAGCTGGCTGCAGAATCGATGGCGATCATCATATTCTCACCGGCTTTGTAACCGGCGTTGTTAATCGCCTCGACAATCAGCTGGAAAGGCTCTTCATTCGATTTCAAATTGGGGGCAAAGCCGCCCTCATCCCCGACCGAGGTATTATAGCCTTTATCTTTGAGAACTTTTTTCAGGGAGTGAAAGGTTTCCGCCCCCATGCGCAGGGCCTCAGAAAAATTTGCGGCTCCGACCGGCATGATCATGAATTCCTGAATGTCGACGTTGTTATCGGCGTGCTCGCCGCCGTTCAAGATATTCATCATCGGTACCGGCAGCAGGTGGGCATTGATGCCGCCGATATATTGATAGAGCGGCAGGCCGACAACATCGGCCGCGGCTTTGGCGGTTGCGATCGAGACGCCGAGCATCGCGTTAGCCCCTAAGCGGCCCTTGTTTTCGGTGCCGTCCAGATCAATCAGGGTCTGATCAAGTTCACGCTGACGGGTGGCATCAAAACCGATGATGCGGTCGGCAATCTCACCATTCACATTTTCGACTGCCTGACTCACCCCTTTACCGAGAAAACGTTCCGGATCACCGTCTCTTAGTTCAACGGCTTCGTGAATTCCGGTTGAGGCCCCGGAGGGGACTGCGGCCCGGCCGACAATTCCGCTTTCAAGTGTGACTTCGACCTCGACCGTTGGGTTGCCACGTGAATCAAGAATCTCCAGAGCTTCGACATCAACAATAAATGACATTTGTTTCTCCTTTTGTGCGAAAAATGAAAAAATACCTGCTTAAAAAGT
>JAOZQE010000154.1:0-2946 GCA_029932385.1 bacterium | reverse complement strand
TTGCGGCCGATTTCAACATTGTGCATCAGGATCGATTCATGAACTTGAGCAAAACTGTGAATTCGGACACCGGGCGAGAGCACCGAGCGTTCGGCCAGGCCGCCGCTGATAATAACTCCGTTGCAGACGAGTGAGTCTAAGGCCCGGCCGACTCGGTGTTCAGGAACATTGGCAAAGACAAATTTTGCCGGCGGCATCTGCGACTGGTAAGTGCGCAGGGGCCAGTCGGTATCGTATAAATTAAATTCGGGGTCAACTCCGGCCAAGCTGATATTGGCTTCCCAGAAAGCATCAATGGTGCCGACATCACGCCAGTAGGCGGCATCTTTTTTATCGCTGTCGGTTCCGAACGGATAAGCGAAGACCATCTCCTTCGGGTAGAGAGCCGGAATAATGTCATTCCCGAAATCATGACTGCTGTCAGGGTCTGAAGCATCGGCCTGTAGAAGGTTTTTCATGAGCTCATAATTAAAGATATAGATTCCCATCGAAGCGTAAGCTTTATCAGGTCTGCCCGGGATATGTTTGGGTTCTTTCGGCTTTTCCTGAAAGCCGATTACCCGCTGGCTTTCATCAACCTCAAGAATACCGAGGCCGCCGGCATCGGTTTTATCGACGGTAATGGCCGAGATCGTTAAAGCGGCATTATTGGCCTCGTGAAAGGCCAGCATCTTACCGTAATCCATCTTGTAGATATGGTCTCCGGCGAGAATCAGCACCGCTTTCGGTTTGATAATATCGATTGAGTAGAGGTTTTGGTAGATGGCATCGGCAGTACCCTGATACCAGCTGTCACCAACCCGCATCTGGGGTGGGATTTCATAGATGAATTCGCCGAGTTCGGGGTTGAAGATGCTCCAGCCCGCGGCCAGATGGCGGGAGGTCGAGCCGGATTTATATTGAGTTAAAACAATGATTTTACGGATGTGGGAGTTTAAGCAGTTGCTTAAGGTGAAATCGATTATCCGGTATTGACCGGCGAAAGGGACGGCAGGTTTGGCGCGATCCTGCGTTAAAGGGTTCAGGCGGCGGCCTTCACCGCCGGCCAGGACAACCGCAAGCAGGTCATTCAACATGGCATTATCTCCCTATTCAGATTGTCGTCAGGCATGTAAAAATAGACACTGGAATTTAGTAACAAAGCAGAGATGAAAATGCAAGGTAGAAATGCGGTGGTTTAATTTCTTAAGCCCGCGAGCAAACGTTTCGGTTGCAGGATAAGGTTCAAGGCGGCCAGAGGATTGTTGACCACCAGATCAGCCGCGTTGAGTGCGAGGGAGTGCGCCCCTTCATGGCCGATAATGCAGATCCCGACTACTGCTTCTTTAAGCATGAGATGATCATTGTAACCGTTGCCGATGGCAGCGTGGGTGGCCGAACCCAGTTTTTTCAGGAAGTTCAGTTTGGCGGCTGCAGCCGGAACTCCGGTCTCCATTGTGACAAGTTCAAGTGGCAGCGGCGCAAAAGTTTCAGCTGCCGTACCGAATGTGTCTGCGGTCATAACGTAAATTTTTACAAGTTCTGCCAGCTTTTCAAGTCCGGCGGCAACTTCCGGAGCTAGTTTGCCGTCGGTGGTCAGGGTACCGTTCATATCACAGAGAACACCCTCTAATAGCAGAGTATTTTTTCCGGGAATCTCAAGGTTCAGGCTCACACCTGGCCTCCTGCCGGGGTACAGATTCGAGCCATAATATAGTTATGCGCGGCATTGCGCAGAGCCTCCGGGCCCATCAGCGAGCAGTGGATCTTCTCTTCGGGCAATCCTTTAAGATATTTTGCTACCTGATCTCCGGAGATCATCATACCGTCATCCAGAGATTTGCCGGTGATCATTTCAGTGAAGGCACTGGTGGTTGCAATCGCGTAAGGACAACCGGCAACCATAGCCGTAGCTTTAAGAATGACATCGTTTTCAATTTTAAGATAAAGCTCAATATAGTCACCGCAGCCGGGGTCGCCGCCCCGGCCGAGGACGGTGGCATCAGGCATAATTTCAAGGTTATTCTGTTTCTGAAAATACTCTTTTATTATATCATTCAATGGTTGGGATCTCCATTTATCATGTGATCATTCAATAGTTTGGAAATAACGTTTCCCGCTATGCTCCAAAGCCTTAATTTTACCTTTTTCGAGCATCAGGTCAAGGATTTTTATAACTTCAACTGTTTTCAGACCGAGGGCTTGTTCGAGATCGTTTTTGGTACAGGGCCGGCGTTTCAGGGTGGCGAGAATGGTCTCTTCGGCTTTTCCGATAGTGCTGCCGTAGTCTGAATCTCTGGCAAAAGGGGCAATGATCTCCGCTTGCGGTCCGAATCGGGGTAAAACTTCTTTCAGGAAAGCTTGTTCAACTGCCACTGCTTCCACCATGGCTCCCGGCCGGACGACGGTGTTGAGTTGGATCTTGTCCGGTTTTATGGCGGCTACTGCTTGAGCCAGCCGATTGATCTCCTTAGGGGTGTCATTAAGTCCCCGGCAGAAAAGAATTTCAAGCCAGATTTGGCCTCGGTATTCACGGCGCAGAGTTATCAGACCGGCGATTATCTCTTTAATATCAAGCCCTGGAGCCGGGCGGTTCAAGGTTTTAAAGAGCTCGTCGGAAACGACATCCAGTGATGGCAGGATTACATCAACCTCCAGAGCTTCCCGGCGGACTTTAAGGTCACTGAAGAGGGTTCCGTTGGTGAGCAGGGCAATCGGAGTGTTGCTTAATTTGCGCAAAAGTTTGACGACGCGGGGCAGAGCCTTGTTCAATGTCGGCTCGCCGGATCCCGAGAGCGTAATGTAGTCGAGTTTTCGATCCTCTAAACTAAAAAAGGTTTCAATCTCACTTTTTAGTTGCCGGTAGGAAACGTATTCAGCTCGTTCGGTTACCGGCGTTGCGGTTTTGCCGAGCTCGCAGTATATACAATCCAACGTGCAGGTTTTGAAAGGTACCAGGTCAATGCC
>JAOZQE010000048.1:10617-15415 GCA_029932385.1 bacterium | reverse complement strand
ATTGAAATTCCCATCGATGCCTGCAAACGCTGCCGTGATGAAGGCTACCGGCTACTTGATGAGAGTCGCCGTAATTTTAAGGGCAACACCATAAAATTTATAAATCGCCTTGATCAGGAATATCTCACTGTTAATGAGTTTGAGTTGACTCCAATGGGCCGCTACTATTTTTAATCTTTGCTCCCCGGAAAAAACCGATGAAGATTCTAATTGCCGAGGATGAAAAGGTCTCACGTCACCTTCTCGAAAACCGTCTCCGAAAGTGGGGCTATGACGTAACCACGGCCGAGGATGGAGAAGAGGCCTGGAAGATTTTCCAGAAAGAACATTTTCCGATGGTTATCAGTGATTGGATAATGCCGAAAATGGACGGTCTTGAGCTCTTAAGGCGTATTCGATCCATTAAAAGAGAGGGCTACGTCTACACCATACTTCTGACCGCCCATAGTGGAAAAGAGGAAATCCTCGCTGGCATGGATTCCGGGGCAGATGATTTTATTGCCAAACCTTTCGATAATGATGAACTCTTAGCCCGGCTCAAAGTCGGCCGACGGATAACCGACCTGGAACAAGATCTGGCCCAGCGCAACCGGGAATTAAGAAAAATAAATGCCCGCATGCATCGTGATCTTAAGGTTGCCGCCAAGATTCAGCAGTCATTACTGCCGTCCATACTCCCCGAATGCGACAAGGTTAATTTTGCCTGGAAATATGTTCCCTGTGATGAACTTGCCGGTGACACCCTGAACATTTTTTTTCTTGATGAAGATTATATCGGTCTCTATCTGCTTGATGTCAGCGGCCACGGGGTTTCAGCCGCTCTCCTCTCAGTCAATCTTTCCCGTACCCTTAATCCAAACATCGGGCTATCTAACATCTTAAAGGAGCAGGCCCTCACTCCTCTCGGCTACAGACTGGTATCACCCGGCGATGTCGCTGATCGTCTGAACCGGCGTTTTCCTCTCGACACCAATACCGGCCAGTATTTCACCTTGCAATACGGCCAGCTCAATCTCAAATCGAATGAATTTAACTTTATCTCCGCCGGCCATCCACCGATAATTCACGTCCGAATGGATGGTTCAAGTGAGGCTATCCGGATACGCAGCCTGCCGATCGGCTTTATGGTCGGAACTGATAAAATCTATCATGAACATAAAATCTCTCTCGCACCCGGAGACCGGATCTATCTCTATTCTGATGGAATCATTGAAGCCATGGACTCAGAAAGAGAGCAGTTCGGGGTGGAACGACTTCGCGAAAACCTGGTCAGTGTCAGATCACTGCCACTATCCGACACCCTTGATGCTATCTCAAAGCGGATCGATCAATGGACCGACGGCAAAGGTTGTGGTGATGATCTCTCCCTACTCTCTTTGGAGATAAAAGAATAGCTGCAAGATTTTTTTGAAAAGCAGCCTGATAAAATAGGATAAAATTTACCGGACTTTTGGGAAAACAGAATTCACTCCCGCTCAGCAAGAGTAAATTCTTGACAAACAACCATAGATCATAATAGTCTTAAACAAAATCATGACAGAAGATTAGTTAAATAATTACACCGGTATAAATTACTTTTTTTAATACATCTACACCTTCAATAAGGAGAAAATTATGGTTCGCACTGAAATAACCCTCTTTCTGAAAAACGTTCCCGGAGAACTGGCCCGACTTACATCAATGATCTCTGACAATCAAATAAATATCGATGCCATTACGATCCAGGATGCGACCAGCTACGTCGAAGAGCTTTTCAAAGCCCGGGGCCGGGCCCTGAAACGCCATGCCACCGCCGCCAGTTACAGCATGATTCAGGAGGACTCAAAACAGTTTGCCCTGGTGCGGCTTTTAACCAGTGATACCGACAAAACCATCGACCTGCTCACTAATGAAGAGTACGTTTACGATCTCACCCCGGTTATGGCAATTGAGCTTGGCAACCAACCCGGCACCCTGGCAGAAACCGCGAAGAAAATCGGTGATGCCGGCGTCAACATCTCTTACGTATACGGTTCCGTATCACCATCAGACGGCAAAACCCTGTTCATCTTCTGCCCCGAAGATATCGACCTGGCCGTCCGGACGTTTCAGAAATAGCTTACAGCTCCTGCAAATCCACTGCCGGGCGTAAATATTTATCTGGCTCTCGTCCACATAAAATATCCTGATCCCAAAAAAAATCGGGGCAGCTGTTTTAATTACAGCTGCCCCGATTTTTTTGGACTGACCTCTAAACCAAACTCAAAAAATAATCCCTGCAAGCTCCTCATCGATATGACTCACATCGAACTGCTGGCGCAATTGATCCCGGGCCAGCCATTGACCGCTGGCAGCAGCGATAATATCCAGAGAACCATCCTGTTTTTTCCGGTAGAGAACCCCCTGCGGCATATAAAATTGGCGCGTTCCGCGCCCCCTGACCGAGGGTGTCGGAGAAAAACCGAAAAATTCTTCATCCAGTGCCGGCAGACGGTTTATATTTAAGTTGAATCGAACCGTATATCCGTAAAGATCGCCGGCCAAAACCCCGCTCCAGCCACAAAGTTCATCAAGTAAGGCGGCTAACACTCCAGGATGCAAACGACCGGCGGCCTGTTGAAAGGATGCAGCCAATGGCGGCTTTTCGGTAGCACTTCCGAAACGCACAATAACTGCCGGCCTACCACCGTTTTCACAATCATTATCTTTGATCACGGTCTTAAAAAAACGTCGCTGCAGGCCTGGCTGCAGCCGCTTCTGGCCGCAGACAAAACAGTTATCGTAAATGGCTAAAGCCTGATGTTCGGCTCCGGATTTGAAAAAAACCCGGGGATCCGGCGGGTTGAAACCAACTTTATGAATTTCGACCCCGACTCCGATCTCAGCCTTGAGATAAATCTTTTCACTGCCTTGCCGCTGCATTGACAAAAAAATAGTATCTCCATCCCGAATTTCGGCCTTTAAAAGCATCTTGTCACCGATCGCAACAGCATCTGCAAAACGCCACTCAATTACAATCGGGTAAGGCAAGTTTTCACCCTTGACCCGCAGCCAGCAATGATCCGCCAGGTCGAGCAGGGCCGTCATCGCCACCCCACCATGCGGAATACCCTGCCAGCCTTCATGTTGCGGGCCAAAGCACATTTCGCTTTCGACCCCGGATACCGTGTCAGTAATTGATGAGAAACAAAAAGCTTTCTGACAGACGAAACAAGCTTCATGTCCGACAGCAGGATCTACAGTAAGCATAAACGACCTCTATTTTTCAAAGGATAAAAGAGTCAATATGACTGAGTAATCTGAAATAAATGCCTTGACAACTGACCATATTTACCTTAAGCATTTTTATCCAGCCTAATTCAGTATTAATAATCTAATTTTCATTCAGGAGATCAACATGTTTTTCCAGCAATTTAAGGTTGAAGGTTTAGGATGTCTATCTTACATGATCGGCTGTCCTCTGGACGGACGGGCCATTGTGGTTGATCCCAAACGCGATATCGGTGACTATCTGAAAACAGCCCAGCTCAATAAGATGAAAATTACCGGCATCATCGAAACCCATATCCATGCCGACCATATCTCAGGTGCGGCCGAACTTCAGCTCCAAACCGGAGCCCCGATTTATCTCGGAGCCGGTTCACCGGCAGACTACGATCATCTGCCGCTGGGCGATGGTGATAACATTCTTCTGGGGAACACCAAAATCGAAGTAGTCTCGACTCCAGGACACACTCCCCATTCGATCTCTCTAGCGCTCACCGATCTGAGCCGCGGCGATCTGGTTGAAATCCTGTTGACCGGCGACCTTCTCTTTGTCGGTAGTATCGGCCGGCCGGATCTTGCCGGCGGCGCGCTTCTTGAGGAGCAAATCAAGAATGCCTACCATAGCCTGCGAACCAGACTTGGAAAATTTCCTGACTATGTCGAGATCTATCCGGCCCACGGTGCGGGTTCTCTCTGCGGGGCCGGCATTAGTGCCAAACCTTCATCGACATTAGGCTTTGAACGCTTGACCAATCCATTTCTCCAGCTCGAGTTTGATAAGTTCAGAGAACAGCTCTGTGCCAACACCCCCCATCGGCCAATCAATTTCACCCACATAATCAACACCAATATGCGGGGGCAGCAGCCGGTCCACAAACTTCCCGGCATCAACGAATATAACCACCTGACCTGCAAGAAATTCCTCTCCGAAAGTCCAGATAATATCATTATTGATCTCAGAGAAGCAACCGCTTTCGGCGGAGCTCATATCCCGGGAAGTTTCAATATCGGAATGGCACCAAACTCAGCCCTCTGGGTCGGCAACGTGGTTAAACCGGAGAGCAGAATCCTGCTTCTTGCCAACAATCACCAGAATGTAGAACAAGCAGTCACGATGTTTCGACGAGTCGGATATGACAATATTCAAGGCTACATTATCGGCCTTAACGGCTGGATCATGGCAGCGGAAGAGACCGGATTTCTACCTCAGATCAGCGTTCACTCACTACACACTGTTCTGGGAAAATACTCGAATCACATGATTCTGGATGTCCGCAATGATCAGGAGTGGCTGACCGGCCATATCGATCAGGCCCGGCATCTACCGCTGCCGCAACTGATTAACCAAGGGCTCAACTGTGAACTTGATCAGCATATCAGCGTTATCTGCCTTTCCGGCTACCGTTCCAATATTGCGGCATCAATATTAAAACAGCGGGGTTTTAAAAATGTCTACAGTGTTATCGGAGGTATGAGCACCTGGAAAACCGCAGGTTATAAACGGGTATGACCGACCGGGTTGGTTAAGACTGAGGTTGCGGCATCCCGGCAG
>JAOZQE010000048.1:0-10517 GCA_029932385.1 bacterium | reverse complement strand
TAAACGGGTATGACCGACCGGGTTGGTTAAGACTGAGGTTGCGGCATCCCGGCAGATTAAGCTATACCGGAAGATCTTCTAACGCAACGGTTTCAAGGATCGGCAGAACACTGTCTTTCGGAGAGAGCAGCACTTCATTTTCCGGCCAGTCAATCGCCAGCTTCGGATCATTCCATAAAAGACCGTGCTCATCTCCATGGCAGTACAAATCAGTACATTTGTAGTAGACCCTGGCGGTTTCGCTTAAGACCATAAATCCATGGGCAAACCCCGGCGGGATAAACAGCTGGTGCTGATTCTCCTCGGAAAGGTTATAGCCGACCCAGCGGCCGAAGGTCGGCGATTGGCGCCGGATATCAACCGCAACATCAAAGATTTCACCAGTTATAACAAAAACCAGCTTGCCCTGAGGCTGTTTTAACTGATAATGCAGCCCGCGGACAACTCCGCGCTGCGAAAATGACATATTATCCTGAACAAAACTGTACGGCAGATCCTGGTCATATTTACTCTGATTGAAGGTCTCCAGAAAAAAACCGCGCTGATCCCGAAAGATATCCGGTTTAATCAGGCAAACACCTTCGATATCAGACTGCAGAAATTCCATTATCCTGGCTCTCCTTAATTTTAATAGGTACTGCCGAAAGTTATTTTTAGAATATGGGTCATCATGACACTAGCGACCCTCTATATAGAAAAATGAGGTTGTTTTTCAAGTAAAAAGATAGGGCGCGAGACATAATCAACTGAAAGTTAGAATATAAGGTCAAAAATAATGCGTAAACTGATATTCCTCTTTCCCGGTTATCTACTGATTGGCTTGATACTTATTGTTGGAGCCACATCTGCGGCCGCCCGGCCGCCGGAGATAACAAAATCTTTGGAGCCAAAACTTTACCATGGCAGCAATGAGGAGATTTCGACTTTCATCGGGAAACGACAGGAGCTTATCGAGAATCTTATTACCGAAATTGTTAAGAAAAAGGAACTTCCGGCTTTCCGGGATAGCCAGCACAGCATCACTTCAGTCATAGACCTCTATCAGGGTATATTATCTCAGTATAAAGGCCTGCTCGTGGAACTTCCTCGCGACCCCGGAACAGGCTTAAAAAAACCGCAGATTGAAGAACCGTTCTCCAGTCTTAATGACTTTGATCAAATTCTTAAATATGAGAAATTTATCAATCTAGTCCTGACCGAAAAAGAACACCAGTTCACCCTTATAAAGAGCCGCCTCAATCATCTGCGGGAAGAAACGATCGAACATCTCTCTGAATACTCCAGACTTTATAAGACCGCCCCCAAAGATCAGCTATTGCTCTATGAAAGCTACGGTAAGCTCTTAAGTATGCAGTGTGAATACGCACTTCTCTATATCAGAAAACCTAAACTCGAAGCCCATCTCAAAGCCCTGTACAAACGCCGAAATTCAGCCGAACAATGGATCCGTGAAGCTTTCATCCAACTTACGATTAAACCTGAAGATATAAAAAAAGCTCAAAAAATCTATGAGCGAAAACTTAAGAGCTTAAAAAATACCACAACCGCAACCAGTGCTGAATATCATGATCTCAACCGTCGTCTTCTGATCTACGAAACCCGTTTCGACAATGCCACAGAAAAAGTCAAAACGAATAATAGTAAATCATCAGAAGGACAACAGGAAAACTGGCAAATAGAGCGCGAACGAATCGAACTGATCCGCAGCGCCCTGACTCTTAGAATTCATCTGATTGAACAAAAGCGTCTAAGTGAAGAAATTGGACTCCAGAAGAGTGAATACCGGCTCCAGTGGCTGAAAAGTTACGTCGACAAAGACCAGGCAGGGCTCCTGCGCAATTTCATCAAGACCTGGGCTAAGAACAGCAGTGAACTTGATCTCAACCTTGAGGCGTTAATCAGAACCACATCCGAAGCGACTCTGGCCCGTTCAAACCTGGTACATAAACAAGTTACAATCAACAACCTGAAAGCGGCGACACCATCTGAAAAGCGGCTTCTTGCACTTAATAACCTTGGGCGACAAGCAAAAAAAACAACTGAAAATATAGATAAATTAATAGTTCAACTTTCCCGCAATAGCCTCGAAATAAATAATCTCAAATTTGAGGTAGATCGAATTTTACGCTTGAGTAAGGCCCTCTCCAGCAAGAGTGAGAGAGTGCGCCTGTGGAGTGTACTGCGCCTGGCTGAATCCAAGAAGTCTATCGAAAACGCACTCTACTATCCGCTATTTTCCATCGGCACGTCAATTGTGACCCTGGCGATTATCTTAAAAATCATATTCCTCTTTATCGCAGGTATTTTCTTACTCCGCCTGCTGCGCCGACAAGTCAGTCTCTTCATGGAGAAAAAGGCCGGCATGTCAACCGGCTCAATTAATTCGATTACCACTCTAGGTTACTACATCGGGGTTATCATATGCTCCATCATAGTACTTTCAGCCGCCGGCCTGGATCTGAGTCAACTTGGTATAGTTCTGGGCGCTCTCGGGGTTGGTATAGGTTTCGGCCTGCAGACAATCACCAATAATTTTATCAGCGGCCTTATTCTGCTTACTGAAAGGACGGTTAAAGTAGGAGATTATGTAAATCTCAAGGATGGAGTTATCGGCAAGGTTAAAAAGATGTCAATCAGGACGACAATTATCAGGGATTTTGAGGGAATCGATACGATTGTTCCCAACTCGGATCTGATCGCCAACCGGGTTGAAACCTGGACCTACGGTGATGACTGGCGCCGCCTTAACGTACCTTTCGGAGTCGCCTATGATTCCGACCCGGAAGAGGTCGTTCAACTGGCCATGGCCGCAGCTCGTGAAGTGGATATTACCCGGGAAGATTTTTTACACCCATTACGCGTATTTTTTGAAGGCTTCGGCGATAATAGTCTTGATTTTTCCATCCGGCCGTGGTGCCGGATCTCATTTCTACAGACCGGAGCTGGCATAACCAGTGACTACTATTTTGCTCTCTTCAAAAAATTGAAGGAAGCCGACATCGCCATCCCCTTTCCGCAGCATGACCTCCATCTGGCATCACTCGCTCCCGAGGTCATAGAAACGCTCAGGAAACTGAGATACGATGAAAAACCTGAGACTGACAAACCGGCACCGGATAATTCATAAAAAAGGCGGTTTTTCTAAATCTCCACCGCCAGCAGATAATTATTTTCCAGGGCTCGGGGAACGACAATTATTACTTTACCGGCCTTAAGCCCGGCCGGAACCTCCGCTGCCGGTACCAGAGTCGGCAGATAGTTACGGCTGTGCCCGAACCAGGCAGGACCGCAAGGGCTCTTATCCCGACAGGTCTCCAGCAGGATTCTTAACGGTTTTCCGATATTATCTTGAGCGAATTGCTCTCGTTTTTTCCGGCCCAGGGCGGCAAGTTCCTGTGCGCGAAATCGCTTTTCCTTGGCCGACACCCGATCCGGCCATGAGGCCGCCACCGTCCCCCGGCGCGGTGAATAGGGAAAAACGTGCAGATAGGTAAGCGGAGACGCCTTGATAAGAGCGTAAGTTTCCGCGAAAGCGCTCTCAGTTTCGGCTGGAAAACCGGCAATCAAATCTGTGCCGATAGCCAGCCGGCCCGCCCCCGAAGCCAAGCGGGCAAAAACATCTTCAATTTCAGACTTACGGTAAGGCCGGCCCATAGCTCCTAAAACCCGGTCACTGCCCGACTGCAGCGAGAGGTGTAGATGCTCACAAACTGACACTTCCGGGTCAAGCAGCATACCAATAATTTCGGGCGTAATCTCGTGCGGCTGCAAAGATCCCAGACGGATTCTCAGCGCCGGGAATTTCTCCGTCAGCTGCTGCAGCAGCGAGGTTAAACTAAAATTTTTTCCGGCATCATCACCATAACGTCCCAGATGAATCCCGGTCAGTACGACCTCCTGAAAACCGTTAGCCACCAGTTCTCCACATTCAACCAGAACCCTCTCAGGATCAAGGCTGCGGCAGCGGCCGCGCAGATAAGGAATTATACAGTAACGACAGAATGAATTACAGCCGTCCTGAACCTTAACTACCGCCCGGCTCCGGCCCCGCTTACAATCGGCCCGCAAAAGATCGATCTCAAGTTCACCTAAGATACCCACCGGTTCACTCATAAAGTAATCACTCGAAGTTGCAGAAAGCTGCCGGGTCAGATATTCCACCAGATCTTTTTTGCCGCGATTGCCGAAGATTGCCCCGATGTCCTTAATGGCAGTGACTTTTTCCGGATCGGCAACCACCTCGCAACCGGTCACAACGACCAGTGCTCCGGGATATCGCTTCAAGGCCCGCCGGACTGACTGCAGACTCTGGCGCCCGGCCTCGGCGGTAACGGCGCAGCTGTTAATCACCACCGCCTCCAGCGGCGCCTGCCGAACCACATCCCAGCCGGCCTCACGAAAGCCCGCGGCCAGACCCTGGCTCTCATAATGATTGACTTTACAGCCTAAGGTTTCAATCATAACCCGGGGTTTTGATAAAAGTGATACCGACAAGAAAATAGCCTCATGAAAAAGTAAACATTGACGGAGACAATAAAAAAGGGAGCAGATTTCTCTACTCCCTTTTACATAGTTAACAATCACACAAAAAGTCAACCCTCTTCAGCTTAAATGATTTACCTAAGCTGAAACCGCCTTGATCATCAGACCGGTCAGACGATTACAGAAAGTCTCTGGCGAAACTACCTTGGAACCTTCAGTTAACAGGGCCTGATCGTAGAGCAATTCGGAAAACTCTTTTAAAAGATCACTCTCCCCCTTATTGCTGAAGAGCTCACGCATTTTGAGGAGAAGTTCATGGTTGGCATTGATCTCCAAGACCCGTTTATTCGGTGGCACCGGCTGGTTGGCGGCTTTAAGAATCCGCTCCATGCTCGCACTCATATCGTGCTCACCGGCAACCAGACAGACCGGGCTCCCGGTCAGACGCTGGGAGATCCGCACATCCGCAACCTTCTCTTCACCAAGGCTGGTTTTGATATATTTAATCAGCTCAGAATACTCGTCAGCAACTTTTTTGACCTGCTCTTCACTATCCTTTTTCTCATCTTCACTCTGAAGGTCAACGTCACCTTTAACTACCGATTTAAGGCTTTTCTCCTTATATTCATTAAGTCCCTGAATCACCCACTCATCAACCGGGTCAGTCAGCAGCAGAACCTCAAAACCCTTATCCTTGAAAACTTCAAGATGGGGAGAAGCCATCAAAGTATCACGATCTTCACCGGTAATAAAGTAGATCTCCTTCTGGGCTTCCGGCATTCTATCAACATACTCCTGCAGAGTCGTCAACTCATCGCCGGCGGTCGATGAACATAACAGAAGATCTGAAATCGCTTCCCGATTCTCAAAATCACTGTGCAGACCCTCTTTCACAACCTGACCAAAGACCGACCAGAATTTGGTATAGGTCTCACGCTCTTTCTCAAGCATGGTGGCAAGACGTTCGAGAACTTTTTTCACCAGGTTCTTCTTGATTTTACCGACAATCCGGTCCTGCTGCAGAATCTCCCGCGAAACATTAAGTGAAATATCAGCCGAATCGACCACCCCTTTAACAAAACGAAGATAGACCGGCAACAACTCTTCACAGTTGTCCATAATAAAAATATTACGAACATAGAGCTGCATGCCCGATTTATTCTCAGGTGTGAACAGGTCAAAAGGAGCCTGCCCCGGAATAAACATCAGAGCATTATATTCTAAAATACCTTCCGCATTCAGGTGAATAATATCAAGCGGATCAGTCCAGTCATGGGAGAGATGTTTATAAAACTCCTTGTACTCATCGTCTTCGACTTCACTTTTCCGTTTATTCCAGAGCGGTTTCATTGAGTTTAAAGTTTCAGTTTCAACCTTTTTAATCGCTTCCGCCCCTTCAATCGGTTTACCCTCGTCATCTTTCGGGGTCTCCTGCCGTTCAATATCCATCTCTATGGGATAGGTTACGAAATCGGAATATTTTTTAACCGTGGAACGAACAACCCACTCTTTGGTATAATCCTGATCCTCATTTTCCGAAGCCTCACGCAGATACAGAATAACTTTTGTACCCCGTTCAGCCTGCTCACACTCTTCGATGGTATAGCTGCCGTCACCTTTCGACTCCCAACGCCAGGCACTGTCAGATTCAGCCGCCCGGCTGGTCAAAACAACCCGCTCGGCAACCATAAAACTTGAATAAAAACCAACTCCGAACTGACCAATCAAATCCATCGAGGAATCACCCTTGTCTTTGGCGGAAAGGGCCTCGACAAAACCTTTGGTTCCGGATTTGGCAATCGTCCCCAGATTTTCGATAAGCTCATCATGAGTCATACCGATACCGTTATCAAAAATCGTAATCGTACGCTCTTTCTCATCCGTTTCAATCCGGATTTTAAGTTCAGTATCATCGCCCAGGATAGATTGGTCGGTTTGACTCTTGAATTTCAGCTTATCCATGGCATCGGAAGCATTGGAGATAAGCTCGCGTAAGAAAATCTCTTTATGGGAATAGAGAGAGTGAATGATCAGATCCAGCAGCTGCTGGATCTCGGTTTCAAACTGCATAGTCTCTTTTTTACTCATTGCTACATTTCCTCTTTTGTTTAATACTATTTGTTAAAATTGTAAGAACCTAACGTAAACTCCCGTGACCAATCCACAAAAAACACGGATTGTTCTGATTGTAATTTGTTGCCAAGATATTTACGGAATCGTTAATTGTCAAGGGGTCATTATCTCTTTTGCAATACAGACTTATGTGTAATATTGGTTGCAAGATGGTATGTTGATTTTAAAAAGAATTGAAGTAATGAGCATCATTGTGCTAGTGTTTTCCAGATAGAGCATCTACAATGCGATATTCAGGAATCGATCAAGACTCGGAATCTAAAGAAGTCACATTTTTCAACCTTTAATTTATTTATAGGCTTGCTATGAAACGATCAGTCATAAAGAGTACCGGAAGGTATTTGCCCAGCAGACGTGTCACAAACGAAGAGTTAACTAAATCACTGGACACATCAAATGAGTGGATTGTGCAGCGCACAGGTATCGAAGCTCGGTACTGGGTTGGTGAAGGTGAGGATGTCGGGACATCGGATCTTGCATATGAGGCCGCGATTATTGCATTAGAAAGAGCTAACTGGCATCCGGAGGAATTGGATTTAATTGTTTTTGCAACCATGACGCCCGATCTGAATGTGCCGGGGTCAGGAGTGTTTTTACAAAACTTGTTGGGTGCGAAAAGAGTTCCGGCTATCGATATCCGCCAACAATGTACCGGGTTTCTGCATGGGCTGGAAATTTGCGATGCCTATATCCGGAGCGAAAAGGCACAGAAGATTCTTTTGGTCGGTGCTGAATTCCAAAGCCGATATCTGGAGTTGACAACGGAAAATCGTGATACAGCGGTAATTTTTGCCGATGGCGCCGGTGCTGTTTGCATTGAAGCTGTTGAAACCAATGATGAAATTGGAGTCATAACCTCAATTCTTCATGCTGACGGGAAATATTCAAGGGCATTGCATGTTGGATTACCTGCTCGGAAATCTGGACATGTAATTAGTCCAAATGTAATAGAAAATGGAGAACATTTTCCTTATATGGATGGCAAGACAGTATTCAAATTGGCTGTAACCCGTCTGCCAAGAGTTGCAGATGAGCTGTTGGCAAAAGCAAATATGAAAATTGAAGACCTGGATATGGTTATACCGCATCAGGCAAATCTGAGAATAAACGATGCATTCGGAGAGCGGATGAAGATCCCGAAAGAAAAAATGTATAACAATATTCAACGATACGGAAATACCACAGCAGCAACTATACCAATTGCACTCGACGAACTTATGGAAAAAAATATGCTGAAATCAAAGGACACCATTATGCTCATCGGTTTAGGCGCGGGATTGACCTGGGGTGGGGTGATCTATAAGTTGATGTAGCTCACTTTTTCTCGCAGTTTTTAATAGTTATTCATGTTTTTGAATAGGCTTTTGCAAGAACCTCGTATGGCAAATTTACAACTATGCATTATACCGTTTTCGATACACCTGTAATAAAACCAATCTTGAAGGCGATCTCATGTTTCATTCTTAAAGCTTTAAGATGGAGCGCCGTAAACAGAGATGAAGGCTGCAAAAGATATGTCCTGATTGCCGCACCCCACACATCAAACTGGGATTTCCCATTATTTTTGGTCATAGTATTTGCCCAGGACATGACTGCCTACTGGCTGGGAAAGCATACCATGTTTAAATGGCCGTTCGGAGGATTTTTCAGGTGGGTTGGCGGTATCTCTGTTGACAGAACCGAGAAAGCCAACATGGTACAGCAATGCGTAGAATATTTCAATTCCACAACAGAGATGGTCATCACAAGCGCCCCGGAAGGCACCAGATCCAGAGTTCAAAAATGGAAGACAGGTTTCTATTACATTGCAACCGGCGCTAACGTGCCCATCGCTTTGGGGTTCCTTGATTATAAGAAGAAAGAAGGTGGCATAGCGAAATTATTCCACCCCACCGGAGACATCGATTCCGACATAAAAACCATCAGAGAGTTCTACGCCAATATCTCCGGGAAAAATACGGAACAATTTGTCAAATAGAATAACAACCCTCTAGGCACGACTTGAAGAGCATAATAGAGCTATGAGACTCAAGAAAAGAAACGCAGCAAAACCTATCGCTGAGAAGCTCTACTTTGAGGATGTAACAATTTACTTGAGCTTTGTTGTGGCAATCTCAACAATTGTGGACATGCCAAGTAGCACCTTATTATAAGGGTTTTCCTAATTGAGATCCTTGTAAAAAACCAAACACCGTACGGTAGCTCTATCAATTTTAATTGAGACATAAAATTTTTCGTATATAGTAGAACATTGTTGTATTGGGTTTGCAAAATATTATAAGATTTTGTCACTGCCAATGTTATGCGTGATTTTTCTGTTGTGCCCCCACGATTTGAGAAGGCCTTCGACAATCTGGAGGTCGACTTAATCCTTATTAAATATAACAGCGCCACAAACAAGAGTTTCTTATACTAATACTTTTTCTTGACTGGATCGACTATGCTATGAGATTATCAACAACATAGTGTCTTGAAATTTAGAAGGGGGAATTTGAGACTTGGCTTCGATATTGGACTTTTTTAGCTGTCTCAACATCCTTTCATAAGGGTGAATTGTTCGCTGTAAGGAAAGGAGCAAAGAATATGAGTGATGACAAAACAACTGGAACCACAACTTTGGTAAAGTTGAAAGACAAGTTGCTTGAAGAGTTTGAAAACCTGTCTCAGGTGCTTCGGGATGAGAAAGATCAATTCGACGAAGAAATGACTCGCAAAAGAAAAGAGTTTGATTCCGAAATCAAGGCCAAGCTTACCGAATTAGCTGCGGGAAAGGAAGATCTGGAAGAAGCCAACAAGCAGCTCCAGAAGAAGCGAGGAAATTATACAACGGAATTAGAGAAAAAGAACCAGAATCTAATGCAAATGAAAGCGGAATTAGAGAGAGAAAAAAACGCGTATTCAAAGATTAAAGAAGAGCAGGGAATAATCTTGTCAAAAGAAACCACTAACATTCAGGAACTTAAGATAAGATCACAGGAATTTCAAAAAGAAAATAATGTACTTATACAACAAAAGATTGCCCTTGAAAACGACCTAAAAAAATTGGACGAGATACTCAAAAAAGAAAATAATGTACTTGCGCAGCAGAAGATTGCCCTTGAAAACGACCTAAAAAGCTTGAACGAAGTACTCAAAAAAGAAGAGGGTATGCATTTTCAAAAGATGGCTGTTTTAAAAGGTAAACTTGAAAAAATCGAAGATGAAATTGAACAAAAAATGTTTTTTGCACCTGACCAGGCAAAGTTTGATTGTACTAAAAAATCTCGCGAGTTGATCGTAAAAACCACCTTAGGCGACACCTATCGAGGAAATATCAACATTGGCGCAAAGGAGCGCATTTCCGATATGTTCACAAAGGTAAAGACCCCATTTATTGTTATGTATGATGTTGTTTTCAAAGGAGGAGAGAACACTACAATCATACTTAATAAGCAGAACATTGTTTCCCTTGAACCATTGGATAAACGTGCTGAAAACCATTTTTGCGAGGATGATGGAAAAAAGAACTAAAACCCTGCTGGCCATTAGGGTTTTAAACAAATTCAAATAATTGAAAAAAAGGCCATATCAAGGCAATCATTTTTGGGCCAGGGGCTACTGTGTAAATAATGATGGCAATCCCCCGAAATGTTTCGATCGATTGTTCCTTAGCCATTCACCCTCAAAATACCCTCCCCCGGAGAGAGATTACCAGTAGATATCTCAATTCTTCGGCCAGACATCAAACATAACATTAATCGTAAATCTGACAACTACTCACAGTGCCACTGTCAATAAAGAGTGAGTCAGGCTCATTTTTTCAAGCGTCGGGCAAGATCAGCAAAGGGCTGGAAGGTCGATGACGGCTGCCGCGAGCTGGAGTCTGTGCGAATCGGATCGCCAGTGGTTTCGGGAAATTTGGT
>JAOZQE010000153.1 GCA_029932385.1 bacterium | reverse complement strand
GCTGAGTATTCATGGTCACTGGAATTTCTGGCTGGAAAAGAAAATCCCGGCCGGTGCCGGCCTTGGGGGCGGCAGCAGTAATGCGGCTGGGATTATAAACCTGCTCAACGATTTTTATAAACTTGAACTCGAATCTGACGAACTGATCGCGATTGCGGTAGCAATCGGTGCTGATATTCCCTTCTTCCTTACTCCGGAACTTTCTCTGATCGAAGGGATAGGCGATCGTGTCACTCCGTTAAAGCAGGCCCGGAGACGCTATTACCTGCTCATAAAACCTGCGTTCAGCATTAATACTGGCTGGGCTTATTCAAGTCTTAACGCACCGGCGGCAAGTGATTTCTCAGGTTACGATATAGATCAGTTCAGCGGGGAGTCGGAAACTTTAAGCTATTGTCTCGAAAATGATTTCGAAGTTTCGGTGATGGCCTCTCATCCGCAGTTGGCGGAAATTAAGGCATGGTTGGCCGAGAGCCCGGGTTCTCTGGGCGCGTTGATGAGTGGCAGCGGTTCGGTGGTTTATGCGGTCTATTCTGAACTTGCTTCGGCAGTCCGGGCGGAAGCCGATGCCCGGCAGCGCTGGCAGGATTCCGGCTGTGAATTTTTTCTGGCTCGAAACCTGAATCTGTTTCACTCATGATTGATAGAATTTGAAAAAATAAAAAACTCCAAATTCACATCGTGCTTGACTTGTTGTGGCTTTTTCTATATTAGGGGCGCAACTTTAGTGACTGCTTATTACAGGGGCGTCGTCAAGTGGTAAGACACAGGTTTTTGGTGCCTGCATTCGTAGGTTCGAGTCCTACCGCCCCTGCCATTGCCAGCACGGTTCAGGGGTAACTTTCACCATGTGTTAGATGGTGTTGATCGGAACCAGATGTTTCTTTCAAGGGTTATAAAGCGTTATATTCAATAATGTCAGGGAACATGCAGATGGAGCGCTTGAAAATATTTGGCGGAAATTCTAATCCGCTGCTCACTAATTCACTCTGTAGGGATCTTTGTGAGCCTTTGAGTAAAGGGGTCGTGAAGCGTTTCAGCGACGGTGAGGTAATGGTTGAGCTTCATGAAAGCATGCGTGGAATGCATGTCTTTGTGGTTCAGTCGACCTCCGATCCGGTCAATACCAACCTGATGGAGCTTTTGATCATCATTGATGCGTTGAAAAGAGCGTCAGCAGCTGAAATTACTGCGGTAATTCCGTACTACGGTTATGCCCGTCAGGATCGTAAGGTTGCGCCCCGAGCCCCGATTACGGCTAAACTGGTGGCTGATCTGTTGACGGTAGCCGGAGCTCAGCGGGTCTTGACCGTCGATCTTCATGCAGGTCAGATTCAGGGTTTTTTCGATATTCCAGTTGATCATCTCTACGCTTCACCGGTGTTGCTTGATTATGTCAGGGAGAACATCGAGGGTGATATTGTAGTCGTGTCACCTGATGCCGGCGGGGTTGAACGAGCACGCTCATTTGCCAAGAAATTGAAGGTTTCACTGGCAATTATTGATAAACGCCGCAGTGGCCCCAATGTTATGGAAGTGATGAATGTTATCGGTGATATTGACGGGAAAACCGCGGTTCTGCTTGATGATATGATTGATACTGCCGGGACCTTAACCGAAGCCGCCAATGCTCTGGTTAAAAAGGGAGCGGCCAAGGTTTATGGATTGGCTACGCACGGGGTTCTGTCCGGGCCGGCAATTGAGCGGATTGAAAAATCCAAGCTGGAAAAAGTGATAATTACCGATACACTACCGCCCGCAGACCGGACCAAGGCGTGCGCAAAAATTGAAGTGCTTTCAGTTTCAGCCTTGATCGCTGATGCTATAAAACGGATTTATTTTGGTGATTCGGTCAGCGCCTTGTTTCTCTAGAGGAATTTAGAAACTGGCGGGCTTTAGTCTGCGTTAGTTTTTTTATATATTTGTCGAGTTTTTTTGTTTATTAACCAGCTTATAAAAGTTGCAAAGTATTTATTCAGCGGCCGTATTGATTACATCATCGGTGCCGTTGTTGTTTAAGGAGGATTTAGGATATGGCAATTGCGGAATTAGCAGTTGAAACTAGAACTGAGAGCGGAAAAGGGTTTGCCCGGAAGTTGCGTAGTGAAGGTAAAGTTCCCGCAGTCCGTTATGGTCGGCAGTGTCCGGTAACCCAGTATAGTGTTGAGCGTTTGGTCATTGATAAGTTTTTGCAGGAGAGTGGAGCCGGTGGACTGGTTGCACTTGATGTCGATGGTGCCGGTCAGAATGATGAGTTACTTTCTATTGTTAAAGATATTCAGAGAGATCCGGTCAGCGGCCGGGTGATCCATCTTGATTTTTACGGAGTTCGCTACGGTGAGTCGATTCAGGTCGAAATTCCGTTGGTTTTTGAAGGGAAAGCGATTGGGGTTGCGGAAGGTGGATTACTACAGCCGATTCGCCGGTCACTGGTTGCCAAATGTCTTCCCCGGGCAATCCCTGAGAATATCGCCATCGATGTAACTGCACTCGGTATTGGTGATGCAATCCATTTAAGCGACCTCGATATTGAGGGAGTCGAGTTTGATACTTCGGTAGATTTCACTATCGTGACAGTTCAGACTGTTGCCCAGGAAGAAGAAGTTGTCGTGGACGATGATGAGATTTCTGACGATGAAACTGAAACCGAAGCCGAAGCTGAAGATGCGGGTGCGGCTCCGGCTGAGTAACTTGTTTTTGTCCAAGTGGAGTCATCTCTGCCTGATATCGATTTTGTGATTGTCGGCCTGGGTAATCCGGGCCCTGAATATGTTGCAACTCGTCACAATTTCGGCTTTATTGTACTGGATCATTTGTTACAAAGTACAAGTTCGCTAAGCTCTTTTGAATTTGCTGGATATGCCCAGTCTGAGATCGCGGTCACCAAGTTGGCCGACCGTTCAGTTTTGTTGGTTAAACCCCGGACTTTTATGAACCGTTCCGGGTTTGCGGTTCGGGCTTTAATGGAGCAGTTACAGATTATTGATCTACACCGACTTCTGATTGTTCATGATGATCTTGATCTGGATTTAGGTCGGATTAAGCTTAAAAAAGGTGGCGGCAGCGGTGGCCATAACGGGCTTAAATCTTTAATCGAAGAACTGGGTAGTTCGGATTTTTTACGTCTCAGACTTGGTGTCGGCAATCTAAGTCGGACTACTGAGGATACTGTAGATTTTGTTCTGGCCCCATTCAGCAGCAGTGAGCAGCAGTTGGTTGATGAGATAACATCACGGAGTGTCGCCGGGATTGCCGAAGTTGTCAGTTCCGGAATAACTGCGGCGATGAATTTGATTAATCGCCGGGTTTCGGTTGAGGCTTAGTTTTTTTGGACGTCGTTTTCTGGTTGTAAGCCAGAAAATATTCAACTTGTTAGATTTAAGAAGCTTAAATTTTTAGTTTAACCTAAACCGCTTTATTGCAAGGGAGGAAAAGTATGGAAAGTTATACCATGTACGCGCCTATTCTGGGAGTTATTGGGCTCCTTTTTGCTGGTGTACTCTACTCGTACGTCGTCAAACAGGACGCCGGTAACGACAAGATGAAAGAGATCTCCGATGCGATTCATTCGGGGGCGATGGCTTTCTTGAAACGTGAGTACAAGATTTTGGCCATCTTTGTGGTCATTGTTTTTGCTCTGCTTTACAGCCTCCTAGGCGAACAGACCGCCTATGCGTTCTTAGGTGGTGCTCTCTGTTCAGTATTTGCCGGATATTTCGGGATGGTTGCGGCAACCCGGGCCAATGTCCGGACCTCTGCGGCTGCGAATCAGTCAGGTCAGGCTAAAGCTTTGAGTGTTGCTTTCAGCGGTGGTGCGGTTATGGGAATGTCGGTTGCCGCTCTTGGTTTGATCGGGGTTGGTATCCTCTTCTACCTTTATGGCGGTTCTCCGGAAACCTCAACTTACATCAGTGGCTTTGCAATGGGTGCGAGTTCAATTGCACTTTTTGCTCGTATTGGTGGTGGTATTTATACTAAAGCAGCTGATGTTGGTGCTGACCTGGTTGGTAAGGTTGAAGCCGGTATCCCTGAGGATGATCCTCGTAACCCGGCAACGATTGCTGATAACGTTGGTGACAATGTTGGTGATATTGCCGGTATGGGTGCTGATATCTTCGAATCTTATGTTGGCTCGGTTATTGCGACTATCGCGATTGCGGCGACTGCAACCGGTGCCGTATTTGAAGCTTCACGTTACACTTTTATGGCTTATCCCCTGATTGTTG
>JAOZQE010000152.1 GCA_029932385.1 bacterium | reverse complement strand
CTGGTGAAACCGATCTCGATCTGAAATTCAGTCTGGAGACGGTAAATTGCGTCGGTTGCTGTGCTTTAGGCCCGGTTATGGAGATCAATGGCAAGACCTACGGTAACGTAACCCCGGCCGAGACTATAGAAGTAATGAAAAACTACGATTAAATGGCTTAGCCATTCAACGACTATTTACTAGGAAATAATCATGATTAGGACAATCCCATGTCAAAAATAAATTCGTCTGCAGCATTAGAGACATTCAGACAAGAAATATTATCAAAAAATGATGCCAACACTCCTTGTATCTCAATCTGTGCCGGGGCCGGTTGTATCGCCTCTGGGGCGGATGAGGTTATCACCGCTTTTAAATCCGAAATTGCAAAACAAGGTTTAGAGGCGGGGGTCAATACCAAAGAGACCGGATGCCCGGGATTTTGCGAAAGAGGGCCGGTTGTCGTTATTTATCCTGAGGAGATCTGCTACCTCCAGGTAAAACCTGAAGATGTGCCCGAGATTGTTTCGCAAACTATTAAAGAGAAAAAGGTTGTCGAACGCCTGGTCTTTACCGATCCGGGCACGAATGAAAAGGCGCCTCTTGAATCCGATATTCCCTTTTATAAGAATCAGGAACGTAATATCCTCGGCAGTAACATTAAGATTGATCCGAAAAGCATCGAAGACTATCTGGTGCTTGATGGTTATTCAGCTTTAAGCAAAGTGCTTGGCGGGATGTCGGGCGAGGATGTTATTGAGGAGATTAAAAAATCCAATTTGCGCGGTCGTGGTGGCGGCGGTTTCCCCGCCGGCAGAAAGTGGGAAGGCACCCGTAATGCCTCTGAGCCCACCAAATATGTGATTGTTAACGCCGATGAGGGTGACCCCGGAGCTTTTATGGACAGAGCTCTACTTGAAGGAAACCCGCACTCAATTCTTGAAGGCTTGATCATCGGCGCCTATGCTATCGGCTCGCACGAGGGTTATATCTACGTTCGCCAGGAATACCCCTTGGCCGTCGAGAATATTAACCTCGCGATAAAGCAAGCTGAAGAGTACGGTTTTTTAGGCGAAAATATTCTGGGTTCAGGTTTTGACTTTACGGTTCAGGTTCATCAGGGGGCCGGTGCCTTCGTCTGTGGTGAATCGACGGCTCTGATGACGGCCTTAGAAGGCCGGGCCGGAGAACCTCGGCCTAAGTATATTCGTTCCAACATCAAGGGTCTTTGGGATAAACCCAGCGTTTTGAATAATGTTGAAACCTGGGCCAATGTGCCGCTGATCATCAATAAGGGGGCGGATTGGTTTACCCAATTTGGCACCAAAGGAAGTTCCGGCACCAAGATTTTTGCCCTGGTTGGTAAAATCAACAACACCGGCCTGGTTGAAGTCCCCATGGGCATCACGCTTAGGGATATTATCTACAAGATCGGTGGCGGCATTCCTGACGGGAAAGAGTTCAAAGCCGTGCAAACCGGTGGCCCGTCCGGAGGCTGTATCCCCGCAGAGCTACTGGATTTGGGTGTCGATTTTGACGAACTATCTAAAGCCGGCTCAATGATGGGCTCGGGCGGGATGATCGTCATGGATGAAGATACCTGCATGGTCGATGTCGCCCGCTACTTTATGGAGTTCTTAGCCGATGAGTCGTGCGGTAAATGTGCTCCCTGTCGTGAAGGCACGCGGCAGATGCTTAAAATCCTGACCAATATCACCGAAGGTCGGGGCAAAGAGGGCGACATTGAGCTTTTGGAAGAGCTCTCCGAAGTTGCCAAAGAAGCCGCCCTTTGTGCTTTGGGCAAGAGCGCCCCAAACTCGTTTTTGAGTACGTTACGCTATTTCAGGGATGAGTATGAGGCCCACATTAAGGAAAAACGCTGCCCGGCTCTCTCCTGCAAAGAGCTCATCGCGTTCTATATCGATCCGGCAAAATGCCAGGCCTGTGGCGCCTGCCTCAAAAAATGTCCGGCCGATGCGATTATCGGTGGCAAAAAGCTGATTCATATTGTCGACCAGGAGAAATGTACCAAGTGCGGAACCTGTTTTGAAGTCTGCCCGACAAAATTTGGCGCCGTAACCAAGATCTCCGGTGTGCCGGTGCCGCCCCCGGTTCCCGAAGAAGAGAGAACTGTAGTCAAAAAGAGTAAGGAAAAATAATGAGTGAAATACTTTTAGAAATTGACGGAAGAGAAGTTAAAGCAAAAGCCGGGATGACTATTCTGGATGCTGCTAAAAGTGTCGGAATATCGATCCCCACACTCTGTCACCATGAGGCCCTGGAACCTTTCGGGAGTTGCCGGCTCTGCTCCGTAGAGGTGGAAGTTCGCGGCTGGACAACCCTGGTTGCTTCTTGCGTCTATCCGGTAGCGGCAAATATTAAAGTTAAAACCAGATCCGAAAAGATTGACAGAATCCGCAAGATGATCCTGGAACTCTACTTGGCCCATGCCCCGGATTCATTTGAGTTGCTGGATCTGGCTCAAGAGTATGGCGCCGATAAAGACCGCTTTGAAAAAGAGTCCTCATTCTGTATCCATTGTGGCCTCTGCGTCAGATACTGTGCTGAAGTCAAACAGAAAAATGCGATTGGATTTGTTGACCGAGGCTCTCGCAAAGAGATCTGTTTCGTCCCGGAAATCGCCGCTCAAGAGTGTTGGGATTGCAAAGAGTGCTTTCCCCTCTGTCCGACCGAAGCTCTACAAGCCGCCTACGTTTTATCTCAGGCTCTGTTTACGTCTCAGAAATAGTAAATTCGCTACATCTGTTTAAAATATCAAAGCCCTCAGGCGGATGTTATCCGCCTGAGGGCTTTTTCTTTGTTAAGCTGTCTGGTTGGAGAAATTTTCCGGTTGACATAAAAATTATTATATATATAATAGGGTGTACCAGAAAATTTCTCTAAAATACGCTTTGACCATCAATTGTTTTCATAGGATGATATCATGAACAGATATATTCAATCTGCAGTTGTCGATGATTTGCAAAAAAAGATGGTCTTTGTCGGCGGGCCCAGGCAGGTAGGGAAAACTACGCTTGCTCTGAATATACTGGGTGGGGATGAGCAGCATCATGCCTATTTTAACTGGGATTATGCGGATGATAAACGGATGCTTCTTCAGGGAGGGTTACCACCGGATCAGCCGCTGATTGTCCTTGATGAAATTCATAAATATAAGCAGTGGCGGAATTTCGTTAAAGGTTTGTATGACAAAAACAGATCCCGAACCTCTTTTTTAATTACCGGTTCAGCCCGTCTCGACTATTATCGTAAAGGTGGTGACTCCCTACAGGGCCGCTATCATTATTATCGCCTACATCCCCTGTCACTTTACGAATTAAATTACACCCCAACTCCTTCCGACCTGCAGGCCCTGCTTACCTTCGGAGGTTTTCCCGAGCCGTTTTTTTCTCAATCGGAACGTGACTGGAAACGATGGCAGCGGGAACGTATTTCCCGGGTAATTCATGAGGATCTTGTCTCTTTAGAGCAGGTAAAAGAGGTCGGACAGTTGGATCTGCTGGCTGTTTTACTCCAAGATAAAGTGGCTTCATTATTGTCCATAAATACCTTGCGGCAAGATCTATCAGCATCCCATGAAGCGGTTGACCGCTGGGTGAGGATACTTGAAAACTTATACTATTGTTTCAGGATTAGACCTTTTGCCGCAAAAAAAATCAAGGCCTTGAAAAAAGATCGAAAACTCTACCTCTGGGACTGGTCTTTATGCCGCGATCCCGGAAGCCGGTTTGAAAATCTGGTCGCCTCCAACCTGCTTAAATATTGCCATTACCATGAGGACACCCTCGGCGATGACATGGAGCTTTGCTTTCTGCGGGACAACTGTAAGCGTGAGGTTGATTTTGTCGTACTGCGGGATGGCAAACCTCTTTTTGCCGTAGAATGTAAGACCGGTGCAAAGGCTATCAGCAAGCATCTCGCTTATTTTTCTAAACGAACTGAGATTCCTTGTTTTTATCAGGTTCATCTGGACAGTGATGATTATGAAGTAACTGAGTTGCGGTTAAGAGTGATGCCTTTCACCCGATTTGCCACAGAAGTTCTTAGTTGCTAAATAATGGTGAAATCATTACGTTTTGTAGTGGGAAAAAAGATTGACAGTATTTCTTCCGGTTGGTAGAGGCTCTTGGAGTAGTTGATTTTTAGGAGGGGTTTGCAGGAGTTTTGTTGCGTATATATGGTAAATATCTTATTACGATGAAGCTAAAGTTTGGTACTTGGCTGGAAGGTTGAGATTGGCAAAGGT
>JAOZQE010000151.1 GCA_029932385.1 bacterium | reverse complement strand
CAGCAGCGGGTCGATCTCGTAATGAGTAAACTCAAACTTGACAGTGAAGCCCAGGTTGCCACCCTCTCCGGCGGCCTTAAACGGCGGGTTTTGTTAGCTAAAGCCCTGGTTGCAAGCCCCGATCTTCTCCTGTTGGATGAACCGACCAATCATCTTGATATTGAAGCGATTATCTGGCTCGAAGAGTTTCTCTTGAACAGTTCACAAACTCTTTTCTTCGTCACCCATGATCGTAAATTGCTGAAAAAATTGGCGACCCGGATTATCGATCTTGAAGCCGGCAAGGCTACGAGCTGGCCGGGCGATTATGTCAATTATCTGCGGCGCAAGGCTGAAATGCTGCACGCGGAAGATCAGCATCAGGATCGTTTCGATAAAAAACTTGCCCGGGAAGAGATCTGGATTCGTAAAGGTATAAAGGCCCGGCGCACCCGAAATGAGGGCCGGGTCAAGGCCTTGATGGAGATGCGCAATGAGCGTGGCCAGCGCCGCGAAAAAATCGGTCAGGTGCAGATGGAGATCAGCCGGGCCGGAACCCCCGGCAAACTGGTTGCCGTCTGTGAAAAAGCTACTTTTGCCTATACTGAAAAACCAATTATTAAAGATTTGACGACGACGATTCTAAAAGGCGACAAGATCGGTATCATCGGACCCAACGGGGCCGGTAAAACGACCCTTTTGAAACTTGTTTTAGGTGAACTTACACCGACCTCTGGCACTGTCAGGCTCGGCACCAACCTGGAAGTCCTCTATTTTGACCAGCAGCGCGAGCAGCTGGATGAAGAGCGGACGGTGTTTGATAATCTTGGTGACGGCAATGATACGATCGAAATCAACGGTCACCATCGCCATTTGATCGGCTATCTCAAAGATTTTCTCTTCACTCCGGACCGGGCCCGATCTCCGGTCAAAATTCTCTCCGGCGGCGAGCGCAACCGCCTGCTTTTAGCCCGCCTGTTTGCCAAACCGGCCAATATCCTGATCCTTGATGAGCCGACTAATGATCTCGATATCGAAACCCTGGAACTTCTGGAAGAGCTGCTGGCCGATTTCAAGGGGACTCTACTTTTGGTTAGCCACGACCGTGAATTTATCAATAATGTCGTGACTGGTACCCTGGCCTTTGCCGATGCCGGCAAAATTGAAGATTTCGCCGGCGGCTATGACGACTGGCTCATGCAGCGCTCGGCAGAGCCGATTTCTGCCGACGCCCAGATTAATTCTAAACCTGAGCTTGAAAAAAGCTTAAAACCCCGAACCAGCAAACCCCGCAAACTCAGTTTCAAAGAGAAAGCCGAACTTGAAGAGCTACCGCTGATGCTTGATAACCTTGAAAAAGAGCAACAGAAAATATTCGATGATATGGCTGATCCCGGATTTTATCAGTCGGGAAACAATCGGGTTGCAGTAGCAAAAGAGCGTCTTCTGGAGATTGAGAAAGAGCTTGAAATATCTTACCTGCGCTGGGAAGATTTGGAAGAGATTAGAGAGAATAATTGTTGATATTAATTTTATATAGAACGATATCTTCACCGAAGATCGGTGAAAAACAAGTGGAAACTGGAAATCATGGAAAAAATATTTAATCCCAAATCAATTCTGGTTATCGGTGTTTCTGAACATCCTAATAATCTGGCGCAGAACATTGTTGCTAATCTGGTCGATTTCGGCTGGGTTGGCGATCTCTATCTTTACGGGAAAAAGGGCGGCGTTTATTTAGGGCATGAAATTCAAACGGATATGGCGGCCCTGCCAAATAATATTGAACTGGCGGTTATCCTGACACCGGCAGTTTCGGTGCCGGATTTGATGCGCTCCTGCGTTAAGAAAAATATCCGGAATATGGTGATTGAGAGCGGTGGTTTCAGTGAGTTCTCTGATGCCGGCAAAGTGCTCGAAGATGAAATTAAAGCGATTGCCAAAGCGCACGGGGTGAAATTTGTCGGTCCTAATGGTATCAGTATTGTGAATCGTCACAATGGTCTCTGTCTGCCGTTTATGCGTTTGAGCCCGGTTGAAATTTTGCCCGGAGGATTGTCGGTAATTTCGCAGAGCGGCGGCCTGGCTTTAACTTATATCGGTCTCGGTCGCAAAGAGAATCTTGGAGTTGCCAAGGTTATCAGCATGGGGAATAAGAGTTCACTTGATGAGGTTGACTACCTGGAATTTCTGATAACCGACAAGGAGACTGAAATTATCGGCCTCTACCTTGAAAGTATGGAGCGCGGCCGTGATTTTATGGCGGTTCTGGAAAATTGTCGGAAACCGGTCATTCTGCATAAAGCGAATACTTCAGAAGAGAGTCAGGTGATTGCCAAATCGCACACCGCCGCTCTCGCGGTTGATGATGATGTGGTATCCGCCGCCTGTCAGAAATTCGGCGTTTTCCGAGTGAACTCTTTCGAGCAGTTTATGAACTGCGCCAAAGCTTTTTCGATTCCGGCGATGCGTGGTGAAAACCTGATGGTGGTTTCGCGCTCCGGCGGCCATGCGGTGGTCACGGCAGATGCCGCGGCCGCGGCCGGTTTTAAGCTGCCGCCTTTGAGTGATGAATTTATCGATAAAATTTCCCAGCAGTTCCGGGCTGCGGTTATTAAATTGACCAATCCGCTCGATCTGGGTGATATCTTTGATATTGATTACTATATAACTATCCTCGAAATGGCTTTAGAGCGTGATGATGTTGACGGGGTTCTTCTAAATCATGTTTTTCAGGCCGAGAGTGAATTTGATGCCACCCTGCGCCTGGTGCAGAAAGTTGAATCGCTACAAAAGCAGTATGATAAGCCGGTTACATTGGTTCTTTTCTCAAGTGTCAGAGCGGTTGCGGCCTTGATGGAAAAAATTTCAATTCCATCATTCAGCGAACCCCTGGCAGCAATTGAGGCACTTTCAGTCTCCCTGGAGCGGCAGCGCTATCTTGAAAAAAGCGTGTCTCTGCCGGCTCTACTGCCAGATGTTGCGGATGATTTTACCCGGCCGCTGTTTTCTGAATGGATTGCTGCGGCCCGGCAGCGCGATCAGACTCTTTTTGCCGACCAGGCTATGGCTATGATGGCCGAATATGGTATGCCGACCGTACCTGGTGCCCTGGTGCGCCATCCGCAGGATCTCTTTGAGGAGGCTGAAGAGTTGGGTTACCCGCTAGTTCTGAAAGCTGTGGTCGCTAATATGACGCATAAGAGTGATGCCGGCGGCGTTCTGACCGGGATCAATGACCGTCAGACTTTAGAGGATGTCGGGGCGCTTCTTTTTGAACGTTTTGCAGTCAACCCCGGTTTTTGCGGGGTTCTGGTTCAGAAACAGGTTGATACCACGCTCGAGTTGATTGTCGGGGCCCGGCGTGATTCCTCTTTTGGTGATGTTTTTCTGGTCGGGATGGGCGGGATCTATGCTGAACTTATGGATGACGTGCAGGTACTGCCGGCCCCGTTGACCTATGAGGATGTTGAGGCCATGGTTGATAGACTGCGCGGTGCTAAAATTCTGCGCGGAGCCCGGGGAAAAGCCGGGATCAATATTGAGATTTTAAGTCAGGTTCTGGCCCGTCTGCAGGTACTTCTGAATGATTATCCGGAGATTACTGAAATCGAGATCAACCCCCTGGTCTTCAGCAGCGGTCACGGTACTATAGTTGATGCCCGGGTGGTCGTAACCTGATATCCTTGAAAGTTATTAAATTGCCGCAAAAAAGGCCCCGCTTAAAATTTTAAGCGGGGCCTTTTTTTGATTTTATATCTGGTAGAACCCTTCTCGCGGGCGTTGCTGTTAACTCTTTAACGCTTCAAGATCCTTGAAATTTTCCAGTGCCTCAGGGTTGGCCAGAGCGTCGCGGTTGGTGATCGGCAGGTTGTGAACCATGCGTTTAACCGCAAGTTCGACCTTTTTCCCGCTGATCGTGTAAGGGATATCCGCTACCGGAATAATCTTAGCCGGAACGTGGCGCGGTGTCGTGTTTTTGCGGATAGTGGTTTTAATCTGTTTCTCAAATTCAGGGGTTAGCTTAACTCCATCATTAAGTACGACAAAAAGCACAACCCGGACATCACTATCTTCCCACTCCTGGCCGATAACGACACTGTCTTTAATCTCAGGGATAGTTTCAATCTGGCGATAGATTTCGGCCGTGCCGATACGGACACCGCCGGGATTCAAAGTGGCATCAGAACGGCCGTAGATGATTACGCCGCCGGTTTCGGTGATCATGACATAATCGCCGTGGCACCAGATGTTGTCAAATTTGTCAAAGTAGGCATC
>JAOZQE010000150.1 GCA_029932385.1 bacterium | reverse complement strand
GCAGGATACCAAAAACATCACCAAAATCATCGTTAACGATCGAATTATGAGCCCCCGGAGGCAGCTGTCCCTGGACATCACCAACTTTACGCCGTAACTCATCCCAAACCTGGGGCAATTCGGCGGTACTATATTTATCTTCGGTGGTAACCGTGATTACGGATAAACCGGCCTTACTGATCGATTCAAGTTCTTTGAGCTGACCTAGTTGCTGGATCGCAGTTTCAAGCAGGTCCGTTACTTCATTTTCAACCTCTTCCGGTGAGGCTCCGGGATAGGCGGTAATCACTAAAGCATCTTTGATGGTAAATTCAGGATCTTCCAACTTCCCGATACTTTGGAAAGAGAGTATACCACCAATCACAAGCAGTACGGTAAACACCAGGGTTACCGTTTTCTTTTTAATCGCAATCTCTGCTAAATTCATGGTCCCTACTCTCCCATCGTCCCAGTATATTCACGAACCTTAAGGCCTTCAGTCAGATTCTGCACCCCCGCTGTAATAATCCGATCTCCCGAAACCAGGCCGGATTTCACTTTAATATTACCGGCGTTAGTCAGCGTTCCAACTGTAACCTTATGCCGGGTTATGCGTAAGTCCTGATTAGTTTTCCAGATATAGGCCTGACCCTTCTCATCATAAAATACTGACTGAACCGGAATCTCAATCATACTTTTACCCTCATGGCCGACCGTCACAAAAACGGTTGCGGTCATTCCGTCGAGAATAGTTTTTCCCTCCGGCATCGGCATTTTAAAAACCACTCTGAAGGTCTGGGTCTGCGGGTCAGCCTCAGTCGCAAATTCCTTGATCGTTAAAGCAAAACGCTCATTCGGGTAACTGGCAAACTCAGCCGCAACCTTGATTGAGGTACCGTCACTTTTTTTCTTCATCACATTTTCCGGGGCATTAACGACCACGTCCACCGCCGAAAGCCTCTGGATCGAGACAATAGGCTCCTTAGCCATAATAACCAGATGGTTATCAACAAACCGTTTACCGATAATCCCACTAAAAGGCGCCTTAAGCCGAGTATCACCTAGTGCCTTGCGGGCAATCCTCATATGCGACAGCGCCACCTCATAATTTCTCACTTTTACATCATAGGTTGATTTCGCTACGACCTTTTCATCCAGAAGATTGGCATAACGATCAACTTCAGATTTGGTTTGGTTAACCTTGGCCTGCTGTGCAGCAAGACTATTCTGATAATCTCTAGGGTCAATACGGGCGATAAGATCACCTTTTTTCACATGCTGCCCTGCATCAACCGCGAGCTCAACCAGTTTCCCCGAAACCTCAAAAGATATTTCAACCCGGTCACGAGCCTCAACCTTACCAGGTAATTTCATGCTTTTAGAAAGCTCCAATTGCTCGATAGTCATTATTTTAGCTGGCCGAACCACCTCTTTTTTAACTGGCTCCTCCTCTTTAGCGCAACCGCTAAAAGAAAAAGCCGCAATCGCGACAAGGCACAACAAGGTGAAGATTTTCCCGACCGGGCTTTTTTGCAGACAATCTTTTTTCCGTGGTGTCATGATTTTAACCTTTTATTAAAATTTTTGGTAACTATTCTGCCGAATTGATCAATTTACGTTCAAGTCTTTCCAACTGCTAACGCCAACCGCCCGAGCCAACCCGGCCAGGCGAATGTTATAGTCATAAACCGCACGATAATATTTTGTTTCCGTATCAGTTAACAAGGTTCTGGCATCAAGCACATTGGTATTGGTGGCCAGCTGATTCTTATAGCGGAGTTCATTCATGCGCAGGTTTTCCCGGGCTTGCTCAACCGCAATTTTTGCGGTTGCAATATTTTCGTACGCGGTCAGAGCGTAGATAAAATTATCTTGGACCTCAAGCTTGACTTCATCCATGACCCCGATCAGAGACTGATCAGCCTCACGACTCGCAGCGGCGGCCCGGCTCGCCTGGTGTTTAGTCTGGCCCCAGGCAAAAAGTTCCCATGAAGCGTAGATACCAATGATCATTTCATTGGAATTCCTTGAATCAGCAAAACCGTCACCATCGATCAAAGAATCACCACCAAAACTGTTATAAGCGGCATTTAAGGATACATCCGGGAAATATGCACTTTTAGCCAGAGATATCTGTTTTTTAGAGGCCTCCAGGTTATAATTTGCCTGTTGCAATTCCGGCCTTGTCTCCAGAGCCTGGAGGGTAAGAGTCTCGATGTCGCTGGTCATAGCAACCATATCGGGAGTATCTTCGACATTGAATTTAACCAGCAAAGGCTCTTTGATAATTGTTGCCAGGGCCATCCGGGCCGTCCGGGTTCGGCTCGCCGTAATCCTCGCATCCTGCTGGGCATTGGCTAAGTGAACTTTTGACTCAAGCAGGTCATTTAAGGGAATAATCTCATTTTTAAAAAATTGTTCGGAGTCGTTCAGGTGAGAAGCAAGCTGAGTCACCGCCGCATTCGCAACCCGCTCCAGTTTCTGCTTCATCAAAAAATTGTAGTAGGCTTGAATCGTCTGAAACGTGATTTCAAGGTTTGCCAGCTGCTCGCCGGCAACGGCAACCTTGAGACCGATGTCAGCCAGGTCATAGGTCTCGGTCAGACGAAAGCCGGTGAAAAGAGGCTGATCAACATAGATACTCAACTCATAATTGTCACGATTATCATCAATATCAACAAAATCGTTGTCAACATCGTAATCCCCGTCCGTGTAAGTATAGGATCCATCGATATTGAGCTTGGGGAGAAAATCATCAAAGGCTGATTTTTTGCCCCATTCAGCCTGGGTTTTCCTCTCAATACTTGCCAGAACCGAAGGGTTGCGGGTAAGAGCCATTTCCAAGCACTGCTCACGAGTGTAAACTTTCTCTGCACCAGAGACCATACCCGGGAGGCTGAAAGCGACCAGAATCAAGGAAAATAATAACTTTTTATACATATACTTAAACTCCATTTGATTGACAAGCGACTAACAATTATTAGCGATTTACACTCCTGCTGCCCGCGTTTGCACAAGACCTGGTTACCATACTATGATTATCTTAATAATACCAGTGAAATTTAATGATACCAGTGAAATAATTAGGTATCTAAAAAACAGCTTTAACTATGGATTTTTTACGACGCTCTCCTCTGTAGTCACCATAATAAAAATAATAGGAATCAGGAGCAGAGTTAAGAAAGTACCAACCATCAGACCACCTATGGCCACGGTTCCAAGTGGAGCCAAACGCTCAAGACCAATGGATGAACCCATGGCCACGGGCAGCATCCCTACGGATACGGCACAGGAGGTCATAACAACCGGTCGAGTACGCAGGCGGATTGACTCAAGCATAGCCTCTTTTTTATTCATCCCCTCGTCCATTTTTTCCATCGCAAAATGAATCAAGAGGATGGCATTATTAACAATAATACCAGAGAGCAGGATGAAGCCCATCATGGCCGGCATGGAGGTATGATATTCCATAAGCAGATTCCCCCAAGCCGCACCAACCAGGATAAGTGGAATAGAAAAAGTGACCATCATGGCTACTTTTACACTATTAAACATAGCAATCAGACTGACAAAGATCAGCAGTACGGCAAAACCAATACCTGATCCCATTCTTGCGGCGGCAATCTTAAATTGCTTAACATCACCACTTTGCTCCATCGTCACTGACGGAGGCAACTCGACTCCGGCAAAGGCCTTGTTAAAACTCTGCATAATATGGGAGATAGAAGCTTTTTCCCTTGAGCCATAAACATTAAGCGTATATTTTAATCCTTCTCTGGTAATACTGCTGGGCTCCAATTCTGTGGAGAAAGAAGCGATGGCATTCAGAGGAATTTTACCCTTTGGTGAATCAAGCAGGGTGGTGTGAAGAATGTCCATCGTATCCCGCTGTTCTTGCGGCAGCCAGACCCGCACACCGAAATCAATGCTGTTCTGCAGTGGGAAAGAAGCGACCGTTGCCCCCCGTATAACTCCCTCCAACTGCCGGGTAATTTGACGACTATCCAAACCATAAAAAGCCGCCTGCGACTGATCTATATTGAGATTGTAGACGGTCTTATCGGTGTGCCAGGTTCTCTCAACCGAGGTAAGACCCTGGGTTTTATAAAGGGCCTCTTCAACCAGATCACCGGCTTTCTCAAGCTCAGCAATGTCTGAGCTGTAAAGTGTTACATCAAGAGCGGCGCGGATACTTGACAAAACCGTCGAGCCGGTGTCAACAACTTCAAGGCTCTTAATATTTTCAATCTCAGCAATAAGCGGCCGTAGTCTCTGGTTAATCTCATAGATACTGTCTTCCCGTTCAAGTCGATTGATATAGGTCGCGACAATT
>JAOZQE010000047.1:10870-15721 GCA_029932385.1 bacterium | reverse complement strand
GTGATGACCGAGTTCGATTTTCCGCAAAAAGGTGGATTTTACTATTTCAAGAGGGCTGAAGAGGGTTTACTCAATAGTAAAAACCAGGCCCCGCGTACGGCCCGCCCGGTCGTGCCTTTCAGTTACAAGTTTTCGCGATTGGTGCATAATCTCTGTTTTGAACCTCGGGGAAAGATGTTCAATCTGACCCAGAAAGTGGTTGATAAAAGTGCCGAGAACGGTTTTTTTCGTTTTGTTGAGCATATTTCAAAGGTTGCCCTCTATGAATGCATGGATTGCGGTGATTGTGCCTTAACTGATGTTGCCTATCTCTGCCCGATGTCGCAGTGCCCCAAGAACCAGCGCAACGGGCCTTGCGGAGGCAGTTATGAAGGTTGGTGTGAGGTCTACCCGAATGAGAAGCAGTGTATCTGGGTTAAAGCCTATGACCGCCTGAAAAACTACAATGAAGAGAGCCAGATTGCCGGTGAAATTATCCCGCCGCCCGACTGGGATTTCTTCCACACCTCTTCCTGGGCAAACTACTTTTCAGGCCGCGACCATTCCGCCAAAAAGGCCGGAATTCAGCCGCCCAAACAGAATGATTGAGGTTTGTGCTAAGTTGTCCTTCGGGAGTTCCAGTAGGGGTGTGGATCGTGGCCTGCGTTAGGAATATGGAAAATCAGTATGTCGATTGAAAGAGTTGACACCGTGATCGTCGGTGGCGGTCTCAGTGGTCTTTATGCGGCTTCACTGCTGGCTTTGAAGAAGGAATCTTTTGTTGTTCTCGAAGCTCGGGAGCGTCTCGGCGGCCGAATTTTAAGCCCTGAATTTCAGGGCTTTTTTTCTGATCTTGGGCCCTCCTGGTACTGGCCTGATATTCATCCGCGCATGGCCCGGCTTATTCAAGAGCTGGGGCTTAAAGGTTATCGTCAGTTTGAAGAGGGACAGGGTCGGTTTCAAAACCCCGGCGGCATGGTACAGACCGTCAGAGGGTATGCAACAGAGCCGCTCTCCTGGCGCCTGGTCGGCGGGATGGTGGCCTTGATTAATAAACTTTGTGCGGGGCTTCCCGAAAATGCCGTTCGTTTGCATCATCCGGTCTGCAATATCGAAAAAAAAGATGCTGGAGCTTTAGTCAGCGTCGGTCAGCTGGAGGAAGAGCCTGAAGCTCAGTTTGAGGCTAAAAAAGTAATTCTTGCCCTGCCGCCGCGCCTTACCGCATCAACCATTCTTTTTAATCCTGAGCTACCGACAGACCTGACTCAAGCGATGCTTAAAATCGGTACCTGGATGGCAGGTCAGGCGAAATTTTATGTCCTATATGAAGAGCCTTTCTGGCGCCGGGCGGGTCTTTCCGGTCAGGCTTTCAGCCAGCGCGGCCCCATGGCTGAACTGCATGATGGCTCTAATCACAATCGGGATCCGTATGGCTTGACCGGCTTTGTCGGGGTTCCGGCGGTTCAACGCAGCAATCAAAATCTGCTGATAGAAGCAATTCTTGAACAGCTGACGCAGATTTACGGGGCTTCGGCGGTGCCGCCTGCCACGGTTTATTATAGAGACTGGGCCCGTGAACCCTTTACCGCCACTCGCCTGGATCAGCCGCCCATGTACGAACACCCTCTTTACTCCCCTCCGGCCCGCCAGACTTCCTTCTGGAATGAGACCATCCATTTTGCCGGTACCGAAACCGCCAGTCAGCATGGAGGGTATTTAGAAGGTGCCCTGAGCGCCGCTGAACGGGCCGTGGGCTGATCTTACCAGGAGCGTCAAGGATAAAGATTTGACCCCTTTGTTCTCCTTTGTTCTTTCTTTGTTCTTTTGTTCTGTTGGAGAATAGTTATTGCTATTTTTTTATCTGGTCGAGGATGCCGTTGATGAAGGCGGGGGAGTTTTTATCACCGTAGGTTTTGGCGATTTCGATAGCTTCGTTGATTGAGACCTTGAGCGGTATTTCATCGCAGGAGAGGATCTCAAAGATGGCGATTCTTAAGATGTTACGATCAATACACGACATCCGGTTCAGTTTCCAGTGAAGTGAGTGTTTTTCGATCTCCTGATTGATGGTGTCTGAATTTTTACGGACGCCATCGACAAGCTGTTTGGTGAAAACACTTTCAGCCTGGCGGTTGACCGGATTGGAGAAGCGGCTTTTGGGTTTGTCTCGATCTTTACATTCAGCCGGGCAGAGGTGACAATCACTCTCGACCACCCAGTCGTGTTCCCAGTAACGCACGATCGACGGGATGACTTGTTTAGGTTGGCCGAGCTCCAGCATGTAGAGGATCTGGAGGGCTGCTTCCCTAGCTTTACGACGTTTATTGGCCATCTTTTCCGGTTAAACCTGGCCCAGCAGATCAATCATTTCGAGTAGCGTAACAGTGGCATCCCAGCCTTTGTTACCGGCCTTGCTGCCGGCCCGTTCAATCGCCTGTTCAATCGTATTGGTTGTGAGTATACCAAAGGCGATCGGAACACCGCTGTCAATACTGGTTGTGGCAATGCCTTTACTGACTTCTGCAGCAACATAGTCGAAATGAGGGGTATCGCCACGAATTACAGCGCCTAAACAGACGATGCCGTCATATTTTTTTGAATCAGCCAGTTTCCGGGCCAGGAGAGGAATCTCAAAGGCTCCGGGAACCTTGAAAACCGAAATCTGCTCATCGCTGATCCCGTGTCGTTTCAAAGCATCCAGAGCGCCGTCCTGAAGACGGTCACAGATAAAACTGTTGAAGCGGCTGTTGATGATTGCAACTTTGGCACTGCTGCACTGATTCAGTGATCCTTCAAAATAATTAATCATGTTTTTCCACCTTCCCTGGGTTTTTTTGCAGATCTTCTTTATGTTCCGGTACCTGATTGAGCAGATGTCCCATTTTTTCCCGTTTGGTCTGGAGATAGTCGATATTGGTTTCGTTCGGGGTGCATTCCAGTGCGACCCGTTCAACAATCTCAATACCGTAACCCTGCAGACCAATAACTTTGGTCGGATTGTTGGTTAGAAGACGAATTTTTTTAATACCTAAATCGACCAGCATCTGAGCCCCGACCCCATAGTTGCGGAGATCAGGTTTGAATCCGAGCTCTTCATTGGCCTCGACTGTATCTCGGCCGTGTTCCTGCAGGCAGTAGGCCCTCAGTTTATTAACCAGGCCGATGCCCCGGCCCTCCTGGCGCATATAGAGGATGGCACCGCGGCCGGCCTCTTCGATACGCTGCATAGCAATATGGAGTTGGTCGGCGCAGTCGCAACGCAGGGAGCCTAAAGTGTCGCCGGTGAAACATTCGGAATGGACGCGGACTAAGACCGGTTCATCACTGGAGAGATCGCCTTTGATAAGGGCCATATGTTCAAATTTGTCAAGTTTATTTTCATAAACAATAATCTCGAATTCACCGTAGCGGGTCGGCAGTTTGGCCCGTACCGCCTTGCGGACCAGGGATTCGGTGCGCATTCGATACTCAATAATATCCGCGACTGAAATGATCGACAGGCTGTGTTCTTCAGCGAATTTTCTCAACTCCGGCATTCGTGCCATCGTGCCGTCGTCATTCATGATTTCACAGATAATTCCGGCCGGTTTTAATCCCGCCAGCCGGGCCAGGTCGACCGAGCCTTCAGTCTGTCCGGTACGCACCAGAACTCCGCCTTTGCGGGCTCGCAAAGGAAAAATGTGGCCCGGTCGGGCGAGATCATTGGAGCCGGAGTGATCATCGATTGCAGTGAGGATGGTGTGGCTGCGGTCGGCTGCTGAGATTCCAGTCGTGACCCCGCGCCGGGCTTCAATTGAAACCGTAAAAGCAGTTTCAAACTGGGCCGTATTATCGGAAACCATCGGCGGCAGGTTAAGAAAGTCGGCGCGATCTTCGGTCAGTGAGAGGCAGATCAGGCCACGGCCGTATCGAGCCATGAAATTAATCGCTTCCGGAGTTGCCTTCTCCGCTGCCATAACCAGATCGCCTTCATTCTCGCGATCTTCATCATCAACCAGGATAACCATTTTCCCGGCCTTAATATCTTTTAATGCGTTTTCAATTCGTGAGATAACCATTTTATTTCCTGTATTGGATTTTTAAGGATATTTCCTGTCAGTTAAGGGTCGGGAGTCCGGCAGATTGCGAGGCCGGTTAAGCAAAGCCGTGTTTCTGTAAAGTTTCCAGGCTTAATTTTGCTTGCGGGCGGATCGTCTCTTCCCGGGGCTGAGCCAGTTTTTCGATATATTTTGCAACCAGATCATTTTCCAGGTTGACGGTAGCGCCGATCCGGTGGCGGCCCAAGGTCGTTTTCTGTAACGAGTGGGGAATTACGGCCACCGAAAAACTCTCTTTTTTCAAGGCGGCAACCGTCAGGCTGATACCGTCAATCGCAATTGAACCTTTTTCTATCAGGTAGTGCATGATTCCGGCCGGGGCCGCAAAGGTGAAAATTACCGCGTTGCCCTCATCTTGTTTAGCGATCAGAGTGCCGGTGTCATCGATGTGGCCGGAGACCATGTGGCCGCCGAAACGGCCGTCAGCTGCCAGGGCTCGTTCCAGGTTGACCGGGTCGCCCTTTTTTAAGGTACCGAGATTGGAGCGGCGCAGAGTCTCAGCTGAAACGTCGAAACTTATCTCCGGCCCGGCTATCCCGGTAACCGTCAGGCAGACACCGTTGACAGCGATACTATCGCCGAGTTCAGCGTCACTTAAAATAAGTTGCGCGGCAATTTTAATCTCCCCGGAACCGCTCGTCAAGCCGGAGTTTAAGGTTGTGCCGATCTCTTCGATGATACCAGTAAACATAGGAACTCAAACGGCTAAAGGCCTAATGTTGGCGTTGCCCGGACTCAAAGGCACTTTCACAGATCACAAGTAGGTAGCCTTAAT
>JAOZQE010000047.1:0-10770 GCA_029932385.1 bacterium | reverse complement strand
TGGCGTTGCCCGGACTCAAAGGCACTTTCACAGATCACAAGTAGGTAGCCTTAATCAGAAAGTTTCTTTATAAAAACAAGAAAAAATCTGTAAACGGCGAAATAATCTTCTATATATAATTAGTTATGATTCGCGGCAACATATAGACTCGTAAGCTGATTGAGTCAAGAAAAATTCTTCCTTTCTTGACAAGTCGGGCTATTTCGTTATAGGACAACGGGGAAGTGGAGAAGTTATGTCTGAGGTACTTTACAGCGCCAATGAGCTCGAAAAAGTGGTAGCTGATCTGGCGAAGGTGATTGCCGCAGATTTTTCCGGCCAACAGCTTTTGCTGCTCGGTCTTTTGAAAGGCTGCCAGCCTTTTTTGGCAGATCTTAGCCGTCAGTTAAGCCGCTACCAGCTGGATCTGGCAGTCGATTATTTGCAGGTCAGCAGCTATATCGGTACTGCCAGCTGCGGCCGGGTAACGATCAAGCCGGTTACGGCCGATGAATCATTCTGCCGGCAGCGGCATGTGCTGGTGGTTGATGACATATTTGATACCGGTCTGACCCTGAAAGAGGTCATGGTCTGGCTTAAGGAAAAAGGGGCCGCGAGTGTCAAGTCATGTGTTCTTCTGCGTAAATCCGGCTGTAGTGATGAAGCTTTGACTCCGGATTACTGGGGCGCGATTATACCCGATGCCTTTGTTGTCGGTTACGGACTTGATTATAACGAACAATATCGCGAACTGCCTTACATAAAAATATTAGGCGCAGACGAACAGTGACCGTATCGTAAAAGAGAAATTATTATGACAAAAAACTTAATTGGTCACCGTCTGGAGATCTTCTTTCGCGACCCCGAACTTGATACCCGGGGTCAGCTGTTGCGGGATAAACTCAATGCTCTGGACTTATCGGTAACGATTGATAATCTCCGGCTTTCAGAGGTTTATACCCTGGAAGGAAATTTCAGTCCGGCCCGGTTGCGCGAGGTGGCAGGCCTGCTTTTGAATCCGGTGATTCATGACGTATTGATAGATGAATCCCGTCCTTTAGGTTCGGCTGATGCTGTCTTAGAGGTCGGTTTTTTGCCCGGGGTAACTGACAATATCGCCCACAGTGCGGCGGCAACCCTGGCCGATGCCTGGGGTGAAGTCTTAAGTCCCGATCAGGGCATTTATTCCAGCACGGTCTACTATCTCGAAGCAAAAAATCTCAGTGATGGTGATTATCGTCTTATCGGCCGGTTTCTCGCCAATGCCCTGATCGAACGACTGCACTGGAAAGATCGCTCAACCTATGTTGCTGAAGCGGGTATGGATCTGGTTATACCCCGGGTCAAACTTAAGGAACATAAAGGGGTGAGCCGGGTTGATCTTAATATCCCGGAGGCCGACCTCATCGCTCTCGGTAAAGGCGGGATTATTGACCACTATGATGCTGCCGGTAATCCCGTGCGACGCGGGCCCCTGGCATTAGATCTTAACTCGCTGAAAACAATTGCCGACTATTTCGCTGGGGTCGAAAAACGGGCTCCGACCGATCTTGAACTGGAAGCGCTGGCCCAGACCTGGTCTGAGCACTGCAAACATACGATCTTTGCCGCGGCCCTTGATGATCTTGAGGATGGTCTTTATAAAACCTATATCAAGGGGGCGACGAAAAAGATCCGTAAAGATCGCGGAGATGATGATATCTGTGTCTCGGTTTTTGTTGATAACTCCGGTGGGATTATTTTTGATGATGACTATCTGGTTACCGATAAAGTTGAAACCCATAATTCACCCTCGGCTCTTGACCCTTTCGGCGGTTCAATTACCGGAATCGTCGGGGTTAACCGGGATACGTTAGGCTTCGGCCTTGGGGCTAAACCGATAATCAACCGCTACGGTTTCTGTGTTGCCGATCCAGCTGACAGCAAGCCCCTGTATCGTTCGAAAAATCAAAGTAATCAGGCACTCCGGCCGCGGCGTATTCTGGACGGGATTGTTGATGGCGTTCGGGTTGGCGGAAACTGCTCCGGAATTCCGACAACTCAGGGTTTTCTGACCTTTCATCCCGGCTATAAAGGTAAACCGCTGGTCTTTGTCGGTACCGTCGGACTCCTGCCGCGAGTTACTGAAGCCGGGCGTTTAAGCCATGAAAAGGCCGCTTTAGCCGGTGATTATATTGTGGTCTTAGGCGGCCGGGTCGGACTTGATGGAATTCACGGGGCGACTTTTTCTTCTGAAGCCTTAACCGGCGGCAGCCCCGCCACCGCAGTTCAGATTGGTGATCCGATTACGCAGAAGAAATTTTCCGACGCGATTGTCAAAGAGGCACTCCAGCGCAATCTTTACAGCAGCATTACTGATAATGGAGCCGGCGGAATCTCTTGTTCCGTTGCCGAGATGGCGCGTGAGTGTGGCGGCTGCCGGGTTGAATTGGAAAAAGTTCCGGTAAAATATCCGGGCATGTCTCCCTGGGAGATCTGGATCAGTGAGTCTCAGGAGCGCATGACCCTGGCGGTGCCACCGGAAAAATGGCCGGAACTTGAAAAATTGATGCAAAGCCGCGGAGTGGAAGCAACGGTTATCGGAGAATTCACCGCTTCAGGGCGCTGTCAGGTCAGCTACAATGGCGAATCGGTGATGGATATCGAGCTTGAATTTCTCCATGACGGCTTGCCGAACAAGCATTTAACCACTAAGATATGGCCGTCCGCAGAAAATGATGTGCTTCTGCCGGAAGCTGCGGATCTGGTTTTGACCGATCTTTTCTTAAAGATGTTTAAACGGCTTAATCTGGCTTCGCACGCCTATGTTGCCAACCAGTACGATTTCGAGGTTCAGGGCGGCACCGTCTTAAAACCTCTGGTCGGCCGGGGCCAGGTTGATGCCTTTACGACCGTGGTACAGCCGTTGCCGGAGTCGGAAAAGGGGGTTTCCTTATCCCAGAGTCTCTATCCAGCTCTCAGTGATATCAATACTTACGCCGCGGCCGCAGTTGCCATTGATACGGCCGTGCGCAACCTGATGGCGGTTGGAACGCCTTTGTCCCGGATGGCTCTTCTGGATAATTTCTGCTGGTGTTCATCCGATGATCCGGAGCGGCTCTGGCAATTGAAAGAGTGTGTTCGGGCCTGTTACGAGACCGCAGTTGTCTACGGTACCCCGTTTATTTCGGGCAAAGACAGCATGTATAATGATTTCAGCGGCTTTGATGCCGATGATAAGGAAGTTAAAATTTCGGTTCCGCCGACGATTTTGATCTCCTCGATCGGGGTGGTGCCTGATGTCGCCAGAGTACGCTCTTTCGCCTTTGTCAAACCCGGCGATCTTATCTATCTGCTCGGTGCTTACCTGCCGGCAGATTACGATTTGGGCGGCAGTGAATATCTGGCCCTCCTGCGGGATCAGGGCCTGGTTGTGGATACAGCCGCGGGTCATGCTCCGCAATTTGCACCTGTAACGCAGCTCTCTTTTTATCAAAAGGTTGAGAAAGCGGTGGCCACAGGCCAATTTCATTCACTCTATTCTCTGGCTCAGGGCGGCCTGGCCATTGCCGCCGGTAAAGGTGCCATGGCTGAAGGACTGGGTTTTGAACTTCAGATTCCGGGCGGCGACCGGGCCGATCTTTTTCTTTTTAACGAGCATCCCGGTCGGTTTCTGGTTACTATTGCACCGGATAAGGCTCCCGGTCTTGAAAAAGCGTTGGCTGAAAACTGTTGTTTACAGCTGGGCCGGGTGCGTGATGATGATAAGATTATTATCCGGCAGAATAATGCGGCCGCGGTGGAGACGACAACGACTGAGTTGTTGAGTGCCTATCGTTCCACTTTTGCCGGTTTTTGATTGGAGAGTTATAAATGGCACAACCCCAGGTTCTACTGCTTACCGGTTACGGGATTAATTGTGAAGAGGAGACCGCCTACGCCTTTCAGGCCTGCGGCGCGAAAACTAAGATCATGCATGTCAACGATCTTATCGCGGCTCCGGAAACCCTTAGTGATTATCAAATATTTGTCGTGCCGGGAGGTTTCTCTTATGGTGATGATACCGGTTCCGGCAATGCTCTGGCCAATAAGATGCGGCACAGTTTGTGGTCGGAATTGATGGAGTTTGTCGCTGCCGACCACCTGGTTCTGGGAATATGCAACGGTTTTCAAGTTCTGGTTAATTTAGGGCTTTTACCGGGCGGCAGTGATAATAGTCTGGGTGAGCGCCGGGTGGCTTTAATTGCCAACAGCTCGGCCCGTTATGAGTGCCGCTGGGTTAATCTGGCTGCAGCCGATTCTGATACCGTTTTTCTGCGCGGAGTTGAGTCTCTTTTTCTGCCGGTTGCTCATGGTGAAGGTCGTTTTTTTACCACTCCTGAAACTCTGGCGGAGTTGCAGGAGCGGCGGCAGATAGCTTTGCGCTATGTTGATAATGAAAACCGGCCGGCCGCCGGTCTCTTTCCTGTTAACCCTAACGGTTCACTCGATGATGTCGCGGCTCTCTGCGCAGTCGGGGGCCGGATTTTCGGTCTGATGCCCCATCCGGAAAGAGCTTTCCGGATGAACCATCTGCCTTCATGGCCTGAATATTCAGCCCTTAATCCTGAGGCTGAATGGCAAAAGGATGGGCCGGGACGAATTATTTTTGCAAATGCGGTTGACTATTTTTCCTGATTTCATGTAGAGTGCATAATCTTTGTCAATTTGGTTTTTTGGGTAAAGAGATGTTTGTTTTTTTAACCTCTTATTTTTAGTAAAGGAGAAGAGAAGATGAAAAAGTTAATGTTGTTGGTTCTCTGTTTTGCTCTGGCTCTGTTGATGGCACCCAGTGCTTCAATGGCGCGGATTCAATTTGTGACGATTGGTACCGGTGGGGTCACCGGAGTTTACTATCCGACCGGCGGCGCTATCAGCCGGATGGTTAACAAAAAAGCCAAGATTTATAATTTGAAAGCCACGGTTGAATCCACCGGCGGCTCAGTTTTTAATATTAATGCTGTATTAAATGGTGATCTCGAATTCGGTATTGCCCAGTCCGACCGTCAGTTTCAGGCGGTTAACGGCATGAAAGAGTGGGACGGTAAGCCCCAGAAAAAGTTGCGGGCGGTTTTCAGTATTCATCCTGAGTCAATTACTCTGATTGCCAGCGACGAGAGTGGTATTAAATCACTTGCCGATATGAAAGGTAAAAGAATCGGTCTCGGTAATCCCGGTTCCGGTCAGCTTGGAAACTCCCGTGATGCTTTAGCCCTGGTCGGTCTGGACGAGAAAAAAGATATTCAGTCTGAATACATCAAAGCAGTAGAGGCAGCCAGTGCACTGCAGGATGAGCGGATTGACGCGTTTTTCTATACCGTTGGTCATCCCAATGGTTCAATCAAAGAAGCTACCGCCGGCCGGATTAAAGTTCACATTGTTGAGATTGCTGATGTTCAGTCTTTGGTTGCCAAGTTTCCCTATTACGCCAAAGCTTTTATTCCGATGAAGTTTTATCCCAACGCCACTAATAAGAGTGATAAAGTAGCCACATTCGGAGTTAAGGCGACCCTGGTAACCTCGGCCGATATCTCCGATGATATTGTCTATGCCATCACGAAAGAGGTTTTCGATAATCTTGAAGCCTTCAAAAAACTGCATCCGGCCTATTCGGTTCTGACGAAAAAGAATATGCTTGAAGGGCTCTCCGCTCCTTTGCATCCGGGCGCGGTTAAATACTATAAAGAAGCCGGTTTGATGTAGAGGGTACCTTGAAAAATTGCCTTTTTGCCCAATTACTGCGTTAGGCTCGCATTTTAATCCTCAAAATACTATATGTATTCCTGCGGTTAAAATATTCGCCTGCCTTGTACTTGAACAAAAAGTATAATTTTTCAAGACACCCTAAAGTCTTAACCATCTGATTGTAACAAAATAAAGCACCGGCAGAAGGGTTTCTTGAATAGGAGCTTTTCTGCCGGTTGTCATTTAAACTATCGGTTTGGTTCCGGTTTCTCCGGGATCGGGAGGTCGATTTATGAAAGCGAAAATTACCATTCTCTGCGAAAACTCCGTCGGTATGCCGTTCGGCGGTATTGGCGAACACGGCTTCTCCTGCTTTATCGAAACCGATTCCGGCAACTATCTTTTTGATACCGGTCAGGGATTAGGTATTAGCCAGAATGCGATGTTCCTGAAAAAAAATCTGGCTTCGATAGAATCAATCATGATTAGCCACGGTCATTATGATCATGTTGGGGGTTTGCCTCAAGTTTTGGTGCAACGTGGTCAGGTTCCGGTTTATGCCCATCCGGAAATCTTTATCGAACGTTTTTGGGGAGAGGCTCGCCGGGCTATCGGAATTCCTTTTCGCCGCTCTTTTCTTGAATCTCTGGGAGCGGATTTTCGTTTTTCCCGTGAAATGGTCGAGGTTGGACCTGGGCTATTTCTTACCGGCGAGATTCCCCGGCATACCACCTATGAAGTCGGCGATCCCAATATGGTGGCGGTGACCGAATCGGGTCAAGAACTTAGGCCTGATCCCATTAATGATGATCTCTCTCTGGTCATCGATTCTGCCAAAGGGTTGATTGTTATATTGGGCTGCGCTCATTCCGGCATGGTCAATATCCTTGATTATGTCAGAGATAAATTCTCGCGTGATCGTATTTATGCTGTCATTGGCGGTACCCACATGGGTTTTTCCGGCGATCAGCAGTTTGCTGAAACGCTCAAAGTGATTGACAATTACCAGATTGAAAAACTCGGAGCTTCTCACTGCACCGGCCTTGAAAAATCAGCCTTGCTCTATGCCCGGATGCCCGAACGCTTTTTCTTTGCCTGCGTCGGCGCGTCTCTGGAAGTGTAACTTTTCTAGACACCCTTAAGCTTCAGGTATCTATAGTCTTGAATAAATTTAAGCAAATTGCGGAAAAAAAGCGGGTCGGTGAACGCTTGACAGCGGCGGATGCCCTCTTTCTCTACGAAGAGGGCGATTTTTTTGCTCTCGGAAAACTTGCGGCTGAAATCAACCGCAAACTTAACGGAGATACGGTTTTTTACAATATTAACCGGCATATCAATCCGACTAATATCTGTGTTAATCAATGCCGTTTCTGTGCCTACAGTAAACTCAAAGGTGAAGAGGGTGCCTATGAGCAGTGTATTGATGATATTTTAAGTGAGGTTAAAGAGGCTGAAACTCTTGGTATCCGGGAGTTTCATATTGTCGGCGGCCTCCATCCAGACTGGCCTTTCGCCTACTATCTCGAACTGCTTCAAGGTCTCAAAAAGGAGCATCCGGATATCGTTATCAAGGCCTTTACCGCAGTTGAGATTGACTATTTCGCCAAAATCAGCGGTCTTGATATCCCGGCTGTTTTTAAGTCTCTGCAGGCTGCCGGACTCCAGGCTATGCCCGGTGGCGGGGCTGAAATTCTAGATACAACGGTACGCAATCAGATCTGTCCGGAAAAAATCTCCGGCTCCCGCTGGCTTAAGATTATGGAAATGGCCCATCAGGCTGCAATCCCGACCAATGCGACAATGCTTTACGGCCACATTGAAAGTTATGCTGATCGTATCGATCATATGGAAAAATTACGTACTTTGCAGGATAAAACCGGCGGCTTTCAGGTCTTTATCCCCTTGGCTTTCCATGCAACCAATACCGACATTCGCAAAAAAGGCGAGACCAGTGGTATTGATGATCTAAAAACGCTGGCTATCGCCCGCCTCTATCTCGATAATTTTCAGCATATCAAAGCTTACTGGGTCATGCTGGGAGAGAAGATCGCTCAACTGGCCCTGATTTTCGGGGTTAATGATCTCGATGGGACCGTGGTCAAAGAACGTATTACCCACGCAGCCGGGGCCAAGAGCGCCACGGGTTTAAGTGAGGATTATATCAGGAATGCAATTATCAAGGCGGGTCGCAAGCCGGTTGAACGGGATACTTTTTATAATCCCGTAGAGGAAGGCCTGCATGACTAATTCAAGACTTGATCGTCAGCGTGCTCTGGAGCTCTTTGAAAATTGTGATCTTCTGAAACTCGGGGAGATGGCTCAAGCCATGCGCCTGCGGCTGCACCCGCAAAAAAGGGTTACGTTTGCTATTGATCGCAACATTAACTACACTAATATCTGTGAGTGTCAGTGCCGTTTTTGCGCCTACTATCGACGATCTGAAGATGTCGATGCCTTTGTTATTGATAACCTCACGCTGCATCAGAAAATTGCCGAAACCATAGAGCTGGGTGGAACCCAGATTCTGCTTCAGGGCGGCCTTCACCCTGATCTCAAGATAGACTATTACAGCAAGCTTTTAAAAACTATCAAAAAAGATTTTCCGGCCATCCATATTCACGGATTCTCACCTCCGGAGATCTCTCATATAGCGACTTTATCCAAGCTCAGTCTGGATGAAACCCTGCAGCAGTTGAAAGATGCCGGTCTCGGCTCGATCCCCGGTGGCGGGGCCGAGATCCTGGATGATCGGGTTCGTACTCTGATCAGCCCTAACAAGATTGGCTGGCAACGCTGGCTTGAGGTTATGGAGGTTGCCCATAATTTGGGTCTGCGCACGACGGCAACAATGATGTTCGGCTCCTTAGAGACCCCAAAAGAGCTCATAGAGCATCTCTTTCGCGTGCGTGAAGTTCAAGATCGCACCAGCGGCTTTACGGCATTTATTCCCTGGAGTTTTCAGCCCGCCAACACTGATCTTGGGCCTGAAGTAAGCCAGCCTGCGACCGGCGTTGACTATCTGAGAGTTCTGGCCCTCTCCCGTCTGGTACTCGATAACATTGACAATCTGCAAGCCTCATGGGTTACGCAAGGCACCAAAATGGCCCAGGTCGCTCTCTACTTCGGGGCCAACGACTTTGGTTCAACCATGATCGAAGAAAATGTCGTTGCCGCTGCCGGGGTGCATTTCTCAATTTCCCTGGAAGAGCTTGTCGATACGATTAAAGAGGCGGGCTTCAAAGCGACCCAGCGCGATACCCTTTACAATTTAATCCGGGATTATTAATTTCCGAGTCCAAATAGTAAAAAAGATCTGCCTTTGGCAACAGCCAAGCGCGGATCTTTTTTATTGTGTTGTCATTTCGTCTAACAGACAACCTTTGCCAATAGATTATTCGCTGAACATCTAAATTTTGGAGAATTTGTTATAATGGAATCTTACCACTGGAAATATTAAAGGGGTTGGTCGTTTGTAAACGTGAAGGACTCAATGTGCGTATTGCTGACGCATATAAAATTATGGGGAAACTTGATTTTCTCTTGCATCCACTTGTCCTGTTCGCGATAAATCCCAAGGATATTGGTCTTGGTTAACGGGATAAAGTTGTTATGGGATTTTTTCTTGAACAGGCCAAAAAAAACGCCCGTAATGTCATAAAAGAAATTACCTGCTTGTCTGGTAATGATATTGACGGTTTGAGCCTCTTCGCTGGATTGTTTAACCATTGTAGTGGCTCGTTTTTGTTCCATTTCATTGCCAACACTTTCAATTTCGTCGTAAAAATAAATGATTTCTGATAGCTTGACCTGTATGGAATCAAATCTTTTATAGACTCCCGTATCGCCAAGAAACAACTGGACATTGCTCATGAAGATGGCATTGTCATAACATTTCAGGTTTGGATTTTTCCAGAAGATATTAGAGCTGTTCAAAAGATCAGTTGTCCTGAAGGTTTCACTTGGAACATCCACTAGGCCTGAATATTTTTTCCCAAGGGAAGTGACAATGACCAGTTTTCGTTGCTTTGCTTCCATATCTGATCCCTTTTTCGTATGAATTTAAGGGTGAGCAACCAAGTCCATCGCAAAATAAGATTAAGGTGGGATTGGCCTTTAAAATCAAATTAATGTAGCCATCTTTTTGAGTACAAACCACAATTTATGTCAATACCTAATTTGTGATTTACACCTGTAAGACAACAGGCATGACGACTGTAGTGTTTCTTTAAAGATATCCACTGTCAGTCTCTATATCTCTGATTTTTCACAAACTTTGTTACGCGTATATCGTAACAAGATATTCACGGAAAAGCTCTTGCTGAAAAACGATGCTTACAATTTGACCGGTGTCTTCAGTATTAGCATAGGGAAACCGATTGGCAATCCTTATTCACTTTAATCTTACTCCGACTGGCATATAGTCTTTTGCGGTCACCTGCCACACGCCATGAGAAGTGCTAACGTTGTTGTCTATAAGAGTAAGCAAATAACCTGCAAGATACCCTAAAGTTTTCCTGATTCATCTAAAAACTGGATCACTCTTAGGGATTCTGCGACACCAGTCGTACCTCTCATACTGGTTACTATTGAGATGGTCTCAAGAAATTCTTCCTTGGTTGCACCTGATTCCAATGCCGCCTCAGTATGAAATAAAACGCAATTCTGACACCCGACCCCAAGAGCTATAGCCAAAGCCATAAGATGTTTAGATTTTCTTTCTAGAGCTCCATCTTTATATGTTTCACCTATCTGCTCCATAAGTTGTTTGCCCTGTTTCGGCATTACTTGTAAAACGCGACCAAGCTGTTTTTTGCGGTTGTTGTTTAAGTCAATTTGGCTTTCCGACATAATCTTTCCCCTTCTGAGTGCAAATGGTTCCATTTAGTGTGATCGAGGCTTTTTAAAACTCACAGCTAAATTACTTTCTCCAATAATTATTGGCTTCTGCTATAATTTTAAATTCCATAGATACCAGTTCAACCGCTCTCATCAACATCATGGGATCTTCAGCATATATTTTTCTTATCCGATGCTTTGCTTCACTATCACGCTGAATAGTACCGATAGTTTTTCTAACAATTGTGATAG
>JAOZQE010000149.1:2730-4380 GCA_029932385.1 bacterium | reverse complement strand
TGTCGGCGACCGGTTGTACTTACGGTAAATCAAATATTGAAAAATTGTACTATAATAAAATGGCTTTTACGCTCATTGATGTTGTTAACCGGAAAGCGGTGCGGGTACGTTTGCAGGATGAATTCTTCGGCAATATGCTCAATTCGCCTTTTGTTAAGCTGCGTAAAGACGGGGTGCTGCCGCAGGATGTGCCCGCCGAAGTGGCCGATCCGTTGGTGGAAAAGGTTATGCAGATGCCGGAGGAGGTCTTTCTGGAAGTGGGGCCGGTTGAAAAGTATGAATTTCCCAAAGGTAAGGGCTGTTTTGATACGGTTTTATGTGCAAAATGCGGTGAGCGGGTTTTTGCCGACAAAGTGACAAAGACCGACAGCGGCGTCTTTTGCACGCCCTGCATGGCTGAGTAGCTTCATGGTTCAGAATGAAAGCAGGGGTGGTTTCTGATGACCACAACCCTGCTGCTGGCGGCCGTATTCTTTTGCGTTTCAACCCTGTTTTCGATGATCGGAATGGGGGGCGGCATTCTCTACGTGCCGATTCTGCTTTTTGCCGGATTCACCTTTGAGCAGGCGCCTGCGATCAGCCTGATGCTGATCAGCGGCACCTCCCTGGCGGCGCTGTTGATCTTCTGGCGCAACCGTAAGGTTGACTGGAAACTGGCCCTGGTGATGGATCCGCCGACGGATATCATGGCTTTTGTCGGAGGTTACTACAGCTCCCTGGTGCCGGAGCCGGTTTTAAGGTCGATTCTGGTCGGCATTCTGCTGCTGGCCGGAACTTTGATGCTGATCAATAAAACCCGCCCCGTGATTGACCGGGCCGCAGCCGATGAGAGGTGGTGGCTCTGGCACCGTCGTTTTGCCGGGGTCAGCTATACGGTCAATCTGCCGCTGGTGTTGACGGCCACCGCGGCGATCGGAATGTTGTCGGGGATGCTGGGGATTACCGGCGGCATTATTAAACTGCCGATCATGGTGCTGCTTTGCGGTGTGCCGATGGATATCGCGGTGGCGACCTCAACCGTGATGGTGGCGATTACAGCCTTGTCGGGATTAGCGGGCCATGCTCTGAGCACCCAGCTGGACTGGCGGGTCGGCCTTGTGCTGGCTCTGGCCGCGATTATCGGTGGCCGGCTCGGCAGCCGGATCTCGATTGCAACCAATAAAACCCGGCTTAAAAAATGGTTCGGGATAATTCTCTGGCTGATTGCTCTGCGGATGCTGATTCAGTTATTGATGCCTTAAAAACTTGTAAAAATCAGATAAATTGAGGATCTTTATGAAATTAAGCATAAAATATGTCGTATTTTTGCTGCTGCTGTCAGGCTTTTTTGCGGTTACGGCCGGGGCCGGTGAAAAGAAACCGGCGCTGCCGAAATTGATGGATCTCGGCGCCCATAAATGTGTGGCCTGCAAGAAGATGACCCCGGTTCTGGATGAACTGGCACAAGAGTATCAGGGCGTGTTTGCGGTTGAATTTGTCGATGTCTGGCAGAAGGAAAACCGGGATACAGCCGTAAAATACAAGGTCAGAATGATCCCCACGCAGATCTTTTTCGATGCGGAAGGAGAGGAGTTGTGGCGGCATGTCGGATTTCTCTCGAAGATGGATATCTTGAGGAAATGGCGGCAGCTGGGCTATGATTTCAAGGTG
>JAOZQE010000149.1:0-2630 GCA_029932385.1 bacterium | reverse complement strand
ATCAGCATCGGTTTTGTTTCAGGTCGGCATTCGCTGAAAAACCACAGTTTGCCGCAGGCTAAATCTCCGGCTTTCGGTCAATATGTTACGGTTTACTACATGCACGCAACGTTTCGCTGTGAGACCTGTAACACGATCGAAAAAATGACCCGGGAACTGCTGGATAAAGCTTATGCCGCAGAGCTGGCTGACGGCCGGATCAAGTGGCAGGAGGTCGATTTTCAAGAGGATGAGCCGCTGGCCGAAAAATTCGGAGTGGTTGCCAGCTGCGTCGTTGTGACCCGGGTGGAAGAGGGCAAAATTGTTGATTTCAAGCGCCTGGACGAGGTCTGGACGCTGATGCAGAATCCGGGTCAATTTAATCAATATATCAGCGCTGCCATCAATCTCTTTCTGGGGCGTAACGGTGGGAATTTATGACCGAGGCCGCAATCTTTTCCGCTTTTTGGCTCGGGATTCTGACCGCGGTCAGTCCCTGTCCGCTGGCAACAAATATCGCCGCAATCTCCTTTATCGGGCGTAAGGCCGGAGAGAAAGAGCATGTTCTGGGTTCCGGTTTTCTTTACGCTCTGGGCCGGACACTGGCCTATGTTGCTCTGGGGAGCATCATTACCGCCGGCATCATGGGAAGTTCTGCTGTCTCCCGTTTTCTGCAGCAGTATATGAACGAGGCCCTCGGCCCGATCATGATCGTTCTGGGATTGATACTGCTCGGTTGGATCGGCTCCGGGGTCTCTATCAGTTTCGGTGCGGCGGTGCTGCAGGAGAAAGCCGGTCGCGGCGGGATGATTTGGGCTCTGCCGGTTGGCGTTATCTTTGCGCTGTCGTTCTGTCCGGTTTCGGCCGGGCTCTTTTTCGGCGGTCTGCTGCCCCTGGCTCTGCAGCAGCAGTCGGTGCTGGTGCTGCCGGTAATTTACGGTATCGGTACGGCCCTGCCGGTGGTTATTTTTGCCTTTATCATGGCCTTTGCCTCGGCCTATGTCGGCCGGGCTTTCAACCGCCTTACCCAAATTGAGTACTGGGTTCGTTGTTTGACCGGAACCGCCTTTATCCTGGCCGGCATTTATTACTGTTTGATCCACATTTACGGTGTTACTTTCTGAAGGTGCTTCATTTATAAAGAGGAATGATTTTATGGAAAAATTTGTGTGCTACTGTTTTGAGTATAGCGAAGCGGATATCCGAAAAGATGTTTTTGATCATAACGGAAGATCGACAATTATTGAAAGAATCCAGGCTGAAACCCGGGCCGGGAACTGCCAGTGTCAGGTTAAAAATCCCAAAGGGAGCTGATGTCTGTCCGATGTCCGCCGGGTTGCGGAAGAAGCTGTCAGCAATCATCGTAATGATTGATCTCGGGGTAATGAATGAGTGAAAAAATCAACCTGCTGTTTTTATGTACCGGAAATTCCTGCCGCAGCCAGATGGCGGAAGGCTGGACCCGGCATCTGAAAGCCGACCAGATCAACGTCTGGTCGGCCGGAATCGAAACCCACGGTCTGAATCGGAACGCGGTTAAGGTTATGGCCGAGGTCGGGGTTGATATCTCCGGCCACAAATCTCAGCATGTTGATGAATTTCGTAATATAATATTTGATGCAGTGGTGACGGTCTGCGGTAATGCGCAGGAAAACTGTCCCTTTTTCCCGGCCGCCTGCCGGGTTGTTCATGTCGGTTTTGACGATCCGCCGCAGGAGGCCCGGAAATTGGCGGAAAATGGAGCCTCAGAGGAGGAGCAGCTCGATTGCTATCGTAAGGTTCGGGATGAGATCAGGGCCTTTGTCGAGAATCTGCCTGAAGCACTGTTTCAGGAAGCCGAAAATGGTTTGAGTCCGTAAAGAAACAGTGCCTCTGGCCTATAATTGAATTATAAGGATAAATAATTTTATGGCGCCAGTATTCGCCTTGGTTGACTGCAATAATTTCTATGTCTCCTGTGAACGGGTTTTTAACCCGCGGCTTATCGGCAAACCGGTTATTGTGCTCTCCAATAATGACGGATGCGCGGTGGCCCGCTCGAATGAGGCCAAAGCTCTGGGCATAAAAATGGGGGTACCGCTATTTCAGATAGAGGAGATTGTCAGAAAAAATCGGGTTCAGGTCTATTCCTCCAACTACGCTCTCTATGGTGATATGTCGAATCGGGTGATGCAGGCATTGACGCAGTTTACCCCGAAGATGGAGATCTATTCCATTGATGAAGCTTTTCTTGATCTCTCGGATTCTGGTCGGATTGATCTGACTGAATACGGTCGCAGCATCAAAAAGACGGTAGAGAGATGGACCGGTATTCCGGTCTCTGTCGGTATCGCCCGAACCAAAACCCTGGCCAAGTTAGCCGGACATTTGGCTAAAAATTCAGAGAAGGCGGCCGGCGTGCTTGATCTCTGCCGGGGCGAATATCAGGAGCGGGCGCTGGCGGCAGTCAAGGTTGCCGATGTCTGGGGTATCGGCCGGAGATACGCGAGGTTTCTGGCACTTAACGGCATTGACAGTGCTCTGCAGCTGCGTGATGCCGATGCAGATTTTATCAGAAAGAAGATGGGAGTTACCGGGGTCAGGCTGATTGCTGAGCTTAGAGGTATCTCCTGCTATCCGCTCGAACAATCACCGCCAGCCAAAAAATCAGT
>JAOZQE010000148.1 GCA_029932385.1 bacterium | reverse complement strand
CTCGCCGCGACCTTCTCTCTGGCCTGCATCTTCGCCCCGGTAATATTTATGGGCGGCATCATCGGCCGTTTTTTCACCGCCTTTGCAGTGGTCGTGACGGTGGGCGTTCTCACCTCTCTTTTTCTTTCGATCACTTTAACCCCAATGCTCTGTTCCCGTTTCTTAAGTGTCAAACCGAAACAAGGCGCACTTTACACTTTATGGGAATCCGGACTTCAGGCACTGGAAAATTTCTATCGCAAAATTCTGGGTCTCGCCTTACGTTTTCGCTGGACGATGATTATCCTGACCGTAATCATGGTCTGGCTATTCATGCCCCTGGCTGGAAAGATCGGCAAAAGTTTCATGCCGCCTGAGGATAAGGGTCATTTTATAATCACCCTGAAAACCCCTTTGGGATCATCTATCGAATATACCAACGACCGACTGACGGAAATTGAAAAAGTGTTAAAAACTCATCCGGAAATTCTTTCCTATCTCTCATCCATCGGCAATGATGCCACCGGGCAGGTCTCCCGAGGCGAGATCTCCATCCGCCTGACTCCGCTTAAAGAGCGTAAGCTGAAACAGTATGAGATTATTCCGATTTTACGCGAGGAACTAGCAGAAATCCCCGGAGTTCTGGCATTTCCTTCGCCCGCCGCATTTATTGGCGGAAGACGGGGTGAACCGCTGCAGTTCAGTCTGAACGGACCAAACCTCAATCAGGTTGCAGATCTGGCGCATCAACTGAACCGCAAACTGGCAACCGAATCCGGCATGGGACGAATCGATCTCGATCTGCAACTTGATCTGCCCCAGGTTAAACTTGTTATCGACCGGGTGCGGGTAGCCGATCTCGATCTCTCCGCACGGGATGTGGCAATGGTGGTCAATGCTGTTATCGGTGGTTATGATGTTGCCAAATATAATGACGAGCCCGGCGACGGCGAACGCTACGACATCCGTTTAAAAGCAGCTTCCGGTGAATTCTCTACACCTGAAGACCTGCGCCGGATCTATCTCCGGACCAAAAACGGCGAGCTCGTGCGCCTCGATACGGTCGCCCATTTTGAAAAAGAGCTGGGACCGGCGATTATTGCCCGCTATGACCTCCAGTATGCGGCTGAATTTTATGCGACACCGGATATTGCCCTGGGCTCGGCCGTCAAAAAAATTATGGCCGCCAGCAAAGATCTGCTGCCCCTCGGTTACAATGTAAAAATGCGGGGCCGGGCGGAGGAGTTCGGAAAAACCGTCCACTATATCAGCTTCACCTTTATCATGGCAATTATCCTGGTCTATATGGTGCTGGCCAGCCAATTCAACTCGTTTACTCAACCCTTAATCATCATGGTCGCTCAACCTCTGGCCATTGTCGGCGGTATTGGTGGTTTGTGGCTCTTCGGTCATGGGCTCAATGTCTTTTCAATGGTCGGCCTGGTGCTGCTGATGGGACTGGTAACCAAGAACTCCATCCTTTTAGTCGATCTTACAAATCAGCTGCGACGGGAAGGAAAGAATATTTCCGAAGCATTGCATGAAGCCTGCCCGAACCGGCTGCGACCGGTACTGATGACCGCCTTCACCCTGATTCTCGGCATGTTGCCTGCCGCCTTAGGTTACGGGGCCGGGGCCGATACCAACGGGCCGCTGGCGGTTGCGGTTATCGGAGGGATGCTCAGTTCAACCATTCTGACCCTGCTGGTGGTTCCGGCGGTCTATTCTCTGATGGAAAATAGTTTTGAACAGATAACCCGCTGGCGCCGCAACGGTTTCAAACGAACAAAGGTAAAAACAAAATGAAGAAACTTTTTATAGCTGTAAGCTTTTTTATCTTTTTCTCAACTTTTGCGGCCGTAAGCTTCGCTGAAACTCTGGAGCAAGCCTGGGAGATTGGCCTTAAAGTTGACCATCTCATTAAGGCCGCCGGAGAAGAGACTAACTCCAAACAGGCCCAACTGGCAGCCGCCAAAGGCCAACGTCTACCGACCATCAATCTCGGGGCCGGCTATCTCTGGCTCGACAACGAACCCGGAGTCTACCTTTACGACACGGAATTCAGCACTGCGGACAAGCGATCGCTCTCCTACCAGGCGATGGTTTCCCTGCCGCTTTACACACATTTTCAGATAAGTTCGGCAATCGATGCCGCGACTGCTGATCTTAAAGCGGGTGAATTCACCGAAACTGCGGCCCAACAGAAGGTAAAATTGAAGATTGCCGAAGCTTATATCGCAATTCTTCTCCGGAAACTACAAACCGATGTCGCTTTAAGTCATAAGCAGAGTCTGGCCGCGCATACAAAAGATGTCAATAATCTGCATGATGTCGGCATGGTTCCAATTAACGATCTACTGGCAGCTCAGGTGGCTCTAGCCAATGCCAAGCAGATGTTACTGCAATCTCAGAACCGGCTTGATATTGCCCGTTCAGCTTACAATCGCCAGCTCAACCGGCCCCTTGATTTCGAGGTTGACATATCTCCAATCCCGCTCCACTACCCAACCGCTGACTTAGCTTACTTAAGCCAGACGGCCGTTGCAAAACGCCCGGAGCTGATGGCTCTGGCGGAACAGGTTGAAGCCATGAAATTACAGGCCAAATCGGCCAAAGCTGTGAGCGGCCCTAAAGTAATGCTGAAAAGCGGCTATGATTATCACGAAAATTCACATCAGGCCAATGAAAGCACATGGCAGGCAATGGTTATGGCATCATGGGATATTTTTGACGGTAATATTGCCCGAAACAAAGGGCGGGTTCTGCAGTCTCAAGCCCGGGCTCTAGCAGAACGGCAGCAGGAATTGACAACCATAATTCAACTGCAGGTGCGCCAGTCCTGGCTTGATATGCAGGAGAGCCGCAAACGGATAAAGGTTACTAAAGAGACCCTGAATCAGGCCGAAGAGAATCTAAAGGTAACCCGGGATCGTTACAAGGAGGGGGTCGGCACCAATACTGAAGTTCTGGATGCGGAGACCTTGCGGACAATAAATTTTGTCAACTATGATAAAGCCGGCAATGACGCCGTTCTGGCAGTTATCCGCTTGCGCTACGCAACCGGAGAATTATAATCATGAGTAATTATAAACAACACAATAAAGAAGAAATTCTGGCCGCCACGATCCCGCTGTTTGCTGAGAAAGGATACGCCGGAGTCAGCATGCGCGAGATTGCCCGGACGGTTGGTCTTAAAGCAGCATCCCTTTATCATCACTTTCCTGACAAACAGACACTTTATATCGAAGCTACGGTCCAGGCCTACAACAAACATGCTGACCTCGTGATTAAAGCCTTCACCCTTAAAGCTAGTCCAGAACTGCGCCTGCGTCATATAATTGAAAAAATGTGCAAAATAGTTCATGATGATGATAATTTCCGGAGGCTGCTGGAGCGGGAAATTCTGGATGGAGATGAAACCCGTCTGCAGCTTCTTGCCAATCATGTTTTCGGTGATTTCTTCCGCAACATTAATGAACTATGTCAGGAACTTACCTCCGACTACGACCCGCACCTGTTGACCGTCTCAATCATAAGCCTGATTATTCATCATTACCAGATCACACCTATTAGAACCTTCATGCCGGGTTTCAAGCCTTCCCATAACGACCCCGAAGTCCTGGCCCGACACATTTTTCAACTCTTGAAAAACGGCTACGCATAAAACCGGTAATCAATTTCCCCGATCACCGCATCCGGCTGCAAATCTATTAACAAAACACTACCTATAAAGATTGAGAGTTGCTTTTACGCCATATTTTATGGTAGATGGCTCGGGCATTTTAAAAGCCCAGCAAATTCAAACTTCCGGTTAAAATAGAACAATCAAAATGACAGTAATAGAATCAACAGCAGCAGCCCGACAAAGTGACGACCAGCCGGCACTCCCCGACAGCATCCGTCACATCTCGATATTGGATAAAGATATCTACCTGGTCGGCACCGCCCACGTTTCGCAAAAGAGCGTTACTGAGGTTGAAACGACAATCCGGACTCTACAACCGGATACGGTCGCAGTTGAACTCTGCCCGCCCCGTCATAAAGCCATGACCCAGCGGGATCAGTGGCAGAAGATGGATATTGTCAAGGTCATCAAAGAGAAGAAAGCCCTCTTCCTTTTAACCCAGCTTATCTTAAGTGCCTTCTATCGCCGTCTCGGCAAGCAGCTTGGAGTTCAGCCCGGAGCTGAAATGATGGCCGGAATCACTGAGGCCGAAGCGATTAACGCCGAACTGGTGCTCGCCGACCGCCCGATTGAAATTACGTTGAAGCGGGTTTGGGGCTATTTAGGGATCTGGCAGAAGATGAAGATGATCTTCCATCTTTTGAGTGGAGTTATCTTCAGTGAAGAGATCGATAAAGAGATGGTCGATGATATGCTCGAAGAGGATCAGCTTGAGA
>JAOZQE010000147.1 GCA_029932385.1 bacterium | reverse complement strand
ATGCTCGGAGCAACTCATAAAGAGTCGACCCGGATAACCTTGGATAATTTCCCCCAGAATCAGGATGAGTTGATCAAGATTATCGAAATTCTGGATGGATTGGAGGGGACTTTAGTCAGTCTCGCTTTGATTGATGATATTCCGATTGAAGGTCGGCGTGAACTGGTTTTCAGAGTTAAGGATGTGGATGTTGAAATATTGGTGAAAAAGTTGGAAAACCACGGTTATGTGGTCGCTAATGTTTCTAAAGTTGAATAGATGATCTTACCTGAGAAGTTCAGGTTACTTACCTGCGATCAGTGGAAAAAACTCTGGTGCGGGTAACATCCGGGTCAGTTATTTTGAGGAAGAAAATTCCTGTCGGCCAATCTCAAGAGCTTTGAGGTTGGCCGTTTTTATTGCCGGAGTGGCGGCCGCGGTTTCGACAGCCTCTTGCATTTGCTGGAAATTATAAGGAAAAGCTGAATGCTCTGCAGCCCAGCCGCAAAAGATCAGGTTTACAGCCTTGGGGAGATTGTGGGTCACTGCCAGAGCTGTGGCGTTAACCATATTTTTCGGGGCCAGGCCGGTTGTGGGGGTAGCACTGTTGACCAGTGCAATTCCGTCTGGTTTGAGCGCATGACGATTGCGTTCATATTCGCCGGGGGCTAAAACCAATAAAATGTCAGCAGTGCCGGCCCCGATCAGAGGTGAGTTGTAGGATCCAATTTTGACCTGGCTTGATACCGAACCGCCCCGCATCGCCATGCCGTGACTTTCATAAGTAATAAAATTATCGCCCGCAAGCAGGGCCGCCTGGCCGATCAGGCGCGAAAGAAAAACTACTCCCTGGCCCCCGAGTCCGGCAATAATAAGTTTGCAGTCAGTCATAGTTTTATCCTGTTTCTGGGTCTTATTCTGTATCCATTATTCACCCGCTGTAACGGGTCGCCAAATAAAATATTACAGATCATTCTGATGATTTAATCTTAATCGCCCCTTGCGGACAGACCGCGACACACTGGCCGCAACCGGTACAGATTATCGGGTCAATTATAACCCGGCCTTCAGCGTCATTTTCTCTGAGCACCAAAGCGGGGCATTCAAAGGCTTTAAGGCAGTAACCGCAGCCGGTACACTCGGTTTCATCAATTATTACCGTAAGCCGAGTCAAGCGCCGGCGTTCCGCCGGGATCATCAGGCAACCGCGCCGGGCGATGACTGCGGCAATTCCGCCTGCCGGTGACCGGGTATACTCCAGAGCCTCTTTCAGAACGGTAATCATCTCCTCCTGATTGTAGGGGTCAATTACCGCTATCTTCTCAATCCCGCACCCCTTGATCAGGGTCTCAAGCTTCAATGCCGGTCCTTGAGTTCCATCGGCCCTGACTCCTGCGGCCGGGGTCGGCTGGTTGCCGGTCATGGCCGTGGTACTGTTGTCAAGCAGAAGCAGGACAAAGCGGCTACCCTCCCAGCGGGCGTTAACCAGGGCTGGAATTCCAGAGTGATAAAAGGTTGAATCACCGATAATCGCCGCAATTGGCGGGATCGTATCTTCGGATTTGGCGAAGGTCTGATAAAAAGCTCCGGCCTGACTGATTGAAGCTCCCATACAGAGACAAGTATCGATAGCGCCTAAATTGATGCCGAGAGTGTAACAGCCGATATCGCCGGCATAGATGCCCTTTGGCAGAGCTTTTTTCAGAGCATAAAAACTTGATCGATGGGGACAACCTGGGCAGAGACTGGGGCGCTTACCCGGAGGTATGGCGATCTCGGTGTCCGCTTTCGCCAGCCGTCGGTTCTGGGTAAATTGAGCCAGAGCTTCAGCGATAATATCCGGGGTCAGCGCGCCGGCATCGGGAATCGTGCCATCGGTGCGACCGCAAACCCGGGTGCGGTCACCGAGTTGATATTCGATGACCGGCATGCTCTCTTCAATCACGAGAATTTTATCGTAGTTGTTAAGCAGGTTATCTTGCGCTCCCCGGTGCAGAGGATAAGGCAGGTCAACCTTAAAAAGGGTGAATTGTCCGGAGAGATCTGCCGGTAGCTCCTTAAGCAGATCAGCGGTCAGTGACCAGGAGCAACCCGAGGCAACGATCGCATAAGGTGTGCGCTTCCGGTTTAAGTCGATGCCGGCGGAAAAGTCAAAACGGGGATCAGCGGCAAGCTCAAGCAGGGTCTGATTGAGCTTTTCATGCAGCATAAAGCGGTGTTTAGGGGTCGCGGCCCAACGCTGCGGTTGGCGGACAAATTCCGGCTGGCGCTCAATGGCCGAGATTTCTTTAAGGTCAATATTCTGGCGCGCATGGCAGAGAGTCGCGGTCGGCCGCAACAGAACCGGGAGGCCGATCTCTTCCGAAAGCTCAAGCGCCAAACCGGTGAAATATGTCGCTTCTTCCGGAGTTGCCGGATCAAAGACCGGTACCTTGGCGAACATCGCGAACATTCGGCTGTCCTGTTCGGTCTGGGAACTGTTCGGCCCCGGATCATCAGCGCTGATAACTACCAGCCCCCCGGTGACCCCCAGATAGGCGGTGCTCAAAAAAGCGTCTGCCGCAACATTAAGTCCGACCTGTTTCATGATCGCAGCGGCCCGCATGCCGGTTATGGCCGTAGTGAAGGCCGATTCCAGAGCAATCTTTTCATTTACCGACCAATGACCGTGAACTTCGATCTTCGCGTCTGCCGCCTGCTTTAAAAAAGCGGGCAGGATTTCTGACGAGGGGGTGCCGGGATAGGCATATGAGAAAGTGCAGCCGCTCTCCAGCAGGCCGCGCGCGATAGCTTCATTACCAAGCATTACCTGTCGCAAATCTAACTCTCCTGAATGACAACTGGTTTACAATAATTTAGGGTCTTACCTGACCGGATAGCTTCTTTCAATAATAAATGCCCGGGTTAAGCGAGGCCGAAGTAGTTGCTGTAGCCCTACTTAAAACTTAATCCGGCACTTTTTTTATTACGGTGGCGGAAAGCCTGTAACAGGATACCGATGAAAAAGCCGATCAGTAGAACCCCGCCGCCGGCAATAAACCACTTGATCCGGTAGGCGGTTTTCAGGAGCTCGCATTCAGTTAATATATCAGCTTCCCGGGTTTGGCGTTCCTGGCTCTCTTTAAGCAGATCCTGGTGCTCTTTCTGGAGGGTGAGAAATTCAGCCGATTCCTGAAACAGAGTATTGTATTCTCTTTCAATCTTCTGTAATTTCTGGCGCAGTTCTTTTACTTCCCGTAACAGGCCGGTATTACCTTTGCGGTACTCCTTGTTGGTTTCAGTCAGAGAGGCGAGTTTGGCCTTGGTATTTACTTCCAGCTGCTCAATTCTGGCGTTGGCTCGGGCGAGACGTTTGTCCGCGGGTTCAAGTTTACTTAAAAAGCGTTCCTGAAGCCAGCCCTGACGCTCTTTACCGTAGCCTATCTTAACCCAGCCATCTTGTTTTTCGCCGAGCAGAACAACCTTGGTACCCGTAGTCAAAGGGGCGAGTAGCTTGAACTGGGTTCCGGCCCCGGCCCGGACATAGATCTTGAGTCTGTCAGAAATATAACGGGTTTGACCGGCGGCCAGGCTGCTGGTACAGAACAGGAGAAAGATTAAAACTATAGTAATGGAGAAAATTGTCGATTGCCGGATAAGGGCACTGTTTCTGGAGTTCATATGTTTATACTCGCTGGTATCAGTTTAAGGTGATTTTTAAAAAGTTTTGCCACTCACGGTTTCAGCTGGCAAGATGATAAGTCTGCGGTGGTGATTTTGTGAAGAGGTCAAATTTTCGGCCAAGGTCGATAAATTGGCCCATAATTTTTGCGGTCGCCCCCCAGATGGTATGGCCGTCAATTTTGAAAGCCCGTTGCGGCGACAGCTGCCGGCCGTTGAAGTAGTAAAAGTCTACCTCATTTTCAGGCCGCAGGAAATCGTTAACCGTCAGACTGATAAGAGAGTCAACCTCATCGCCGGAGAGATTAAATTTGTAGGGGTAGGGGATAGTTCCGACAAATGGTGAAACGAGAAAGCCGGTAGATGTGTTAACTTCATCAAGGCCGCCGAAGATGGTAATATCAATCTCTTTAACCCCGATCTCTTCTTCAGTTTCGCGAATGCTGGTAACGGTTAGGGAGCTATCGCTACTCTCTTTGACGCCGCCGGGAAAAGAGATTTCACCTTTGTGGTTTCTGACCATCTGCGAGCGCTTGATAAAGAGTATCTTTAAGAGTTCATTCTCAATGTAGAGCGGGCACAGAACCGCCGCCCGGACGCCATCGGTTGTAGCCTGCGTTTGAGGTTGGTAGCTGGCATAAAAATCGGCGAGTCGTCCCAGGGGCATAAAAATCTCGTTCCGGTATATTCCGGTACCGGTTGTCAGGTTGGTTTTATATTATGTGGGTACCTTGAAAAATTGCCTTTTTCCCCAATTGCTGCGTTGAACTCAAATTTTA
>JAOZQE010000146.1 GCA_029932385.1 bacterium | reverse complement strand
GTTGCCAAGCCGGGTCTTGATGGTCATGATCGCGGGGCCAAAGTGGTTTCCCGGGCCCTGCGTGATGCCGGGATGGAAGTCATCTATACCGGGATTCGCCAGACTCCGGAACAGATTGTCGCGACCGCGGTACAGGAAGATGTTGACACTATCGGTTTGAGCTGTCTTTCGGGTGCGCACAATAAACTTTTTCCTAAAGTGGTTGAGCTGCTTAAGGAGAAAGGTGCCGCAGATGTTCTGGTTTTCGGCGGCGGGATTATTCCCAACGAAGATATTCCCGGTTTGAAAGAGGCCGGCATTGCCAAAATTTTTCTGCCTGGAACTTCAACTGAAGAGACGATCGATTTTATTAAGAATAATATTACTGTGTCGTAAAGGATTTAAGATTGGAAGATTTAGTCGCCGGTCTTCTGGCCGGCAAGGTGCGACCTCTGGCCAAGGCCATTACCGTCGTTGAAAATGACCGGCCCGGCAAAAGAGAGTTGTTAAAACAGATATACCCGAAAACCGGTAACGCCTACCTTCTCGGGATTACCGGCCCTCCCGGTGCCGGTAAAAGTACACTGACCGATAAAGTCATCAGCAAATTGCGACAGCAGGGCAAAACTGTTGGCGTGATTGCGGTCGATCCCTCCAGCCCCTTCTCCGGCGGGGCGATCCTGGGTGATCGGATCCGGATGCAGCAGCATGCCCTGGATGACGGAGTTTTTATCCGGAGTATGGCGACCCGTAGCCATCTTGGCGGTTTGAGTAAGAGTGCGGTCGATGTTATCCATCTGATGGATGCCGCGGGTAAGGATGTGATTATAATCGAGACGGTCGGGGTCGGTCAGGATGAGGTTGATATTGTCCGGATTGCCAAGACTACGGTTGTGGTCATGGTTCCCGGTCTCGGAGATTCAGTCCAGATCGCTAAAGCCGGAGTGATGGAGATTGCCGATGTCTTTGCCGTCAATAAGGCGGATCGCGAGGGCGCTGATAAACTCCTGAGTGAGCTGAAGGCGATGCTTGATATGGTCAAAGATAAGGAAAAACCCGCGATTTTTCGGACGGTTGCGGTTGATGATGTCGGAATTGACGAGCTGGTTCAGGGAATCTATGCTCATGGCAACCGGGTGGTCGAGTCTGGTTTGATCCAGAAAAAAATAACTGAAAAGGCAGAGAGTGAATTACGGGCTTATCTGCTTGACAGCATAATGGAGCGTTCAACTACGATGGCAAGCTACGATGAGATTGTCAAGCGGGTTGCCGATAAGAATATTACCCCGATGGATGGGGTTGACGAGATTTTTGCTGGTTTGGGAATAAAATAAGTTCAAAAATTTAAGACCTGTAAATTTCCGGCCCGAGCCGGACCAGGAGAGGAAAAATGCTGCAGAAAATTGATCATATTGGTATCGCGGTTAAGGATATTGATGAGACGGCCAAATTTTATCAAGATATGATGGGGATGAAGTTCCTGGGGATTGAAGAGGTCGCCGATCAGAAAGTTAAAGTTGCCTTTTTTGAGATCGGAGAGACTCATATCGAGCTCGTCTGTCCGACCAGTCCTGAGTCTGCGGTCGCAAAACATCTTGAGAAAAAGGGCGAAGGTATTCATCATATCTGCTATGCTACCGATGATATCGTTGCCGAGCTTAAACGGCTTAAAGACGAAGGTGCGCGTCTGGTTGATGAAGTTCCGCGTACCGGAGCCCACGGAGCTAAAATAGCCTTTATCCATCCCAAAACCTCGAAAGGGGTTCTGACCGAGCTTTCCCAGAAGGGATGAGGTTTATAATATTGTCAATTTCAGACTCGGGCTGGTTTCATGAATAGTTACCCTGAATCTCTGACCGGCCTGGTTGAACAGTTAAAAAAACTTCCCGGTATAGGTCGTAAAACGGCGGCCCGTCTGGCGTTTCATATGGTCCGGATGCCGGAGGGTGATGCCGAAAAACTGGCGGAAGCGATTCTCGAAGTAAAAAAACGCTTGTCACTCTGCTCATTCTGTCAGAATCTGACTGAAACTGACCCCTGTTCGATCTGCCGGGATCCTCACCGTGAAGTTTATCAGCTCTGTGTCGTCGAGTATCCGGCCGATGCCGCATCGATTGAAAATAGTGGCGCTTTCCACGGCCGCTATTTTGTTCTGCATGGTAACCTGGCGCCGATGCAGGGTCAGGGCCCTGAGAGTTTACGTCTCGAAAGATTGCAAGAGATAGTTGTCACTCAGCAGATCAGTGAAGTAATTATTGCCACTAATCCTACGGTTGAGGGGAATGCAACCGCTCTTCTCATCAGCAGAGTTCTTCAGCCTCTAGGAGTTCAACTGAGTCGACCCGCATGTGGATTGCCGGTCGGCGCTGACCTTGAATATATGGATCCGGTAACCATTCGTAAATCCCTGGACGGTCGCGGACCACTTTAAGGGACTGACCGAAAAGTATTTTCCCTCAATTTCCTAGATATTTTCATTTATTTCAGAAATTTTTTCCAATGAAATCCGTGATCCTGTCTCTATAAAAGGCTGATTTCTGGCTTGTAAGCGGCCAGGTTACTCCTTGCAAAAGCCTTTCTTTAGTCCGTTCTGACTTTGAGAAACTTTTACTCAGGTAATTAAATTTCACTAATTTTAGCTGTTTTGGCCAAATATTACTTCACATTTGACTTTTTACATTGTATACAGTACACTGTTAAACATCATTGTATACAAGGAGATTATGCCTGCTGCAATGATTTCCCGATAGAACAAATTAAGGAGAGCTTCTTATGATTGAAGTCAGAGTGCATGGCAGAGGTGGTCAGGGCGGGGTAACCTCGGCTGAGATGTTGGCTATCGCCGCGATCAACGAAGGTAAATTTGCCCAGGCCTTTCCCAGTTTCGGGCCCGAACGTCGCGGTGCCCCGGTTATCGCTTTTGCCCGGGTTAGTGACAAGAAAATTCGCAATCGGACCAAAGTTTACACCCCGGATGTGGTGATTGTACTCGATCCTTCGGTGTTATCAATTGTCGATGTTACCGAGGGCCTGAAAAGTGATGGAATGCTGGTAATTAACAGTGCTAAATCAATTACAGCTTTACGCGCAGAGTATGGTTTTAAAACCTCACTGGCCCGGGTCAACGCAACCAATATCGCGATGGAGGAGTTGGGCTTGCCAATCACCAATACGACGATGTTGGGGGCCGCTGTCAAAGCTTCTTCTCTGGTTCCGATTGAAGCGTTGGTTGGTCCTCTGGAAGCTCGTTTCGGGCGGATTGCGGCAAAGAATATCAAAGCTTTGCGGCGGGCCTTTGCCGAAACTGAAATGGACTTGGTGTGATCTTTACTTATAAGTGTCGCAAATTTGTTTGCGATAAGGAGATAAACAGTGACGAAGAAATTTAATGAAAAAGCCTGGCATGAATATGACTTAGGATATATGGTGAGTGATGCCGGTTGCGCGGCTGAGTATCGGACCGGGGACTGGCGTTCCCAGCGACCCCAAACCAACAAGGATAAATGTATTAAATGCGGGGTCTGTTATCTGGTTTGTCCGGAAGGGGCGATCGTTCTGGCCGCCGACGGAACCTATGATTTTGATCTCGAACATTGTAAAGGTTGCGGTATCTGTGAGGTCGAATGTTGGACCGGTTGTATCAGTATGACTGAGGAGGGCGAATAATGGGAAAAAGAGTAGGAATTGAAGTTTCGCTGGCGATTAGTGAGGCGGTTAAACTGGCAAATGTTGATGCCGTTGCCGCTTATCCGATTACGCCGCAAACCCATATTGTAGAGCACCTCTCCGAACTGGTCGCCGAAGGCGAACTTGACGCGGCTTTTATTCCGGTTGAGTCGGAACATTCGGCCATGAGTGTTTGTGCCGGAACCTCGGCTGCCGGAGCCCGGACCTATACGGCAACCAGCTCGCAAGGGTTGGCTCTGATGAATGAAATCCTTTTCATTATTCCGGCCTTACGTCTGCCGGTGGTCATGACGATTGTTAACCGTTCACTCTCCGGGCCGATCAGTATCTGGAATGACCATAGCGACATCATGAGTGTTCGGGATACCGGTTGGATTGCGATCTTTGCCGAAAACGGTCAGGAATCTTTTGATCTCACCCTGATGTCCTTTAAAATTGCCGAAGATCATCGGGTTTTGCTGCCGATCAGCGTTAATCTCGATGGTTTTACGTTGAGTCATGTTATCGAGCCCCATGAATTTCTTGATCAGGAAGAGGTCGATAAATTTCTCCCCGATTATGAGCCTTTGGTTCAGCTCAACCCGGATAAACCGGTAAGTATGGGTACGGTCGGGATTCCCGAGATCTATACTGAAGCTAAAAAATGTATTGATGAAACCTTGATAGCTTCCGAAGCGGTTGTAAAAGAAGTTTTTGCCGAGTTTGGTGAGATGTTTGGCCGTCACTATAAAGTTGTGGAATCATATCGCGCTGAAGGGGCTG
>JAOZQE010000145.1 GCA_029932385.1 bacterium | reverse complement strand
ACGCAGAAAGAGTTTCATAATCAATTCCGAGTTTGGTATAATTTTTCGGCAGCTGGTTGGTAACAAAAATATCGACTTTAAGTTTGCGAATCAACTCATGCAGAATTTCCTGACCGCGCTCCTCCTTCAGATTCAAAGTCAGAGCTTTTTTCCCGGCATTTATCGTCAGATAATAGGCGTTCATCCGCTCTTCGTCCATAACCTTATCACCAACCAGACGGTTAGGGTCATGGATAACCGGATGTTCAAGCCGGATAACCCGAGCCCCATCAAGAACCAGACGATAAGTAAAATAGGGCACCACAATCGCCTGTTCCAGACTTAAAACAGTCAGATTTTCAAAGATGTTGCCTGTGGTCATCTTCAACCTTAAAATTGAGGAAATAGATTTAATTTTATGTATGCATATAAAATTAAACCAACAATTTGTCAAGAGTTAAAAAATTTTCGGCCAAGCCTCTAAAGAAACAACTTCTGCAAGCATACTTAAAGCAAATTTAAATATCATATATATTCCATAGAATATGTGTAATATCAAATGATTATAAGAATATATCGGGATATCGATAAAGCTCTTTCAGATGCACCGACAAATTATTTCAGCATGGTAAAACACCTTCCCGAAAGAATTAAAAATAAATATATTGACAAAAAAAAATTGATAAATTAGTAGTGGTTCTGTATTTTTATGCATACATAAATAAGGGAAGAAGAATATGCTTAAATTACCGCCATTTAATATCCTGCGGCCCCGGAACCGGGACGAGCTCAACGCCGGGATTACAGGCTGTAAAGATGAGTTCAAATTTTTGGGCGGCGGCACCGACCTGATCAACGGTATGAAAAAAAGACTCTATCCGGCCTCCGTATTGATCAGCTTGAAAAGAGTTGAGAGTTTAGGCTCTATTTCTTACGATGAAAATTGTGACCAGCTCAAGATCGGCGCCACAACCACCCTCACCGAACTGGCCGCATCTCCGGCACTAACAAATGCTCAGCCCGCGATCGCTACGGCCATCGCCAGTATTGCCGCCCCGCCGATTCGCAACCGGGCCACCGTCGGCGGCAACCTCTGTCTTGATACCCGCTGCTACTATTATAACCAGTCACAATCCTGGCGCAAGCTGGCCCCGGTCTGTTACAAATGCGGGGGCGAAGTCTGCAACGCAGCTCCGGGATCTAAAAAGTGCCGGGCGGTTTTCAGTGCCGACTTGCCGCCCCTGCTGATCACTTTGCAAGCTGAGGTTACAATCGCCGGCGGCAGCAAAACCAAAACCATCCCCTTGGCTGATTTCTACACCGGCAGCGGCGTTAAACCGAACATCTTACAACAAGATGAATATCTCTTAGGCATAACCCTGAATCACCTCAAAAACAGAAATTCACTCTACCGGAAATTCAGGTTGCGCAAAGCTCTGGATTTCCCTTTGGCCGGAGTTGCTCTGGCTTTTGACGACAACCATAACAGAAAATTTGTAAACCCGATAATTGTTCTCAATGCTGTCGCCTCAAGCCCCCTGGTACTCTCTGAAGCGGCCCGGCAGCTGGATGGAAAAAAATTTAATGATACAGACGCGATTCAGGCGGCAGCTGAGGCCGCCATGGCCGCGGCCAAACCGATCGCTAATATCGGTTCAAAACCTTTCTACCGGAAAAAAATGATCGGGATGCTTTTCAAAAAGATGGCGGCTGAATTAGCCGCCGGGCAGGAGGCGTAAGTGTCTATAGAAAAACTTGACATCACTCTGGATATAAATAATGAACCCTGTCGGCTCACGGTTTCAGCCAACGAAACCCTGCGTGATGTGTTACGTGAACGTCTGGAACTGACCGGCACCAAAGCCGCCTGTGATGATGGAAGTTGCGGCGCCTGTACCGTATTGCTGAACGGCAAACCGGTACGCTCATGTCTGACGCTGGCAGTTGAAGCTGAAACCGAGGAGATAACCACAATCGAGGGGTTGGCTGATGACAACAAACTCCATCCCTTACAACAGATCTTTGTCGACCACCACGCCATCCAGTGCGGTTTTTGCAGCCCCGGCATGATCTTAACCGGCTTGGCTGCAATCAAAGAACAGCAGGCCGAATTGAGCAGGATAGAGATCCGAGAGGCAATCTCCGGCAATCAGTGTCGTTGTACCGGCTACGCCAAGATCGTCGATGCAATTCAAGCCGCGTCACAACAAAAAGAGACGTGCGAAGCCTGAAAAGGCTAAAAAATTGCGTAATTGACGCACTCCAAAAATTAACTTGAAAAAACTTTGAGCCCCTGGGCCTCATTCGATCAAATTTTTGCAGAAAGTTTCAGTAAGGTACTTTTTTAAGGAATAAGAAGATGAAAGATTACAAAATCTTAGGCAAAGGGATTGCCCGGATGGATACGCCGATGAAAGCCACCGGCGATGCCCTTTTTACCGCCGACATCACTCTGCCACGGATGCTGGTTGGCAAGGTTCTGCACAGCCCCCACGCCCATGCCCTAATTAAAAATATCGACATAAGCCGTGCCGAAAAAATACCCGGTGTCAAAGCCGTTGTCACCCGTGAAGACTCTTTTGACGTCCGCTGGGGGGTTTTCAGATACACTCAGGATCACCAGTTGATTGCGGTTGACAAGGTGCGTTTTATCGGTGAAGAGGTTGCCGCAGTTGCAGCCGAAGATGAAGAAACTGCACTAAAAGCCCTCGATCTGATCGAGGTTGAATATGAAATCCTGCCCGCCGTCTTTGATGCCGAAGAGGCAATGATGGAAGGGGCCCCGCTGATTCATGAAGATCACCCGAAAAATGTCAATATTCATGTTAACATTGATGTCGGTGATGTCGAAAAAGGTTTTGCCGACTCGCACCACATCCGCGAAGACCGTTTCTCGGCCTCCGGCGAAACCTACGGGATGCTTGAACCTTATACCGTAATTGCCGACTACAAACCGGCCGGCGCGTTAGAAGTCTGGGTGCCGACCGCCTCGCCGCACACCAAGGCCAAGGCGCTTTCAAACCTTTTGAAAATTCCACTCAATAAGGTCATCGTCCGCAGATCAAATGTCGGAGGCGCTTTGGGCGGCAGATCAGATGTCTTCCCGCTCGATTTTATCACCGCCACGCTCTCGCGCAAGGCGAAACGACCGGTAAAGGCGACCTACACCCGTGAAGAGAGTATGACCTGCACGCGCCAGGTTCACGATATGATCGTCAATGTCAAAACCGGAGTTGCCAAAACCGGCGAGATTCTGGCTCAGGATATAAAGGTCATAATGGGCGGCGGTGGCTATTCGAGCACCGGGCCGATTGCGGCATCAGTCCCGTTTCTGGTCTGGGAAGAGACCTATCGCCTACCGAGTGTCCGCTTAAACAGCTACCGGGTCTACACCAACAAACCGATTCGCGGGATGTATCGCTGTCATGGCCGTGCCTTCCTCGGCGGTTTGGGGATGCAGCTTGATATGATTGCTCACGATCTGGGCATTGATCCTGTCGAAATCCGGCTCAAAAATGCCCTGACTACCGGTGAATTTCAGGCAACCGGCTCTCAAATCTTCAGTTGCGGCCTTAAGGATGCCATAAATGGGGCAGCGGAAAAATCAAACTGGGCCGACAAACGCGGCAAAATGGCACCCGGCAAGGGTATCGGCATGGGTGCTAACGGCATGATGTGCGGTTTCCCGATGGGCATCCGGGGCGGCTCCAGCGCCATCATAAAATTCAATGAAGACGGCTACCCGACGATTCTTACCGGAGTGGTAGATAACGGTCAGGGCAACTACCACGCGATGGTCCAGATCTGCGCCGAGGTCTTAGGAATTGACGTTCCGAATATCCATATCGTCGCCGCCGATACCGAGGTTACGACTCTCGATATGGGGGCCTATTCACAAGCTGCAGTATTTGTTGGCGGCAACGCGGTCAAGAATGCGGCTGAAGACGCCAAAAAACAGATCTTTAAAATTGCGGCCGAGATTCTTAACTGCGGGTCTGCTGAACTCGATGTCGATGCCGGTAAAATATTCGTCAAAAGCGACAACTCCCGCTCTGTCGGGATGCATAAAATCGTTCGCAAAGGCCTTTTGGACAACACCCCGGTTATCGGGCGGGGCTCCTTTATGCCGGAGGTTTCGAGAACCCGCGAATGGGTTGAAAACCCTAAAGGCCAGCAGGCCGGAACCTTCAGCTTTGGCGCCAATGTAGTTGAGGTTGATGTCGATATGGAGACCGGCGAAGTCAGCGTTACCCAGGCCACCGGGTTTCATGATTGCGGTTTTCCGATAAACTTAAAAGCGGTCGAAGGCCAGTATGAGGGCTCAATCGCCTCGGGCGGCCTCGGCAGTTCACTGATGGAAGAGCACCTCTGGAGTGATGGCCGAATGTTAAATCCCGATTTTCTCGAATACAAGATGCCGCTCGCGGTCGATATGCCGGAGATCTCGGCCAACGTCGTCATCACCGACGACCCCAAAG
>JAOZQE010000144.1 GCA_029932385.1 bacterium | reverse complement strand
GCCGAGATGTGGGCGGAAGCGAAACAGCAACGGAAATAAGGAAAACTGCCTTGTTCAGCAAAATTGAAAAATTAATCCGTTCTCGCTTCAGGTTTCAGAACCTGCTGGTCTGGCTTTTTCTCTACATCATTGCCAAACCACTACTCGCATTTTTACCTCATACCGGCCTCCTGGTTCAGGCCCTGTTTACCGCAGTTCTCTTTTCCGCAATTTATACAATTCATTACAAGGGCCGGCTGAAGTGGGCAGCCCTTGTAATGCTAGCTCTAACCACCATCTTGCTCTGGGGCAACGCCTTTGGCCTCCTCCAGAGCAACGCCCGAGCAATTGATGGCCTCCTGGTACTCTATCTGGGGATGATGGTCTCTTCTTTCAGCCACCATATATTCACCTCCAAACAAGTTGATGTGGAGTTGATTTCAGCCGCTCTCTGCCTCTATCTTCTGCTCGCCATGCTCTGGGCTTCGCTATTCACGCTCCTGGAAGGTTTTGTGCCCGGCTCTTTTGCCGGCTCCGGACTGGCCCAGGCCGAAACCATCAGAGAATACCACCAGTATTTCAATTATTTTAGCTTTGTCACCATAACCACATTAGGTTACGGTGACATCACACCACAAACCCCACTGGCAATGACCCTCTGTCAGATCGAAGCCATCCTGGGACAGTTCTTTATTGCGGTCCTGGTTGCCCGCCTGGTCGGAATCCAGGTAGCCCAAAGCTTTATCCAAAAAAAGGAGTAGCGTAAAGAGAATATATATATACTTTACTTGGAACATTGCATCCCCTATATGACTCCACCAGATTTTTAATTTATCGCAGTAATAATTTTAGCAGGATTTGAAACAGATGATCAACGGTTCAAAGCAAATTAATTTAGACCAAGTTATGGCTTGCCACGGCTGCGACCTGTTGCTTGAAAGCCAAACGGTCGAACCGGGCAAGAAACTCTGCTGCCCCCGCTGCGGTGAAACCCTCAAAGATCCGCAACCCGATTCAATCAATCACACTCTGGCTCTGACCCTGACCGGGCTCCTACTCTTTCCCTTCGCCATCTTCATGCCGATCATGACCCTTGACACCATGGGGCTCGAAAACAGCGGTAACATCTTTGATGAAGTCATCGCGACCTGGTCTTCGGGCTACTGGTTTATCGCCATACTTATAGGCTTGACCACGATCATCTTTCCCCTGGCAAAGCTGGCACTGCTCTTTCTGATTGCTTTAAATCTCAAATTGAAACGTTATCATAGTTCTCTACACCTGTTGATGCGCAGCTATGTTCATCTTGATGAGTGGGGTATGCTTGAAGTCTTCATGATCGGCATTCTGGTAACCATCATCAAGATGCACCACATGGCCCATATCCACTACGATACCGGCCTCTTCTGTTTTGTCGGACTCTTAGCTGCGACTTTAGGCTCCTCAATGATGATGGATAAAGATGAGTTCTGGAATCTGATTGAAAACGGCGAACTTAACGGTGAGCTTGAATGATTAATCCGGGAGATGATCTAACTGCAAAAACCGCCGGTCTGGCCATCTGCCATGACTGCCATAAACTGGTTCCCGCAATCGGGAAACAGGCTTTGCCTTCATGTCCCCGCTGCGGCGCCGCAATCCATCTGCGCAAACCTGACAGTATCAACCGGACCTGGGCCCTGGTACTATCCTCTCTGATACTCTCATTTCCGGCCAATATACTACCAATTATGGAGGTCGATTTCCTCGGGACGATTGAGGCCTCAACCATCATGGACGGAATTATCTATTTTTTTCAGGAAGGCTCTTACGGCATCGGGCTGGTGATTTTAACCGCCAGTATCCTGGTTCCCTGTTTCAAGATCATCGGCCTGATCCTGATTTTACTCTCCATCCACTATCGCTGGCAAAGCTGGATGCGCCACAAAATGTTGCTCTTTCGCATAATTGAATTTATCGGCCGCTGGTCAATGCTCGATATATTTGTCATCGCACTCTTGCAAGTACTGGTCAATTTTGGCAGTCTCACCACCATCTCTGCGACAACCGCCGTACCCTACTTTGCCGGAGTTGTCCTGTGCACAATGTTTGCGGCGATTACTTTTGACCCCAGACTACTCTGGGATAATTAAAAACAAAGGTCACCACTATGCAAAAGCCCGTGCTAAAAAAGAAAAAAGGGATCTCACCCATCTGGATTCTACCAATTGTTGCCTTGATGATTGGCGGCTGGTTGATCTACACAAGCTATCGTGATGCCGGCATCAACATTGTGGTTCACTTTCCCAATGCTGAAGGCATTACGATCGGCAAAACCAAAGTTGTCTATAAAGGAATTACGGTTGGTATCGTACGCGATATTGAGATAAGCCCGGGTATCAACAGTGTTGCCCTGCATCTCGAAATGGAGCGCAAGAGTAAAGCCGGACTGGTCGAAGACACCAAATTCTGGATCGTCAAACCGGAAGTTTCAGCCGGCCGGATCAGTGGTTTGGGCACTCTCCTCTCAGGTAGTTATATCGCTGCCCAGAGAGGGATTTCAAAGGTTGAATGTCGCGAATTCACAGCTCTTTCGGAAGCCCCTCCGGTATCGCCTGACGCCCCCGGTCTCCATATAAAATTGACTGCGGAAAATCTCGGCTCAATCCAACGTAACACCCAAATCTACCACAAAAACATCCCCATCGGCTCGGTTCAGGGCTACACTCTGGATGAAGCTAATAACAGGGTTGTAATTGACACCTTTATTGAGCCCAAATACCAACACCTGATTAAAACCAAAACCCGCTTCTGGAACAGCAGCGGGATCAATTTCAAAGGCGGGCTCTCAGGCTTTAAGTTCCGCATGGAGAGCATGGCGGCCTTAGTTTATGGTGGCATCAGTCTCTATACGCCAAAATATCAAAGCATGAGTCCAGTTGCGAGAAATGGCCGCGTATTCCCGCTCTATAATGAGTTTGACGATGCTCAATTCGGTCTTAAAATGACCCTGCAACTATCCAGTGCCAGCGGTATTGAAGAAGGGATAACCAAGGTCATGTATCGCGGATTTGAGGCGGGAGTGGTAACTGAGGTTAATTTTGATGAGGACAAAAAAACGATTACGGCCCATATCAATGTTGATCCCCAGGCTGAATTTATCCTGCGTGAAGGGACTCGGTTCTGGGTTGTCGGGCCCAAGGTTTCAATTAATGACGTGCGTAACTTAGACACCCTGTTAAAAGGCTCTTACATCGCGTTTGAACCGGGGGATGGGATCTATCTTGACTATTTTGTTGCCGAGGAAGTCCCCAAAGCCAAAAGAATAAGGCGGCCGGGGAAATATTTTTCCCTGCTCGCAGAAAACTCCAGTTCATTTTCGATTGCCGCCCCGGTTATCTATCGCAAACTTCAGGTTGGAGAGATAACTGACTTCGAGCTTGAGCCCGATGGCAAAAAGGTCCGAGCTGAGATCTTTATCGAAGAAAAATACAGCCACTTGATAAAAAACACCACAATCTTCTGGAAAGCCGGAGGCCTGAAAATAGACGCCAGTCTCGACGGCATCAAGATTGAAAGTGAAACCGTGACTACCATGCTTGCCGGCGGCATCTCCTTTATCAACCCTGATCCGCAAAAAAGCCCGAACGCCACTGAACACCAGATTTTTAAAGTCCACGAAAGTTTTCATGATGCACTTAAATGCTCTCCCGTGTTACAAGCCCATGGAATCACAGTACAATTGCAAGCCACCAGTGCCAAATCTTTTACAATTGGCTCACCAATCCTATACAAGCATATTGAGGTTGGTACAGTGACCGATATCATTCTCGAAGAAAACGGTCAAAATCTCCTGCTCGATATCTTTATTAAAAATAAATACGCTCATCTTTTGCAAACCTCTTCACTTTTCTACAATATCAGCGGGATTACGGTTGAAGGCGGTCTCTCCGGGATACGCCTTGAAACCGGTTCACTGAAAAGTATTATTGCCGGGGGAATTGCTTTCTTCACGCCTGAGACTGGATCTCAAGCCTCTAAAGGGGAACAATATATCCTCTATGATAATCACCAAGATGCTCTCGATATTGACAAAACCCTGATCTCCCTTACTTTCACCAAACCTCATGGACTAAAAGAGGGGGTGGCAATTAACTACCAGGGAATAACTATCGGCAACGTTCGAGAAGTCACCTTTAATGCGGCCATGGATGCCGTGATCTGCAGCACTCTAATTGAGAAAAAAGCAGCAAAACTGTTCACCAACGACACTAAAATCTGGCTCGTCAGTCCGGAAGTCAGCCTTGCCGGGGTTAACAATCTCGAGACCATAATCAGCGGCTCCTACATTACGTTAATACCCGGCCCCGGCGCTCCGACAACCACCCTCTCCGCCCTTGACGCCCCGCCGGCCCTGGATAAAGTTGATAACGGTTTAAATATTATCCTTGAAACCAAACACCTCGGCTCCTTGAATAAGAATTCACCCCTCTACTTCCGCCAGGTCGAAATCGGCCGCGTCACCGGCTCAA
>JAOZQE010000143.1 GCA_029932385.1 bacterium | reverse complement strand
TAATGGTAATCATTTATGGAATATTTTGATATCCTGAATGTAGTTGGTAATACTCCGGTGTTGCGATTGGCGAAGATTTCCGAAGTCCCGATTTTTGCCAAAGCGGAATATCTCAACCCCGGTGGCAGTGTCAAGGATCGAGTCGCGAAATATATGATCTCTCAGGCGGAGAAGCGGGGTTTTTTAAAGCCGGGATCGACCATTGTCGAGGCCACTTCCGGCAATACCGGAATCGCGGTTGCCTTTGTTGGAGTGCATCGGGGTTACCGGGTGATTATTGTGATGCCGGAAGATATGAGTGAAGAACGTAAAAAAATTATTAAGGCACTCGGAGCTGAACTGGTTCTGACTCCGTCTCAGGAGAGCTTGACCGGCTCGGTGAATCGAGTCAAAGAGATCGCCGCCAGTATTGAGGGAGCATATGTTCTGGGACAGTTTGAAAATCCTGATAATCCCGAAGTTCACTACCGGACAACCGGAGCGGAACTCTGGAAGCAGCTTGAAGGCAATGTCGATATCTTTGTTGCCGGGGTCGGCAGCGGCGGTTCTCTGGGCGGGGTCGGCCGCTTCCTTAAGGAGCAGAATTCAGCTATCAAGGTGGTGGCGGTGGAGCCGGAAAATTCAGCCGCCCTCTTAGGTCAGGAGCCGGGATTGCATCAGATTCAGGGTATCGGCGACGGTTTTGTGCCGCCGGTACTGGATGTTTCTCTGATCGATGAGGTTGTTACTGTAAGTGATGAAGACGCAATCACTACGGCCCGAGATCTGGCACGTCTGGAAGGTACTCTGGTAGGTACCTCTTCCGGAGCCAACGTCTGGGCCGCAATGAGAATGACGGAACGTTTCGGCTCGGATAAACGGGTGGCTACGATTCTTCCGGATCGAATTGAACGGTATTTCAGTACCAGTCTGATTTAGTATTTTCAATTTATAGCCTGAAACTAACACGAAACAGTTGGATTTTATAGAATTTACATGATTTTAATCCCGGTTCTGCCGGGTTGGGAATTATTGTTATTATGGATCTTTACAACTACTCTCTAGAGGATCTCGGAGAATTACTGAATAAGGGTGAAATCTCTGCGGTGGAGTTAACTCGTTCGGTACTCGAACGGATCTCCGCGGTTGATGATACAATCGGTTCTTACCTCACAGTTGATGCTGAAGGTGCTTTAATCCAGGCGGAATCTGCCGATGTGAGGCGGCGCAAGCGTGATAACGTGACCCCGTTGACGGGAATTCCTGTCGGCCTGAAGGATCTTATCTCAACCGCCGGTCTGCAGACGACCTGTGCCTCGAAAATATTGGCCGGTTATCGGCCCGAGTATGATGCTACCGTAGTCAGTCGTCTGCGATCAGCCGGGGCGGTGATTACCGGCAAACTCAACATGGACGAGTTTGCGATGGGTTCTTCAACCGAGAATTCAGCTTTTCAGAAAACCTGTAATCCCTGGGCTCTGGATCGGGTACCCGGCGGTTCCAGCGGCGGTTCCACGGCAGCGGTAGCGGCGGCCACCGCGATTGCGACTTTAGGATCAGATACCGGCGGTTCAATCCGGCAACCGGCATCTTTCTGCGGGGTTGTCGGTATGAAACCGAGCTATGGACGGGTTTCACGTTACGGTTTGATCGCCTTTGCATCCTCTTTGGATCAGATTGGTCCAGTGACTTTGACGGTCGCTGATGCCGCCCTGCTGTTTGGAGTCATTGCCGGCCATGATGAGTGTGATTCAACTTCGGTTGATCTGCCTGTTGTGGACTATTATAAAGGGTTGAAAAATAATATCAAGGGTCTAAAAATAGGTCTGCCGCAAGAGTATTTTGGGGCCGGTCTTGATTCCGAAGTTGAGGTGCTGGTATGGAGCGCCTGCGGCCAGCTCGCCGCTGCCGGAGCACTTGTAAATGAGGATATTTCATTGCCGCATACTGATTATGCGGTGGCATGCTATTATCTGCTGGCGACAGCTGAAGCCAGTTCCAACCTAGCTCGTTACGACGGAGTCAAGTACGGTTTCCGTGCAGAAAGTACGGAAGGGCTACTGGATATGTATCGGCAAACCCGGGCGCAGGGGTTCGGGGATGAGGTCAAACGGCGGATTATGCTGGGTACCTATGCTTTGTCATCGGGTTACTATGATGCCTATTATCGTAAGGCCCAGCAGGTGAGAACTCTGATCACCCGGGACTTTGAAAAGGTGTTTGCTGGTTGTGATGTCATCGTGGCTCCGGTCTGTCCGACCCCGGCATTTGCCTTCGGTGAGAAGGTTGATGATCCCCTGGCGATGTACCTCTCGGATATTCTGACGATCCCGGTTAATCTGGCGGGCCTGCCCGCTATTTCAGTGCCTTGTGGCTTTACAAAGTCAGGATTGCCTGTAGGTTTACAGATAATTGCCAGACCTTTTGCGGAAGAGACTCTGCTGAATGTTGCCTGGCAGTATGAACAGTTAGGCGGCTGGTCTGGGCGCCGGCCTGAATTAGTGAAAAAGGCGGTTTAATTATTATGGATTATGAAATTGTCATCGGTTTAGAGGTTCACTGCCAGCTTTTAACCGAAACCAAGATTTTTTGTGGTTGTTCAACCAATTTCGGCAATCTGCCGAACCAGAATACCTGCCCGGTTTGTACCGGGATGCCCGGGGCTCTGCCGGTACTGAATCGCAAGGTCGTAGATTTTGCCATCCGGGCCGGTCTGGCGACCGACTGTTCGATTACCCGGGAAAACGTATTTGCCCGGAAAAACTATTTCTATCCTGATCTTCCCAAAGGTTATCAGATATCGCAGTTTGAATTGCCGATTTGTGTCGGCGGCCATCTTGATATCGAGGTTGAGGATGAGAAAAAGCGCATTGGCATAACCCGGATTCATATGGAAGAGGATGCCGGCAAGCTGGTTCACCCTGAATATGAGCACGGAGTCAGCTTTGTTGATTATAATCGGGCCTGCGTACCGTTGATCGAGATTGTCAGCGAGCCGGATATGCGGAGTTCCGCAGAAGCTGTGACTTACCTTAAAACTCTGCGTGATATTGTGGTCTATCTTGAAGTCTGCGATGGTAACATGGAGGAGGGCAGTTTTCGCTGTGATGCGAATATCTCTCTGCGGCGCTGGGGCGCACCTGAGTTCGGGATCCGGGCTGAGTTAAAAAATATGAACTCCTTTCGCAATGTTCAGCGGGCGATTGATTATGAAGTAGAGCGCCAGAGTGATATTCTTGATGGCGGTGGTGTCGTAGTTCAGGAGACCCGTCTCTGGAATGTTGATCGCGGGATTTCGATGTCAATGCGGGGTAAGGAGGAGGCCCATGACTATCGCTATTTCCCCGACCCTGATCTATTGCCGGTGGTAATAGACGACTTCTGGATTGATGAAGTACGGCAGAATCAGCCGGAGCTGCCGCTGGCCAAACGGCAGCGTCTTGTTGCCGATTACGGTATTCTTCTGACTGATGCAGAGGTTCTGACGTCAGATCGTAATCTGGCCGACTATTTTGAAGCGGTAGTTAAGATTTTTCCCCGGCCGAAGGCGATTGCCAACTGGATTATGGTTGAATTGCTGAAGTTCTTAAATGATGATAAGATCGGTATTACTCAGTGTTCGATAACGCCGCAGGGTTTGGCTGAATTATTGAAATTGATTGATAAAGGTATCATCAGCGGTAAAATCGGGAAGCAGGTTTTTGCGCAGATGTATAGTGACGCGGATAATGACCCGGAGCGGATTGTAACAACTAAAGGCCTGGCCCAGATGTCTGATGCCGGGGAGCTGACCGGCATGATTGATGAGATATTGGCGGCCAATGTCGACAAGGTTAAAGAGTACCAGGCCGGCAAGAGCAAGATGTTTGGCTTCTTTGTCGGTCAGGTAATGAAAAAGAGCAAAGGACAGGCTAACCCGCAGATGGTTAACGATCTGATTAAGGAGCGTATCGGTTAGTTACAGCACGATTTCATTTGCTTAAAAATTAAGTCTCTTATTTCGATTTGTGGATCATGTACCTTTTTATGGTGGGTTTTACTTGGGACACAAAGGGTTGACAAATATTTGAAATCTGTCGTGCTGTGACCTTTATGACGCATCAATGGGTCATTGTTGTCTCACTAACTTATGTGTTTGATTTTCAGTGGCAAAGATTTTCTAAAGTTTAATCGTTGCCGTCATAGTCTTTCCATAATATCTTTCAGATGATGCAGTTTATTCTGTGAAACGGTTGTAACTATAAGTAAACCTTGCTTTTAATTATAACAATAACTATATATATTGATATATTGTGTGTTGGGCGGCAGGCTGAAAATCTGTTTTGGATGGTGAAATTAAAGCTGTGAAAATATGATTGGCACTAAAAATGCTGTCATGATAGTTGGCAAACATTGATTGTTGATTTCTTGACTGGTACTTGATTGTAGTTTTTCAATGCCCCTTTTTGAAGGTTGTGACTAGTCGGGTGATGCAAATTATTAATAAACTTAAAGGTCTATAAAAGTATGTTT
>JAOZQE010000142.1 GCA_029932385.1 bacterium | reverse complement strand
ATGCCGAGACTTAAAGTCAGAGCCAGAAGCCCGAAAACGACCAGACACATGGTCAGAACTGTTCCATCCATGTGCTTAGTCTCTATTAAGTAAAGGTTGAAGATCGGAAGTTGCGCTTATCCCAGCGGAAGATGAGAACAGTTTAGCGGTCTCGACTGCCATCTGCAGAGTAAACATCGCCGCCCCGATCACGATCAGCGACTGCGGCACCCACAACGGGGTCGCCGTTAACGTACCCGAGGTTGAACCGTAGTGCCAGGCGGAGAAGGTCATACGCCCAAGCTGCCAAGTGATATAACCGAGCAGAATGGTTGAAACCGATCCGGCGACAAACTTTAAAAACAGAGCCAGGCGATGAGGAAGCAGGTTAAGAATCAGATCGATCCGGATATGGCCCTTCTCTTTCAGGGTATAACCGCAACCTAAAAAGATCAGCACCGCCAGGCCGTAAGCCGAGTATTCATCGGCAATCAGGGTGGTTTTCTGAAACAGATTCCAGAGAAATATCTCGAGCAGAATCAAAACGGTCATCAACCCCAGAACCAGGGCCGAAAGTTTTGCCAGCAGATCACTTAAACGATCAATTATCAAAATAATTTGCCGCATACCCCACCAAAACAATTAACAAAAAAAGGGGCAGGCACATGAGCCTGCCCCAACGAAATTTAACAAGCTACATGGTTCTCCTAACGGCCGGTAATCTGATTGTACTGTTTTAGAACCGCTACCGCATCAGCCCCGGCTTTTTTAAACCAGGCACTACGCAGATCGGCGCCGACTTTATCAAGCTCAGCCCGGAAATTTTTATCGACGTCCAGAACCTTAAGACCATTCTCCTCCAGGGTTTTAAGACTGCTGCGATCCATATCCCCGGCCAGATTCCACATCTCATCTTCCATCATCGCGGCAACGTCCAAAACCTGCTCCTGAACCTGCGGTGAGAGTTTATTCCAGGCATCAAGATTGACATTAACCATATTGACTGGGCCCAAAATATTAATCCGGGTAAAATATTTCAAAACTTCCCATGATTTAGCATCAACTCCGGAAACTGAAGATGTATACATCGAATCTAAAAGACCCGCCTTCATCGCCGGATAGACCTCACTGAAAGGCATCTTGCGGGCCGCCACGCCAGTGGCTTTCCCGAAAGCCAGTCCGGTACCATCGTAAACGCGCATCTTCAACCCTTTAAGATCAGAAAGTTTGGTAATCGGGCGCTGAGTATAGATGCCGGAGAAAGGCCAGACTGATGTATAAAGCGTCACCTGCTTAAAATGCTGCAACGTCTTTTTGTAAACCGGCTTGGCCAGTTGATAGAGCAGACGCTGTTCAAAGGCATTAGTAGAGATAAAAGGCTGGGCTGTCAGAGCTAAAATCGGGGCGTCACCCTCGACCATCCCGGTCGGGATTTCTGCAATCGACAACTGGCCGTCAGCTACGGCCCGCAATAACTCCGGCCCTTTGAATCCCAAAGATGATCCCGGATGGAGAATAATTTCAAGTTCACCACCAGTCGCCGCTTTAACCTTGTCGGCAAAACGCTGCGCCCCCTGCGAATGGAAATTTCCCGCCGGATAATTAAGATGCATATGCCAGGTCGTTTTGGCCAGGGCACTGCTGAACGGTGTCAAAATCAGTAAAATCATTCCTAACCATAAAATTTTTCTCATTCTCGCCTCCATTATAAATTTGCACAAATTACTTAAATCAGATTTTCCCAACATCTAAAATGTGAACAACTAATTTAATGTACCGTCATTACTATAAAGGACGTCAGAGTGTCAACCCGGCAATCAACACTTACTGCAACAGAGGTGAATGCGGTTTCAGAAGGTAGAGAAACAACTTGACAAAAATGGTAAAAAAACTATACCTAATTACTGCTGCCGGCAGGCAATTTACGTAGACAAATTCTATACTTTCATACTGCCGGGTATCTACCTGATTCTATTATTTCAAAAAAGCTTTAGCCAAAAATTCAAAGAAAACACATTCAACTAGTCATTCTAAAAGGAGAATAAGATGAAAAAAACAACTCTAAGCGTTCTCATTATTGCCGGCATGTTTTGTCTGGCACCTGTAGTTCAGGCTGCCGATTCATTAATCACTGAGGCCCAGGGCTATTTCAAACCGATCCCGGCCGCGGCCCCGGTGCTCAAGGGTAATCCGGCGACTCCAGCTAAAATTGAACTCGGTAAGGTTCTCTATTTTGAACCGCGACTCTCGAGCAGTGCTCTGATAAGCTGTAACACCTGCCACAACGTCGGTCTTGGCGGAGCTGATTTCCAGGAGACTTCAACCGGTCACAAATGGCGTAAAGGACCGCGCAACGCCCCGACCGTATTAAATTCAGTCTATAATGTGGCCCAGTTCTGGGACGGCCGGGCTAAGGATCTGGCGGAACAGGCCAAGGGTCCGGTTCAGGCTAGTGTTGAAATGAACAACCGACCGGAAATGGTGGTTAAAACCTTAAAAAGCATGCCTGAATATATCGAACTCTTCAAAAAAGCCTTCCCCGGTGAAAAAGATCCGGTAACTTTCGACAATATGGCCAAAGCGATTGAGGTTTTTGAGGCCACTCTGGTAACTCCGGACGCACCCTTCGACCTTTTTCTCAAGGGCGATGAAAAAGCCTTGAACACTGCCGAAAAAAGAGGTCTTCAGACCTTCATCGACAAAGGCTGCTCCGACTGTCATGGCGGCATCAATATGGGTGGAGACGACTATTATAATTTCGGTGTCATCAAGGTTCCCGCCAGCCGTCTGGTTGCAGACGACAAAGGACGTTTTAAAGTCACCCAGAAACCGGGGGATGAATTTGCTTTCAAATCACCCTCACTCCGCAACATTGAGCTGACGGCACCCTATTTCCATTCCGGTAAAGTCTGGGCTCTGAAGGCGGCGGTTGTGGTCATGAGCACCGCCCAACTCGAAAGTGAACTGACAAAAAAGGAAGTTGATGACGTGGTCGCTTTTCTCAAGACAACCACCGGCAAACAACCCCGAATCGAGCACCCAATTCTGCCGAAACCGACCGATAAAACACCGCAGCCGGTTTTAGATTAACGCTTAAATCACAAGTGGTTGGCTGAAATGAATAAAAAGAGCTGGAATCCCTATCTTGCCGGCGCCGCTACCGGTATCCTGATCATTCTCTCGGTCTGGATATCAGGTAAATTCTTCGGTACCTCGACAACCTTTGCCCGGGTTGCGGCCCTGGCAGAGGAGATTCTGGGCCTGAATACCGCAACTAATGCTTACTTCACCGCAAAAGGTGGAAAATATGGAGCCGGAGTTCTACCGGACTGGCAGTTGCTGTTCGTCGGCGGAATTTTTATCGGGGCCTTGATTTCATCCCGGATCTCAGGTGAATTCAAGTTTCAGGCCGTTCCCGACATGTGGAGCCGGCAGTTTGGAGCAAACCCGGTTAAACGGGGTTTCGCCGCATTTTTTGGCGGGGTAATCGCTCTCTTCGGAGCCCGTCTGGCCGGCGGCTGACCCAGCGGCCACGGGATGAGCGGTCTGGCTCAACTATCAGTAAGCGGTTTTATTGCTCTGGCTGGCTTTTTTCTGGTCGGAGCGGTGGTTGCAAACCTTATCTACAGCGGCAGGAGGAATTGAACATGACTCTTGTCTTCGGCCTTTTGAGTGGTATTTTATTCGGTATTCTTCTACAGAAAGCCCAGGTTTTGCGTTACGACAAACAGATCGCAGCCATGCGCTTTCTTGATATGACCATCTTCAAGTTTATGCTGAGTGCAATTATTGTTGCCTGCATCGGCATCTATATCTTAAAAGATCTCGGCCTGATCCACTTGAGTGTCAAGGGCACCTCAATCGGAGCCCAACTCATCGGCGGTTCAATTTTCGGTATTGGCTGGGGCCTGTTAGGCTATTGCCCGGGAACCGCGGTCGGGGCGGTCGGCGAGGGCCGCCTTGATGCCGTCTGGGGAATCTTCGGCATGGTGGCAGGAGCCGCACTCTACGCCGAAAGCTACTCTTTCATGAAAGCTAAAGTCATCACTTTGGGTAATTACGGAAAGATAACCCTGCCCCAGATCCTAGGGTTCAACCACTGGCTGGTAATTGCCGGATTTGCCGTGATCGTACTGGCCGCATTCGCTCTTTTCGAAAAGAAAAATCTTTAGAGAAAAAGCCAATCAACTATCAATATAATTCACCAGACGAATAGCACTATTTCATTCGCCACTGGGAAGAAACCCGCCGACGGCCGGTTTAAGCTGTTTTTGAATTGCCTGGATCAACCCACCCTGGCCCGCAGCCTTAATCTCATCCGACACACAGAACTCCGCAACCGGTAAAGATATAAACAGACCTTAGATTATCTTTGCGTTCAGCCAGATGAAGTTCGGAACATTTACCTAAACGAACTATGATGCTTAAACGATTCGCTGAACATCTTTAACTTGAAGCTGTTGGCAGTGATTATAGATATCCACTACCAACCTTTTACTTTACGGAAAGATTT
>JAOZQE010000141.1 GCA_029932385.1 bacterium | reverse complement strand
AAAGCTAGTCATAAAGCTAGTCATAAAGCTAATCGTAATTATTTATCATCGGTACTTAAAGTCTTGATAATATAATTACTATTGTGTTATACAACAATTAATTGCTAGTCATCATATTAGTTATTTTGTGGGGAAAGGGCACCTATATGCCATTAACTATCAGAAAATATTTAGAGCGCGGGCCGTCAACCTCAAAGGAAATTCAAGCTGCGACCAGCCTGAGTCAAAGTGCTGTGTCACGTGAATTGAGAAACCTGGGCGACCATGTCATCAAACTGCAAAATGGCCGATCACCAAGATATGCGGCCACCTGTAATGCTTTTGGCGGCAACGACAAGCTCCCATTAAGCATAGTCGATGCCCACGGAAATACAGTTTTAGCAGCATATCTACGGCCATTAATTCACGGAGGTTTTTTTGTTGAAACCGCCACTGGCACACCCCCCTTACTCCTCGGTGTAAACAAAAATGGCCTCTATGATGATTTGCCATATTTTCTATTCGATTTATGCCCTCAGGGGTTTCTTGGTCGGCAAATCGCAGAAGATATGGCTTCCCGATCCGACGATTACCCCACCGACCCAAGATATTGGAATACTAATCATATCGGACGCTATCTAGTATCTAATTCAGATGATCTTCCCGGCAACTTTAAGTTTGGCGAGCAAGCATTACTCAGGGTCAGACGTAAACCGGTCATCACTGCAGACAAAGACTATCCAGCACTTGCTGATAGCGTTATGGGAGGAGCTATTCCAGGATCATCCGCAGGTGGTGAACGACCTAAATTTACTACTTTCAGTAAAAATTGCGCATCACATGTAATAGTGAAATTCTCACCCAAAGGAGATAATGACATTGCCAGACGATGGCGCGATATTCTGATTACTGAATATCACGCTACCAAAGCTATGCACAGCGAAAATTTCCCGGCTGCAGAAACCAGACTTCTTGAGATGGATAACAGACTTTTTTTGGAATCTCAACGATTTGACAGATCTGGTGAATATGGACGAATGTCAACGGTCTCACTCTTGGCTATTGATGCTGAGTTTACCGGCTTGGGAAGTGGGTGGCCACAAGTCCTGAACGCACTTCTTGAACGAAATCTGGTTAGTGGGCAACATGTATATGATGTTGAGTTTTTATGGTGTTTTGGTCGTCTGATAAATAATACGGACATGCATTTAGGTAATTTAAGCCTGGCCATAGATGGCAATGTGTTCAGACTATTACCTTTATACGACATGTGTTCTATGGGATTTGCTCCGAAGAGTAGCGGAGAAGTTCCCCTTTACAATTTTTCACCAACCCCACCAAAAGGAGTAAACGTTGAAAAAAAAGGTTTTGAACTAATAAAAAGAATGGCGCGTGATTTCTGGGAAAGAGTTATCAATGATAAACGAATTTCAGGTGAGTTCAGAGGGTTTTTAGAAAAAGGGAACCCGATTGACTTGATGTGAATTTATACAGAAGAAAAAAACCAGCAAAATTTTACGTCTTTTTGAGAAATAACTTTACAGCGACAAGTTTTTTAGTCTACACATCTAGCCGTATAAAATATGCAATAATTTCAGTTAAAGACTTTGACCCTTTCCATCAATCGACAAAACCTACCTCTCAAGAGATAGCTTATGCCTGCAAACAATGATGCACAAAAGACTTTACGTTACCGGTGGTTAATTTTTACAATCCTGGCTCTAGCCTATTTTTTTGTCTATTTTCACCGCCTTTCACTTTCGGTGGTAGCCGATGCCCTGGTTCGGGAATTTGATACCTCGGCCAGCGTCATGGGACTCTTAGGCTCAGTCTACTTCTACTGCTATGCCTGCATGCAGCTTCCCGCCGGACTTATGGCGGACTCGTTAGGACCGCGCAAAACCGTTACCTTTTTTCTTTTAATCGCGGCGGTCGGCAGCCTGGTTTTCGGCCTGGCGCAGAGCATAACTATGGCTTTTGCCGGCCGGATTATGGTCGGCTTCGGGGTCTCGCTGGTCTTTATCCCAACAATGAAAATTCTTTCGCAGTGGTTCAGGGTACGTGAGTTTGCAATTATGGCCGGATTGCTAAATGCGGTCGGTGGCATTGGCGTCATGGCCGCAACCTGGATTCTAGCTCTGATTACAGCCCGTTTCGACTGGCGCATAGCTTTTGAGATAATCGGCTGCTTGACTTTCGTTCTGGTTCTGCTGGTCTGGCTGCTGGTCCGGGATCGGCCCGCCGACAAAGGCTGGCCGACACTAGATGAGATTGATTACAAACATCAGGAAGTGATTGCACCGACAGAAGAGATTGGCATCTGGGAAGGTGCACGACGGGTAGTTACAGAGAGATATTTCTGGCCCGTAGCCATCTGGTTTTTCCTCGATTGCGGTATTTTCTTCGGCTTCGGGGCTCTCTGGGGAGGCCCTTATCTGATGGATGTTTACGGCTTGAGCCGGTCTGAAGCCGGCTCGATCCTGAGCATGATTGCCTGGGGTATGATTTTCGGCAGCCCTCTGCTCGGCTACATCTCCGAAAAAGTGCTGCACAGTCGTAAAAAAGTGATCATCTCCTGCACAACCATCCTCACTGTCGAAATGCTGCTCCTGGCCCTCTTCCCCGCGAGCATGCCGACAATAGCTCTCTATCTGATTTTCTTCATTTTTTCATTTTCAGCTTCAGCCATTGTCGTTATCGGTTTCACCACTACCAAAGAGCTTTTCCCGGTAGCTATTGCCGGAACCTCAGTCGGAACCGTCAATCTTTTCCCTTTCCTCGGCGGCGCGGTTTTCATGCCCCTGCTCGGCAAGATTCTTGATGCTTACCCCAAAACGGGAGGGCATTACGACCCGCAAGCCTATTCACTGATGCTGTATCTGCTCTGCGGTGCCGCCGGACTTGCCCTTATCTGCTCATTTTTAATGAAAGAGACCTGCCGTAAGCCTCTACAGGATGGCAATCGATAATTCAAACAATCAAAGAGATCATATTGCTCCGACTGATGATACCGATCACCCGGCGCTCAGAGTTGATCACCGGCAACAGATTTATCTTTTTGTCAATCATCAGTTCGGCAATCTCGGTGGTTGGGGTTGAGGCCTCCACCGTCACGCACTCCTGACGATAAAGATCCGCCACCGTACTGGCTGTCAGCCGTTTTAAATCTTGATCCATCTTAAACGGATTCTCAAAGAAGACCATGGCGTCAAGCAGGGTGATAAAGGTCGGAATATGAAGCGGCTTCTCGGTAAAGAGCAGATCGGTTTCAGTCACGATCCCCTGCAGGATATCATCATCGTCCACCACCGGCACTCCACTGATACGTTCGCGGGTTAAAAGCTGCGCCAATTCCTTGATGTCAGTAGCCATCGTCACTGTGATCACCGGGGTGGTCATAATATCTTGAGCTTGCTTCATAAAATTACTCCTTGGTTATTTTATCGCTCCCTGAATTTATCCTTCTATATCTGCATTATAATCAAACTTAGACCATTTGGCAATTATCTGACTATCTCCACCTTATTGTCACATCTGCCACAACATTAATAACTGCATAAACACATAAAGTATTATAATTATTTAAAATTAACGAAACCGGCCACAGTAAAGAGAATTAATGGTTTGCAGTCACATCAAGTTTGGACAGAACTCTTTACATTATAATAGCCCGCTGAAAAATATTGACAAAGAGTTCGCAATAGTATAAGAGCCCCTCCGGTTCAAGTAACCCAAAGTACTTACAGCCTGACTCAATTGCCGGACAAAGATTCAATTCAGAAAGCGGTTTAAAGTCCCTGAAGTACAAATAATACAATGGATTTTCAAGACGATATGGCAAACCATAGCAACCTGAAAACAGACTGAAATAATAAGCGGGCAGCAACCTGATTTTCGGGTGGATTGCCCTTTTTTTTAGCACCGGCCTGAAAAGCTGGTGAGAGCCGTTAACTGACCGGTCTGCTACAAATTATAGAGACCGGGAAAACTCAAATTTCCGAGGAGGAAAAGAAGATGGGATTAGATTTCAAGGTGTTTGACGCCCCGAATCTGGCTGACTGGGAGATCGCAGCCCTGGCCGAAGAAAAAATGATGAAACCGATCACTGAGATTGCCGATGAACTCGGCTTGGTTGGTGAAGAGTTGATTCCGATGGGCAAATATGTTGCCAAAATCGACTACATGAAAGTCTTAGACCGCCTCAAAGATAAGAAAGACGGAAAATATGTCAACGTCACCGCCATCACTCCGACTCCTCTGGGCGAAGGTAAAACTACGACCAGCATGGGCTTGGTACAAGGTCTTGGCCTGATGGGCAAAAGTGTTGTCGGCGCTATCCGTCAGCCTTCCGGCGGCCCGACTTTTAATGTTAAGGGTTCCGCTGCCGGTGGTGGTATATCTCAGACTATCCCGCTGACTCCGTTCTCACTCGGTCTCACCGGTGACATTGATAACATCATGAATGCTCATAACCTGATGATGGTCGCTCTGACCTCCCGCATGCAGCATGAGCAAAACAATAACGATGCTTTCCTTGAGAAAAAAGGTCTGAAACGCCTCGATATCGACCCGAACCGGGTTGAAGTCAAATGGATTATCGACTTCTG
>JAOZQE010000046.1 GCA_029932385.1 bacterium | reverse complement strand
CGGTATTTCAACGGCAGACGCTGCGGCAGACGTTTAAGATAACGCGAGTGCTGCAGGAATGCCGGCAGGTGCGATTTCACCGCCCGGCGCATCGGGACTGAATCGAGCAGATCCGGATGGTTCTGGAGATGGTTGAATATCCGGGTATAGTGCAGATTAATCTCTCGGCTTAGAGAGCCGGCAATCATGGTGTATGAGTGGGCCGGATTTTCGCGATGCCGAGCCAGAATCAGGTTAGCCTCATCCGCGGCCCGTTTTTCCAGAATTGACAGGACATCGCGAACATAGATATCCTTATGTTTGAGAAATTCACTCTCGGAAAGTACCAGATTGGCGATAATTTCATAAGAGGAGGAGATAACCCCGCACTTGTTGGCGGCCGCGTCACGCATCACGACAATCCCCTCCTCCTGCAGTTTTTCCCGAGCCGCAGGGGTTATAAAGGAGTTGGCACCTTCGATAATGGCCCTGCAGGAGAGACTACCGTCCGCAGTGATAAACTTTTGCCAGTTGTTGATATCCACAGTCTCGGGCCGGCCCCCGGCCGGAATAAAGAGGTCGGTGGTGACGGAAAAAATTGCATTATCAAATTCACTATGAAAAGCGTCGTTGGTAACCCACTCCTCACGCACGCCATTTTCATCGCAGTTGAACCGTCTATAAAGTTTGGCCAGCCCTTCCTGACGCCGCTGCCGGCTTAAAAGCTGGTAGCCGCCGGGATTAAGTTTTTCCGGGGCAAAAGCATCAATGTTATGTTTAAGAATGAGACGATCAAGTTCAGCATGATCCAATCCGGCGGGATCATAGAGTACCCCGGAACCGGCGACAATCAGAACAATCTTTACCTGGGGTGAACGTTCCAGAAGCAGGCGCATGGCGTTGCCGGCGACATCACCGTTGGGGCCGCCGGTAAGTTTGACGCTATAGCTGTCACAACCCATATCGATTCCAAGTTCGGCCATCGTAATCTCGGCGAAAGTGATAACCCCGAGCGAAGTCACCCCGTACTCCTTATGGTTTATGCCGACGGCTTTACTGGAGATCACACCGCTACCGAGAATATAGCCGCGCTTTAGTGACTGGGCTGCAATCAGCTCAATCATCTCATCGTGCATATTCTCATCCGGACCAAGTTCAATCGGCTCCTCCTCGGCATAGTAATCTACAACCTGAGGATTTAAGGCCCGACCGGCAGTATCAGTCACATAAAGATCAAAAAAAGCGTTGATGAAACCGTACTGAATTTTATAGAGGCTCTGGAGCTGCGCAGGCTTCTCCGTTAAATCACTGACATCATGGACGACCACCATCTTGGAGCCGCCCTCATAAATATCCTTATTCTTTAAATGTTGAGTATGCGCCAGAACATAGACCTCACGTAGCAGGCTGTTGGAGGCGGCGAGAAAATCATCACTGCTCGTACATGAGATCGTGCGCCAGCCGCCGCGGGCGATATCGGAAAAACCAACGTGATAACCGTAACCGTAACGGCCATAAAAAAAAGTGATACGAAAAGGTTTAACCCCGGCCGGAAAATCTTCCGTAAAGCGGGAATCAAGCTGATCCAGGTAAGCGGGATCGAGACGAAAAGCCAGAGCATGTTTTTCGGGAACAAAAAAATTATTTTTCAGGGTGTGGTGAATCAATAACAGCGCCGTAGCGAAAACCGTGCGCCGCAATTCGTCAAAATGACGATGACCGGTATTGTAGCCGGCAATCAACTGCTCGGCTTCAAGTTCCAGACGCCGACTTTCAGCTTCACGCTCTTTCAAATCAGGCGTGAACTTGGCCCGAAAAAAACGCACCAGCGCCAAAGCTATCTCCGGACTGTTCAGAAACGCGCGCTGAACCTCATCCGCATCAAAGGTATCAGGCTGGTTATGGGCCAGGTTGGTGTAACAGAAACTGACCATGGCCTTGACCAGAAGCAGGTCTTCACCTGTCAGAATATTGCCGAGAACATAGTGCCGATAGAGTTCACCGTTATTAGCCAGAATCTGGGTATTATAGAGCTCACATTTAAGTCGCTCAAAAAAATCAGAACTTAAATTGCTACATTCTTCAAGATAGAAAGTACCTAAAAAATGGGGATTGACACCGGTGGCGATCTCAAGACAGTAGGCCCGGCTCACATGTCCATCAAGCCGGTGAAAGACTTCAAGAACCTGTTCCAGAAAGCCACTGCCGGGAGGATTGCCGACCGAAAAAAGAATCCGGGTTTCCGGATGGCCACAGACATCAACTCCCTCCTCTACCGCAAAATAGAGGCCGTCATATTTACAGCCCTGCTGATAAAGCCAGAGGAGCCGGGCAATCCGTTCCGGCGGCGAAATCTTAAGATAATCAAGATTATTAATGGCTAGAAGTTTGAGACCGGCAACCAGTTTTGAAAAATTGAATTCTGGATAGAGCTCACGCAGAACTTTTTCGACCACTCTCTTCAGCCCGGCCGGCAGGCGTACATTTTTGGCGGAACGCACCTGATGGCTGGAAACCGTCTTAAATTCATAGCGTTGAATTTCAAGAACGGCTTCACTGCCGGGCAGGCTATCGTATGAATGCGTAATTTCAGCATAGGTCGGTTTTGCCTTCAGATTGGTCAATGTTTTATAGATCGAGCCCGCCTGACTCAAACCGGCCATGATCAACATCTGTTCCCGGTCGGCCAGAAGCAGATGGCGGTTCTCTCCCAGTGTATCCAGACCTGAAACCAGAAGATCAACTGTATCCTGATGCTCAACCATAGTCAGGAAAAAATAGGGACTCATGTTGGCTTTGAGCCATGTGAGGTTTTCATTCTCACGCAGTTGCCGCCGCTTGAGATTATCATCGAGTTGCCGGTCTACACGCTGTTTCAACTCCAAGATATCAGGCATAAAAAACTCCTATTCTATTTATGGGTACCTTGAAAAATTGCCTTTTTGCCCAATTGCTGCGTTGGACTCAAATTTTAATCCTCAAAATACTCAATGTATTTTGCGACCAAAGGGAGTGCCCTTGCGGTACGGGTTAAAATCTTCGTCCGTCTTGCACTTGAACAAAAATTCTAATTTTTTAAGACACCCTTATGCGAAGATAAGCGGAGCAGAAAATCAGCGATTATTTTTTCGGCATTTTCTCTGATCACAGGTTTCTCCATCAAAATTTCGTGTTGTGACTCAGGAACCACCACAAGCCGGCAGTTTTCACCGACCTTCCGGCAGAAACGCTCCTCAGCACAATTATTAACGACCCGATCATCTCCGGCCTGGAGTACCAGTAGCGGGAGCTTAAATTTCTCAGCCCCATCTTTGATCTCCTTGATTGCTGTCAGCGATTCTTTCACCCAGGCACAGGTCGGGGCCCCAAGCTGAAGCTGCGGATAATCAAGCATCATCTGGTAGTTCCGGGTATAATGGGCTTCATCCGAGGTTAAATTATTATCCGGGCTGTAGGGCTCAAGCTTAAATTTTCCGCCGCCGACCACATAACTTCGCTCCAGACCTAACACCTCATACATAGAGAGTAACGGCGGCACCAGGAAAAAGGGCCAGGGCGCGGTGGAAAAACCGAGCATCGGCGCACTCATGGCGATCCCCAAAAAACTGCCGGGATAGCGCAGTTCGTACAAAAGAGCAATCGTCCCGCCCATCGAATGGGCAAGAACAAGTTTGACCTTATGCGGCTTACTATTGACTATATTTTTAATGAAATAATCAAAATCAGCGATATAATCATCATAGGTGTCAACATGTCCTTTCTGTGGATCGGAGAGCTGGCGGCCGGAGAAACCCTGGCCCCGATGATCCAGAGTGTAGACGGAAAAACCCAAACCACTGAGTTCGGCGATCACATCGCGGTATTTAACAAAGGTCTCATTGCGGCCATTGACAATTATCACCGCGCCTCTCTCGGACTCAAGCTCCCGGACGCCATAAACAATCTCGATATTCTTGGTTCCGGTGAAAGAGCCGATCTGCATCGTCGGCAGAAGTTTTGCCACTGCTGTAACCGTATCTGACCCAGATGCCATAACTTTTCCCGCTATACCCGCAAAGAATATCAATAATAGTGTGATAACGACCGAACCAAAACGACCAGATTTTTGCAGTTCCATCTTAAATTCTTACCAATTTAATTTTTACCAGGATTACTGTCATGAGTGTGCAAATACTCGCGCCGGACCCGCGCACTCCAGGAGCAGAAGATTTCATAGGAAATGGTCCCCAGAGTTGCAGACATATCATCGGCGGTAATTACTGCATCCCCCTGCCGCCCGATAATTACAACCTCATCACCGACCGCGACGGCATCAATATCGGTAACATCAATCATCGTCCAATCCATACAGACACGGCCGATTACCGACGCTCTCTGACCCCGAACCAGAAATTCTCCCCGGCCGGAAAGAGCCCGGTTCAAACCATCGGCATAACCGATCGGCAGCAGCGCCACCTTAATCTTTTCATGGGCGGTATAGGTGCAACCGTAACTGACGCTCTGACCCGGCGGCAAAGTTTTCAGCAAGACGATACCGGTTTTAACACTCATCACCGGCTGCAAGTCAATTTTCGGATAGAGATCAACATCAGGATAAGCGCCATAGAGCGCGATTCCGGCCCGGGCCATAGTGCAGCCGGGAAAATCATAACGGATAATCCCGGCGCTGTTGGCAAGATGCAGCTCCGGAACTTTATCATGGTCGGTTTTACCGGAAATCGCATCAGTTATTCCGGTGAATGTCTGAAACTGTTTTCCGGTATAGCGCCGGGCCCACTTCCGGCAGCTGTCAGCGATTGCCAGATGGGAGAGCAGACCGCCAATCTGTAGGCCGGGAAGCCCGGCGACAGTGGTGATAAATTCTCGGGCCGCGGCAGCCGGCACCCCGGCCCGGCTCATGCCGGTATCTATTTTAATATGAACCGTAACCGTCTCTCCCCGACCGGTGACAAAATCGGAAAGCCGGCGGGCACTCTCTGCATCCCAGAGAACCGGAATAATACCACCGGCGGCGACAATTTCCAGATCATCTTTATAAAGACTGCCTAAGATCAGGATGTTTTCACTGATTCCACCCGCTTGCAAAGCCCGGGCTTCAGTCACTGTGGCGACCGCAAAACCGGGCACCCCGATTGCGGAAAGTTTATGGGCCACCGGCCCGGCTCCATGACCATAGGCGTCGGCTTTGATTACCGGCATAACCGCAATCTCTGCGCCCGCCGCGGCCTTAAGAGCCCGATAGTTATGTGCTAAAGCCGCCAGGTCAATCTCGGCTCTGGTGGGACGTTTTTTAAACATGCAAAAATTTTCCAGAAAATCAGGTTGCAGGTTACGACACTCCCGTATGCCCGAAGCCGCCGCTGCCGCGATCGGTTTCATCAAGTTTATCAACCAGATTCCATTGACAGCGGGAGACCGGAGCGACAATCATCTGGGCGATGCGCTCGCCGTCTTTAATAACAAAATCCTCAGAACCGTGGTTAATCAGAATGACCGAAATTTCGCCTCGATAATCGGCATCAATAGTGCCCGGCGTATTAACTAAAGTGACCCCGTATTTTGCCGCCAGACCACTGCGGGGCCGCACCTGGGCCTCAAAACCCGGTGGCAGGGCAATCGCAATTCCGGTCGGCACCATAACCTGTTTTCCAGCGGCTAATATAACTTCCTCATCCAGCGTGACATAAAGATCCATGCCGGCTGCAGCGGCGGTCATGTAGCACGGCAGCCGGGCCTCCGGCCGGAGGCGACTGATTTTTACTGCAATTTCATCACTCATAAAATCCCTGTTTCCTTACATATTGCGAAAAATATCGACATCGGTACTGCGACCTAAAACAACCAGACGGTCACCCTCTTGAACCACCTCATCGGGACCGGGAACCAGCTGGTTGAATTTGAGCGGTTCGCCATCTTTCCCCGGGGTGCGCCGTTTGAACATCATCACCTGCAGGCCCAGACGTGAACGCACATCCAGAGTTTTCAGGGTTTGCCCGACAAAACTTACCGGGGCCTGAACCTCAGCCATAACGTAGCCGTCCAGAAGATCGATCTCCTCAACCTTATCAAGCACCTGAACCGATGAAGTAATCTCGGCCCCGAGACTGCGTTTAACGACTTCACGATTGTAGGCCTCGGTCAATTGCCGCTGGCGGATAGCACCGACAAGCACCCCGCTCTCCTCATCCAGCACCGGTAGCTCCCGGTGATCGGTGTGACCGAAAAGTTTCATCACCTGATCAAGATCGGAGCTCATGTTTACGGTCGGCACCGTAGAGGTCGCCAGATCGGCGGCAATCAGCAAGTCAGAGAGATCATCCTGTTCCAGGATTGCCTGTCTGACCTCCTGCAGAGAGACCAGTCCCAGATATTTATTCTGATCATTGACCATATAATAGATGGCATGAGGATGGTTTACCACCAACTCCAGAAGCTGGCGGAAATTAAGAGACGGAACAATTGTTTCGGGATTATGATTACAGAAATCCGCCACTTTCAGAGATCGCAGAACATTAAGCTCCCGACCGCGAAAGAGATCGATCCCGCGGCTCACCAGTTTGATAGTATAGATTGACTCCTTTTTCAACTTGGTGGTTAAGAGGGTCGCGATAATAGTTGAGATCATCAACGGCAGGATAATTTTGTAGTCATTAGTCATCTCGAAGATGATCAGGATAGCGGTAATCGGCGCATGAGTTGCCCCGGCAACCACCGCCCCCATGCCGACCATTGAGTAAGCCCCGGAAGTGGCTGACAGAGTCGGCATCACCATGTGTACGAGCGCGCCGAAAGCCCCGCCGGTCATCGTACCGATAAAAAGCGAGGGCGCGAAAATCCCGCCCGAGCCGCCGGAGCCGAGACTCAAACTGGTAGCCAGGATCTTGGCAAAGACTAATCCCAGCATCATAATCCAGGAGATATGCCCGAGCAGGGCCATGTTCATGCTGTTGTAGCCGACCCCGTAAACACCGGGGGCGATCAGACCCAGACAACCGAGCAGGAAACCGCCGAGCACGGTTTTCAGAACACCGTTCATTTTCAGCCGGTCGTCAAAAAAATCCTCGAAGAAACATAGTACATTAATAAAAAGCAGCGCCACCAGACCGGATACAAGTCCCAGAATAACATAGGGAATCAGCTCGACCGGACTCACGAGATGGTAGGCCGGAACTTCGAAAGCCGGGAAATTGCCGAGAAAATGGCGGGAAACCACGGTCGCCATAACTGAGGAGATAACAATCGGGCTAAACTGAGCTACACCGAAATCGCCGAGAATAATCTCGACACTGAAAAGCGCCCCGGCCATGGGCGCGTTGAAAGCCGCCGCAATTCCGGCCGCGGCTCCGCAAGCGACAAATACCTTTGTCCGCTGGGCGTTGACTTTTAGAAACTGGCCGACGGTTGAACCGATTGATGAACCAATCTGAATTACCGGACCCTCGCGGCCGACCGAACCGCCGGAGGCGATACATAAAGATGAGGCAATCAATTTTGCCACAGCCACGCGCGGCCGGATGCGGCCGTCTTTTAACGCCATCGCCTCCATGACTTCAGGAACCCCGTGGCCCTTGGCCTCAGGCGCGAAAAAGTAGACAATCAGACCGACCAGCAGGCCGCCGACGGTCGGCACCAGGATTTTCATGTAGATCGGTACGTCTAACAGAAATTCCAGCTCAAGTTCACCGGTACCCCAAAAGATCTTGCTGAAGAATTTTATCAGAAACTGAATCCCGACTGCCCCGAAACCACCAAGCAGACCGATAATTACAGCGACAATCACCATAAAAATATGTTCAGTTGAGCGAAACTGGGCGATCGACTCATTAAACATGGTGGTAATTTTTTTATACATTGTCAGGTAATATTCCTTAATCCCTATATTTTTCGAAAAAACTTAGAGAGAGGATTTCCCGCCAGGCGGAAACCTCAATTCTTAAAGCATCTTTATCATTACGAAACCAGGTCAGCTGACGTTTAGCATAGCGGCGGGTCGCCTGTTTGATATCGGCGACCGCCTGATCAAGACTGAGACGGTTAGTCAGATGCTCGATCATCTGCCGATAACCGATACTCTGCAGAGGTTTAAGCGTCGGGCTGAAACCTTTTTCAAGCAGGCTTTCAACCTCACGCTGCAATCCCGCCGCCATCATCATCTCGACCCGCTTATTGATACGTTGATAGAGCTGTTCCCGTTCGAGGTCAAGAAAAACATGGAGAAAATTATAACGCGGTGCCGCAAAGCGGTGTTGTTCCTGAAAGTAGGTTATACTTTTTCCGGTAGCGAGTACGGTCTCTAAAGCCCGCAGAATCCGGGTTTTATCCCGGGGCGCGAGCCGGGCCGCCAGAGATGCATCATGACGGGCAAGTTCCGCATGCAGAGCCTCACTGCCTTCACTCTGCAGACGTCTCTCAAGATCGCTCCGCAGATCCGGATCGATCTCCGGAATCTGACAAAGTCCGAACAGGAGGGCTTTCAAGTAGAGGCCGGTGCCGCCGACCACCAGCGGCAAGGCACCGCGGGCGTGGATATCAGCGATTACCCCATCTGCTTCAAGTTGAAAATCGGTGGCATTAAAGGGTTGATCCGGCTCGAGAATATCAAAAAGATGATGCGGCAGCAGCTGGCGCTCCTGGAGATCGGGTTTGGCCGTACCGATATCCAGATAACGGTAAACCTGAAGCGAATCACCGTTGATAATCTCAGCCTGACACTGGCGAGCAATTTCCAGACCGATGGCACTCTTACCTACCGCGGTCGGACCTGAGAGCAGTAAAACCGCCGGCAGATCACTCAATAACCGAGCCACTCGATCTCAACCTTATCCCCACTCCGGGCGCCGGCAGCGGCCGGTTCCTGAATTATAAGACAGTTTCCTTTGACCATTGAATTAAGCATCCCGGAGCCCTGAAGTCCGGTCGATTGGACCGTAAGTCCACCATTACTATCTCGTCGGGCTATTCCCCGGGCATAGTGCCGCCGATCACCGGGAGACGAAAGATCTTCCAGAACCGTTGCCATCTCCCGGGGCGGCAGCAGTTCAGCCTCAGGAAAGCCAGCCATTTTTTTCATCAGCGGCCGGACAAACTGTTCAAAAGAGACCATTGTCGAAACCGGATTACCGGGCAAACCGATTATTGGCGTGGCCGCGACTTGGCTGTATAAAAGAGGTTTACCCGGCTTCATCTTCACCTGCCAGAAAAGAATTTCAGCCTCGGGCAGATCACGAATCACATCCTGAATAAAATCGTAATCCCCCATCGAAACGCCGCCTGAAGTCAACACCAGATCGCTGCCGGAAACCGCATCCAGCAACGCCTGGCGAATAAATGACGGTTCATCCCTGGTAATCGGAAATACCTGCGGCAGGCCGCCGGCCTGGAGAACCAAAGCCGCCATCGAAAAGCTGTTAGAGTTGCGGATCTTGCCCGGCCCCGGCACCTGGCCGAAATCAACAATCTCATCGCCGGTTGCTAGGACCGCGACCCGGGGTTTACGCACCACCGAGATATAGGGTACGCCGACCGCAGCCAGCATCCCGACCACGGCCGGAGTAATCAGAGTGCCATTGACAAGTACGATTTCACCCGCCTTTATATCTTCTCCGGCCCGGCGGATATCGTTGCCGACAGCCACCTCTTTTTTAAGTATAATCGCGTCAGCAAATTCCTCAACCAGCTCCCGCTTAACCACCGCGTCAACCCCATCCGGAATCGGGGCACCAGTCATAATCCGCACCGCCTCCCCGGCGGCAATTTGTCCCGGCCAGGGTTTGCCGGCGGGAATATCAGCAACTACCGGAAGCCGCAGGGGCCGGGTTCCGGCCGCAACACTATCTGCGGCCCGCAAACCATAGCCGTCCATGGCCGAGTTATCAGCCGGCGGCAGATCCCGATCGGCGACCACATCCTGACAGAGAATCCGGCCCAGTGACGCCAGCAGATCAATCTTTTCCGGCGGCAAAACCTTATCGGAATCACCAAGAATCATAGCCCGGGCCACATCAACTTCAATATATTTTTTCATAATCAATAAAATTCCTGAAAACTTTCTTAACCTTAGTCTTAAACCGGCAATCGGCAGCGGCAAAACAAGCGCAACTATTCAGCACTTGTTTCTAACAAAAGCAACCAAACAAAGCAAAGAAAAAACGCAACCCCAACTTGACATAAATCTATAAATCAATTAAAAACCCACTGCAACTTGAGCCCCCATAGCTCAGGTGGATAGAGCACCGGATTCCTAATCCGGGTGCCGCGTGTTCGAGTCGCGCTGGGGGCACCAATAAAAAAAGGCCGCCCGTGAATGGGCGGCCTTTTTGTTTTTAAAATCTTAAGTTACCGGAATCAGCGTTTTTCCCGGCGCAACTGAACCTTAACTCGGTTTTTAGTATTGGGACACTCCCAGACCATCACATCTTTATCGGGGAAAAGCGGGAAAGTACCATCGAATTGCAGGAGATTTACCCACTGAAAGATGTTGTGATAGAAATAACCACAGAAATCACCACACTGATGGATACCGAGCTCAAACTCATCACCAACCTTCATTCCAATAGAGCACTCGCCGCTGACTTCAACGATCACACCGATTACTTTATTGCCAAATGGGGGATAACTCACTGACATGATAACACCTCCTGATTATTAATTTATCGATTTTCAATGTATCGGATATTTCTAATCGATACAATAAAGAGATGTTAAAGTCAACAAAAAACCATATTTTCCAAATGGAAACTACTGCCTACAATGCTTGCCCAAGTACCTGATTCTGCCATTATCTTTGTTTATCCCGACCAGTGAGAAACCTGCGAGCGCCGGAGGATCACTTTTTGATCCGTAGGAAAAAATAAAATAATCATTCGGATCAATTCCGTCAAAAAGGTGGTTTTCAAGGGGCGGCTCAATGAGATTCAAACTCGAATCATAACCAAAAAGCCATTGTTTTGCTACAGCGAAAGCTTCATCTTGAATCATAACCGGTAACCCCGTCAATATAAGTTAACTGAACCATTAATTTCAGCCAGAAAAGACTTCGGATCTAACCTTAAATCAATGACACATTACTACAAATTGTTATCCACAAAAAAAGACAGCTCGGATGCGCTTGTAAAGAGGCAACCCGGCTGTCTTTTAAGATTTAGAAACAAGACCCGTGGATTTCCGACCCCGCCTTTCGACGAGTGTGGTTTTCACAAATATATTTCGATAATAAATAACATATTTTTCAGCAAAGTCAAGCTTAGTTATATTAAAATATACTCATAAAAATAACCCACTATCAAGATCTGGTAACAATAAATTAATTTTATGATAACTACTTGTAACTATTCATTATTTTAATTATTATAACTTTCATATATTTATATTATTGAATTTTATAATAGATATTTATACTCATATATTTAACGTCCTAAACAGCAACCTATATCACCCCCCTAAATAGCGCTAAAAGCTCCATTATATTTTTGCCGAATCACCTATTTATTCGATGATTTATGAGCATTGTTCGAACAGAATTTTACATCGAAAAAGTTTGGTCGTTTACAGGAATGTCTTGAAAAAAAACGTAGCTTTTTTTGATGAAATACAGCCAAAAAATTATTTCAGTCTGAGCGAAGGATTCACGAATTAAGTAATTAGAGGAAACAGACTTGGAAAATCAAAATTTCGTCAAGAAGAAGCGGAAGTAAATGGCCACAACTAACTTAAAAAACACAATACACACATTCTCCTTGACAGAACCAGTAAATGACCTTATTATTTTTTTCTCAAATTAAGATTAAAAATAATTATCTCAGCTTGTCAAATTATTTCATTATCATGCAGCGGCAAGAGAACTGGCCACGAGAATAGAGGAAAAATGCAGCCCCATACTAACTTATGCTCCAACCTATTAAGACCTCAGCGCTTGCCATACCAGTATAGGTGGGGCGTAACCTCGGCTGTTCGTTGTGCCGGCTTATTGATGCTCCTGATTTTCATTGTGCTGTCAGCCTCTGCCCCGATTGTCAACGCCGCCTCTCCGGGCGCGAAAAAAGGGCCGCCACCACTGGTTAAGGTGACCCCGATCATTGAACAGGAGATCAATCCACCGATTGAATACGTGGGTCATGTCGAGGCCATCCAAAGTGTGATCCTGCAGGCCCGGGTTAAAGGGTTTTTGGAGCAGGTTAATTTTAAGGAAGGCAGCGACGTTAAAGTCGGCAATCTGCTTTACGTTATTGAACAGGCGCCCTACGAGGCCCGGGTCGCGGCCGATCGGGCCGGTGTGGCCCAGGCCCAGGCGACATTGACCAAGGCCAGCCAATACTTGGAAAGGGTTCGCAATGTCCGCTCCGGAGGAATCTCCGCCTCGGATCTGGATACGGCGGTGGCCGAAGAGCTGCTGGCCAAAGCCCGGCTGCTGGAAGCTCAAGCAGCCCTTACCCTCTCTGAACTTGATTTGGAATACACTAGAATAAAGGCACCAATCAGCGGCCGGATCGGCCGCACGGCGCTGACCAAGGGCAACATTTGCGAGCCCAATTTCGGCCCTCTGGCCCGGATTGTTCAGCTCAATCCGATCCGGGTGCTCTATTCGATCAGCGAAAATGATCTGGCGGCCATCCAGGCCGTGCAGAAGGACTCCTCTCTGACAAAGAAAATCCCCTCTTTGGTACCGCGCCTTAAATTACTCGACGGCAGCATTCTAGATACGGTCGGGCGGGTCGATTTTGTCGATAACGTCGTCGACAAGGATACCGGAACGATTGCCGTCCGGGCTATATTCGACAATCCCGACGGCCTCCTGCTGCCGGGCCAGTATGTGACCATTATGATCAGTCAAAGTCAGGGCGAAAAACTACCGGTAATCCCGCAGGCCGCAGTTTTACAAGATCGTGAGGGACATTATGTGCTGATGGTTGATCAGCAAAACCAGGTAATTAAACAGCGGGTAACAACCGGGTTACTGGTCAGTGGCAATCGCTGGGCTGTCACCTCCGGCCTCAAAGCCGGAGATCTGGTTATTATTCAGGGTTTACAAAAAGTCAAACCCGGACAAACCGTGAAAACCACGCAGGACAAATCCCTTAAGAGATAATCTATGTTTTCCCGAATTTTCATTGAACGACCACGCCTGGCGGTGGTAATTTCAGTCATCATTACCCTGGCCGGACTCATCGCCATGCTCAATATTCCGGTGGCCCAATATCCGAGAATCACCCCGCCGAATGTTCGGGTGAGCACGTTCTATCCCGGAGCCAACGCCGAAGTTCTGGCCGACAGTGTGGCCGCGCCGATCGAAAATGCGGTTAACGGTGCCGACAACATGCTCTATATGTCATCAACCTGCTCCAACAACGGCAGTTACGACCTGACTGTAACTTTTGCGGTCGGAACCGACCCCGACATTGACCAGGTAAATACCCAAAACCGGGTGCAGATGGCAATCGCAAAATTACCCAAAGAGGTCATTGAACAAGGGGTAACTATCCGGAAACGCTCACCGGACATGATGGCGGCGATCAGTTTCATATCGCCCAATGGTACCCGGGATAAACTTTTTTTAAGTAACTATGTCAACCAGGTAATCAAAGATGCTCTGGTTCGGCTCAAAGGCATCAGCGATGTTTATATCTTCGGCGAGATGGAATACAGCATGCGTATCTGGCTCGACCCGAATCGTTTGACCGCCTTAGGCCTGACCGCAGATGATGTCATTAAAAGTATACGGCAACAAAATATCCAGGCGGCCGTGGGCACTATCGGCACCATGCCGACCGACAACAACCAGCAATTTCAATATACGCTGCGAGCCCAGGGACGTCTGAAAAGCCGGCAAGAGTTTGAAAATATCATCGTCTATGCCAATGATGCCGGCGGTCTGGTACGTATTCGCGATATCGCCAGAGTCGAACTCGGAGCTAAAACTTATCGGGCCGAATCAACCATGAATGGGGCTCCGGCCGTAACCTTGGCGATCTACCGCGCCGCCAATGCCAACTCTCTGGAAACCATGGATGAGGTTCGGGATACCCTCGAAAACCTGTCTTTAAGGCAGCCCAGCGATATTCAATACGTAATGTTATACGACACCACCAGATATGTCTCGGCCACGATTCGAGAAATGCTGCATACCCTGTTCATGACCTTTCTTCTGGTTCTTTTTGTAAATTATATTTTTCTTCAGGATTGGCGCGCCACGCTGGTTCCTACCGTCACTATCCCGGTTTCGTTGGTCGGCACCTTTGCCGTCCTCCTGGCTTTAGGTTATAACGCCAACACTATCTCGCTGTTTGCCTTGATCATGTCAATCGGGGTGGTGGTTGACGATGCTATTGTTGTCGTCGAAAATGTTTACCGGCTTATGCATGAAGAGAACCTTGCCCCCAAAGCCGCAACCATTAAAGCGATGCAGCAGGTCACCACCCCAATCATCTCGACAACCCTGGTTTTACTCGCCGTATTTGTTCCGGTTGGTTTTCTGCCCGGCATTACCGGCGAACTCTATAAACAATTTGCCGTAACTATCTGTACCGCCGTCATTATCTCAACCATTAATGCCCTGACTTTAAGCCCGGCCCTCTGCGCGGTCCTGTTAAAGTCACCTAAAGTCATAAATCGAGGCCCTTTAGCCTGGTTCAATAGGACGCTCGATTTCTCCCGCGACCGCTATGTCGCCGGCACCTCCTGGCTGCTCCGGCGCAAGGTCGTGGTTTTGATGATTTTTATGGGTATTTTTGGAGCCTCTTACTACCTCTTCACCGACCGGCCAGTCAGTTTTTTACCAAAAGAGGATATCGGCTCTTTTTATCTTAATATTCAGCTTCCCGAAGCCTCATCCCTATCCCGCACCGGCAAGGTTTTGGATGAGGTCACCAAAGAGCTCCAAAGCATTGCAGGAATTCATGACATTCTCCTGGTCAGCGGCTACAGCCTGCTCAGCGGGGCTGCCGAAAATGTCGGTTTGGGAGTCGTCATTCTTGATCCCTGGAGTCAACGTACCACAAAAGATTTACAACTCGGCGCTATTCTGAGAAAAGTACAAGGCAAACTCTCGGCCATTTCAACGGCCAACATGTTCGCCTTCTCGCCCCCGCCGATTCGCGGCCTGGGCCGGACCGGCGGTTTTAATTTTCAGATGCAGGGCTTAGAAGATCAAAACCCGCAAGAGTTGGCAGCCGCTGCCAAGGCGCTGGTAATCGCCGCAAATCAGGAACCTTCCCTGCAGAGAGTTTTCAGTACCTATACAGCCAACACTCCGCAAATTTCGATCGCCGTCAACCGCACCCGGGCTGAGACTCTCAACGTACCAATCAGTAGTATCTTTGCCACCCTGCAGGCCCAGCTCGGATCTAAATATGCCAATGATTTCAACATGCTTGGACGCGTCTTTCAAGTTACGGTCCAGGCCGACATCCAACACCGCGACTCAATTAAGGATATCAACCGACTCTACGTCCGCAGCCAAACCGGTAAAATGGTACCTATGCAAAGTTTGGTCACGGTTACCACAACCCTCGGCCCGCAGAATGTTAAACGTTATAATCAGTACAGCAGCATTAAAATTAATGGTGGTGCGGCTTCAGGATTCAGCTCCGGCGAAGCGATGGCAACAATGGCCCGAGTGGCCGCCGAAACCCTGCCTCAAGGTTTTACTTTTGAGTGGTCGGGAATGTCTTTTCAGGAACAAAAAAGCAGCGGCCAAATCCCTATAATATTCACTTTGGCCCTGCTTTTCGCATATCTCTTTCTTGTGGCTCAATATGAAAGTTGGAACATCCCGCTGGCGATCGTGGTTTCGGTGCCGGTTGCCAGTCTCGGCGGGCTGGCCGGTTTATGGCTGACCGGACTCAGTTTGAGTATCTATGCTCAAATCGGCCTGGTGTTATTGGTCGGCCTCGCCAGTAAAAGTGCGATTCTCATAGTTGAGTTCTCCAAAACAATGCGTGAACAGGGGGCCTCCGTGGCTGATGCCGCTATCGCCGGAGCCAAAGTCCGCTTCCGGCCGGTATTGATGACCGCTTTTACATTTATTCTGGGGATCGCACCTATGGTAATCGCCAGCGGTGCCGGCGCCGGCAGCCGCCGGGCAATTGGCACCACAGTTTTTTACGGAATGCTGTCTGCGACCCTGATCGGCATCTTTCTGGTTCCGGCACTCTATTACATATTTCAGTCCGGCCGCGAAAAAGGTCATGCCTGGCGCACACGACGAAGTAACCTCCAAAAGAGATAACCATGAGTGCAAAAAATTTCAGTCAACAAACTTGTAAACACCCACAACATTCCCCCATAATGATTGGACTGGCAATCATCGTGGCCCTTGCTTTATGCGGTTGTGCCGCAGTTGGGCCGGACTATGTCCCGGTAGAGCCTGAAACTCCGGAAAAATGGTCAACCGAACTGAAAGGCGGCCTCAATGCCGAGCTCCCTGAACCCGAAACTATGGCTTGCTGGTGGAAAGTTCTCGATGACCCGGAACTTACCAGCTTAACTGAACGAGCTGTCGACGGTAATCTGGATTTGCGGGCGGCCCGCGCCAGGATCCGCGAGGCCCGGGCCCGCCGGGGGGTAAGCCGGGCTGATTTTT
>JAOZQE010000045.1 GCA_029932385.1 bacterium | reverse complement strand
AACCGGTTAACCAGAAAAACAGGATAAGAGAGACCGGCAGAAATTTTTTCAGCATCATCCTTCCTTTGCTTAGTCGACTAATTCTCGAGAATGCTGTTGAGGTCGGTAATGTTGTTTAAGTTTACGGATCTGGCAAAATGGTTGTTGACCAAGTCTTCTATGTCGCTGTTAACTGTCAACTTGGACTTAAACATCGTAGTGGCGAGTTTTTTTATTTCAGCCGGATCGGGTACGAATTTGTGGTATTCAATTCTTCCGGCGGGAGTGGTCATAGCGGTATAGACAAGCTTTTGCGGTTGGTTCCAGTAGCTGGAGGCGATCCGGGCCGCCTGGGCTGGATGGCTGCCGGCCCAGATTCCCGACCGGGCCGATGCCGAAACCAGATGTTGAACGGCTCGGGGGCTGCGATTGATTAAATCCTGTTTAACCAGCATCAGGTTACAGATAAAATCCGGATCCAGGTCTTCGCCGTAATAGAGCACTTCGGCATCTCCGGAGAGGATAGTCTGAGCCGCAAAAGGTTCACCTACAAAATAAGCATCAAGCGCGCCTGAGACCAGGGCCGAGGCCATATCCGGCGGGTTCATTTCGACGATATTGATTGTCGGTATTATCGAGTGTTTTTCAATCAGACGTAAAGCTTCCAGATAGTGTCCCGAATAACGCATGGGAACTGCCAGATTTCGGCCTGCCAGATCATCAATATTTTTAATGTTCAGATCTTTGCGGACAACCAGAGTGCTTTCGCAGCGGTTGCCGATGTAGACTATTTTGACATTTTCCCCTTGTTGCCTGAGAGTAATTGCCAAAGGTGCAATGATGAAAGCCGCGTCGATATGATCGTTTCGAAGAGCTTCAGCCATCTCCGCAAAAGCGGTAAACTTTACTGCTGTGAAGCGATAATCTCCGGTCGTCCGGCTGGCCTGATCGAGTAGCGGCGCGGCCAGATTCGTGATGACCGGCATATAGCCCATGCGGATCACAACTCTATCTTCCTGGTGATAGTTGAAGTGGTATTGCAGCAGGGAGATGATGATCAGCCAGCCGAGTGCGAAGAGGCCGTAGCGCCGGGCCGGGGAAGCTTTGATTTTTTTTATCATATTATTCTAGACAGCATAGGATACACCCTCCATCAGGAATATCTGCTGGCGTAGTTTGTTTAATTCCGGGATTTTCTGAAAATCACGCGGTCGGGGAAAATCGAGGCGGTGATTCAGTTTGATTCGTGCCGGCCGGCCATCCATTACCACTATTCGGTCACCCATAATCAGTGCGTCGTCGATGTCGTGGGTGACGATAAGTGTGGTTTTCCCGGTAAACTTGTGCATGTTGACGACTTCTTCCCGCATCTTCATGTGGGTCATGAAATCGAGACCGCTGAAAGGTTCATCCATGATCATGACGTTCGGGTTGACGGCCAGCGCCCGGGCCAGTTCCGTACGTCGGCGCATACCGCCGGAGAGCTGATGGGGATAGTGATGTTCGAATCCTTCGAGTTCGACAATTTCAATGTGTTCGGCAACTTTTTTCGCCCGGTCCCGAGTCTCCGACAGGTGCCTTAAACTTAATTCAATATTTTCCCATACGGTCATCCACGGCAGCAGGCCGTTATTCTGGAAAACGAAAATGTGGTTGGAGCTGGGTTTCTCAATCTGTTTGCCGTCAATAATTACATTGCCGGTGGTGGCCGGTTCGAAGCCGGCAATAATTCGCAGCATGGTCGATTTGCCGCAACCTGATGGCCCGAGAATACAGACCATCTCACCCTCGTCAAATTCCAGGTCGATATTATCGAGAACCGGAATCGGATCCTGGAAATGGCTCTCTATGCATCCATTCTTACGGCTTTGTCGGCGCCGGTTCCGGTACTCCTTACTGATCGAGTTGACAATAATATGTCCCATACCGGTTACCTGATCTCTGAATGTTGCCAGCTGGTGGACTCAAGTTGGCCCATACGGCGCATGATAAAATCGAGCAGCAGCCCGATAACACCGATAACAATCATGCCGGCCATGACATAATCCATTCGCAGAGCATTGCGGGAATCGAGAATCAGATAGCCTAAACCGGAGCGGACTGCAATCATTTCCGCAGCAACTACCACCAGCCAGGCAATTGCCAGCGAGAGGCGGAGAGCGGTGATGGTGGATGGGGTTATGGCCGGAATTATAATTTTGGTGATGGCTTCCATGCGAGTGAAATTAAAGTTAGCAGCCACTTGAAAATAGACCGGATTGATAGAGCTTACGGTAATCGTGGTCGAGACCACCAGAGGAAAGAAACTGGAGAGAAAAATCAGGAAGATCGCCGGCATATCACCGATACCGAACCAGAGCATGGCCAGAGGAATCCAGGCGATGGGTGAGATCGGTTTCAAAAACTGGATAATCGGGTTAAACATAGCGTTGCAGATTTTATTGCGTCCCAGCAGTATGCCCAGCGGCAGGCCCAGCAATACTGCGAGATAGAAGCCGATGGTGATGCGGAAGAGGCTGGCGATAGTGTGTTTGAGGAGCATGCCGTTGCCGATAAGCTCACCTATACTGATAAAAACCGGAATCGGTCCCGGGAACACCTGATTGCTCCAGCCCGAGAAGCGGGCCAGTAGGTCCCAAATCAGCAGCAGCATGGCAAAGGCAAAACCGGTGAGTATAATAGGGTAGCGCTCCCCCCAGTTCTGAATTTTTGGATTTTCTGAATTCATGTGACACATTTTAGGCGTTCATAATTTATCTCTGACACAGACTATAGCAATGTGCAGATTTAGAACGCGTTATAGATTAAGTGAATGCCGACCAAGGTCAGTAAAAATATGAACAACTCCTTTAGCATCCGTTCGTTAATATATTCCGTGAGACGGGGCCCGATCTGGCCGCCGATCAAAACTCCAGGTACGGCCCAGGCAATCGTCTGCCAGTGTGGGAGACCACCCAGCATCAGGTGGATTACCGACCCCAGCAGGCAGACCCCGGCGATGGTCGTAATGCTGGTAGCGATGGCGGTACTCATCCGCAAATTCATCTTACCATTCATAAGCGGAATAATCCACTCTCCAATACTGATACTCAGCATGCCGCTGACTATCGACATCAGGGAAAGTAGAGGCATGTAGGGTCTGACCCGTTTTATTTCGACCCGCTGCAATCCTTTATTATCATATTTCTGGTTGAGTGAGACAAAGAGAAAAGCAGTGGTCATGGCCAGCAGTCCGAGAATCAGCTTGATATGGGGCGGGCTTATATTTCTGGTCAAAAATGAACCACCGATGATGCCGGGAACGGTAACCGCCAGTATCAGCAGAGCCAGTCTGAAATCGACCTGCTGCCGGCGGATGTAGGCGAGGCTGCTTGAACTCATGCCGCAGGTCTGAATCATGAGTGAGGTGATAACTGAGACTTCCGGGTTCAATTTTAGGATCAGCAGCAGAAACGGCATCCAGAGAATACCGCCGCCGATACCGACGATTGAGGAGACCATAGCGATAATGATTCCGATCGGGAAGGCGGGCCAGAAACTACTCATGTGAAGATTTGTCAATGGAATAGAACTTGAAATAGTCGACTACATTTTGCAGGGTCGCGAGTTCGCTGTCAAGTTCAGCCAGTTTGTTCTGAGCCTGCTGTCGCTCTGCCGCCGGTAGCGGGTTATTTTCGAGCAGGGTTGCGGTGTCGGCAATCAGCCTCTTGCCGGAGAGACAGGTGTTGAGTGAAAAATGGATTATTTCCTGCAGGTTGCTTGACATCTCGTTGATTACGCCGCCGAGATCTGCCAGTTCATTGTTGGCGTCAATATTAATGGTCTGGCTGAGATCTCCGGTCGAGATCTCGTTGGATTTTTCAATCATGTGCTGCAACGGGCCGGTAATGTTTTTGATGAACATCATTAAGACGATGACTACGACCGACATGATTATGCAGATCATCAGAATCGCTTTGTGTCTGAGGCGGTCTAAAGGCTGGAAAATCTTAGGTGAGTCGATTGTCTGGCCGACAACCGTTTCAATATTAGTCAGCCATTTCTCTCTGAATTGATTGTTGCTGGTTTCGTTGACAAATTCAACCCCAAGCAGGAGTGCGGCGAAACCGATCAGTAGAAAGTATATGATCATGGTGCGCTGCAGGGTGTATCTGAAACTTGATTCCCGGTTGCGCATATTTTTACCGGTTTTTGGCTGAGGTGTCGATGATTTCCCGGGCCAGGGCCATATATTCAAGGCCGGAGATGCTTTTCTGATCATAATTGATGACTGGCATGCTCATAATCTGGGCTTCACGGAGGCGTTCATCCCGGGGGATTATGGTCTGGTAAAGTCTTTCCGGGTGCAGATTTTTAAGTTTGGTAAAAATCATCCGGGAGGCGGTGGCAGCTTCATCGTACATGGTAACGAGAACCCGGGCCTTGATGACCGGATTGGTTTTTCTGCGAATCAGGTCGATGATATTTAAAACCTGATCAACCCCATGGGTCGAGAGGTAGTCACACTGGGTGGGAACGATCGCCAGATCAGAGCTTGTAAGAGCATTGATGGTAAAGAACTCAATCGAGGGCGGAGTGTCAATAATAATATAATCAAAACGGTCCCTGATCGTTGAGAGCTGTTTTTTGAGAATGTATTCGTAGTCATTTTTGCCAAAATATTTTTTGCTCAGCAAAACCATATTTTTGTTTGAAGGCAACAGCCAAAGACCCGGATAAGAGGTCTGAATAAGTTCTGAACCCAGGTTTAGGCCGGGGTCGTGTACGATGTCATGGAAAGAGGTTGTATGCTGATATCCCATTGAAATAGTGAGGTTGGCCTGAACATCAAAATCTATCAGTAAAACTCGTTTTTCCAGCAGGGCCAGAGACAGCCCCAGGTTAAGACCGGTCGAGGTTTTGCCGACTCCGCCTTTCTGGTTGGTGATTACTATCGTGTAGCCGGCCCGGGCTGGTTTTATTTCTACGGGGCGGACGGGAGTAACTTCCTGTACCTCTTCCGGGAGAAAAATGGTTGAGGTGTGCCGGCACCTGGGACATTTAACGCTAAAGCTTTTAATTGATGGATTCAGTCGGGTCTCATCAACCTTCAGGCGGCAGTCACATTTTTCGCATACAACAATCATTAAAGCTCCTTTATTCGGTAGTCATGACAGAGATAATCGCCTGCGGCAGGGCCGTTTCATCCAGGACAGTGTTGACGCATCCCTGTTTGATCGCATTGTCGGTCAGGTTCGGGTAGACACAGGTTTGCGTATTCTGGGCCATGGTGACTCCCGATAATTTCTGGATATGGGCGCAACCGTCGGCACCGTCAGTACCGATACCGGTGAGGAGAATGCCGATGGTATTCTCCTGAAAAACATCCGCGGCCGATGTAAACAGTTGATTAAGGGGCTCCTTGTCATTTTCAGTTTTACGCAGAGATATTGTGCCGTCGGGATCAGTTTTCACCCGGACATTATTTTGTGATGAACTGATAAAGCAGCATCCCTGTTTCAGTGGTATCCCGTCTTTGGCCTCACAAATTTCCCAGTTAACCAATGTATCAAAACGTTCGATGAAGGCGCTTAAGACTTTCGGAGACATCTCGAGAGATACGACTACGGCTGTCGGCAGGGTAGTCGGCAGATTGGCCAGGAGACGGATAATCGTATTGGGGCCGCTTAAAGTTGTACCCAGAGCCAGGATATAATCCAGTGGCTGATAGGTGTAAGGTTCAAGATTCTTGCCATTTTCAATCCGTGGCAGGCGAACCCGGCGGATATTACCGAGATTGACTTCGCTGGCCAGTTTTATCCGGTCGACCAGGTGTTTGCGTGAACGATCAATGTCGGTTGATACTGCACCGGATGGCTTGGGAATGAAATCGACTACCCCCAGCCGCATGGCATCGAAGGTGATGGCTCCATCACTAAATAGAGAACTTAAAACCACGACCGGCACCGGAGATTTGATCATGATGTGCCGGATACTGGTGATCCCATCCATGATCGGCATGTCGATATCGAGAGTAATAACATCAGGGTGTAGCTTTTCGATCTGCTCCAGACCTTCCTGACCGTTACTGGCGGTACCGACAACCACAATCTGGGGGTCGTCTTTAAGCATGCTGCTGATGGCTTTGCGCATGAAAGCCGCATCATCGACAATTAGAACTCGTATCATTCTGTTCTTCGTTGGTGGCTTATTCTGTTGCGCGGGTTTTGTCTCAAATATCATCTCTACGCATTCCTTGTATTCACATTTTTGCGTTGTTAAATCTGGTAATATCCTTCGCTCCAGGTAACAATTCGGCTTGCCATAGCCTCGGGGGGCAACTCTTCATCACTGAGATTTTCTTCAATAACCGGGCTCAGACAATCCGGCATCATACAGCTTGAGCGGTTTTGCACGATTATGGAGCCGCCTTTCTCACGTACATAACGCAAACCTTCAAGGTTGCTGGTTTCCGCTCCGGAAAGCAGTATGATAAGTAATCGATCCTGAAAAACATCTGTGGCTGAAAAAAGAAAAAGATCAAAATAAGCGGGGCCGTATTCAAAATCATGCTGCCCCTGAAGTGACTGAATCCGGATTGAATTGTCGGTTTCCTGTAACAGTAGTGAACGTCTTTGTGAATCCAGGTAGAAGTTACCTCCCTGCAACGGCGTGTCGTTTGCCACCGGGGCTATGGGATGCTGACACATATGGCTGAGATGTGCCGACATGGCGGGTAAAAAAGTTACCGGAATAGAGTGCAGACTGACGAAAGCTGCATCATTACGGGTCGGTATTCCGGTGAAAAGATGATAGAGGGCTGCATGTCCGTTGCCTCCGGATGAGATGATGACCAGCTGTTTTGCCGGCGATGAGCCGCGGTCAGTCTGTCTCCGGGTTGAGATGCTGCTGCTTTTCTGTGGGCGAAAACGCTGGAATGCGTAAATCCTGGCGGTGGCGGAGTAGCGGATTCGTTCAACTATTTTCTGCTGTTGCAGGAGAAAATCTCCTCCTCTTACCGGTTTACTGATGAAATCCACGGCCCCGAGATCCAGCAGTGAAAGAACGGTTTCAGGAGCGCGGCTGCCGACGTTGCTCATAATTACAATCGGACAGGGACTTTTGATCATAATATGTTTGATAGTGACTCGGCCGTTCATTACCGGCATATTGACATCAAGAAGGATGACGTCAAATTGAAGAATTTCCATCATTTCCAGGGCTTCCTGGCCGTTATGGGCAATGCCCGCGATCTCTATGTCACCGGTTACGAGCAGCATGGTCGACATGATTTTGGCCATAACGGTTGAATCTTCGACCATGAGTACGCGCAGTTTATTAGTTTCCTCAAGGATTACATCAGAGGCAGGTGCGGGATCATCTTCAGCTTCAGAAGGTTTCCCGGATTCATCACTGAGTCGGGCCGCTTCAAGTAGAAGATACTGATAATTTGCATTGATGGTGGCGGCTTTATCCGGAACCCCGTCTAGAGTTTCAAAACCTCCGTTATGCCAGGTCATGATGGTGTAGAAAGCTTCTTCACCGCAGATTTTACCGCACTGGGCGTGGATGATCTCCCCCTCCTGGATGAAAATTTCCCCGCGTTGAGCTTTATTGGTGACCTGAATGGTAATTGTGGCTCCGGAGAGACAGCACATTTGAATCAGATCATCCAGCCTGACGATCTTGAGGGTTCCGGTAAAACCTAAGCTCTGTTTTTGGGATGAGAGTTCTCTGATCAGATGGACGATCGAAAACGGTTTGTATGGTTTTTCTATGATGTGCAGGCCGGGGTGAGGAGGGATGGCACTGCGGATTCGATCATTGTCAGCCGGTAGAATCAGGATGATCTTAAGTTGGGGGTAGTCAGCGATAATTTTTTTCAGTAACGGATGGGGAAATCTATGGCACTCTTCGATAAATATGGCGACCAGAAAAATATTGTTACCCGCCAGAGCCGTAAATGTTTCTTCATCAGTGTTCGAGGTTAGAACCTGGTACGGTTCCGATTCCTGGTCGAGGAAGTCCGGCAGTGATTTCCGGGCTTCAGAGTCACAGTTAAAAAGAAGGATTTTTTTTGCGCCAACAACCATAAAGCCTTTAATAAGTGCCGTAACACTCTACAAGATTATTTTTTGATATTACGTTTTATTGAGAGATTAATTAATTCGTAAACATCAAGGATCAATGAGATTCTGCCGTCTCCAAGAATAGTCGCACCGGAGAAACCGCTCTTTTCTTGAATGTAATCTGCTAAAGGTTTAATAACGACCTCTTCCTGGCCGAGCAGGTCATCAACCACCAGACCCATACGTTTCATGCCCGTACTGACAACGACGATAAAGGATTGTTCCAGGTCAACGGATCCATCCTGGAGGTTGAAAAGATCTGACATCCGAACCAGCGGCAGGGTACTTTCTCGAAAGGACATGACCTCGGCCCCTTCAATGGTGGAGATTTTATCTATGGGAACTCTCAAAGTTTCCTCAACCGTTGATAGAGGAATGGTGAAAAGTTCCGAACTGACCTTGACTCGCAGAGCCGGGATGATAGCCAATGTAAGCGGGATCTTGATTCTGAACCGCATCGCTACTCCCGGGGTTGTGTCTATTTCAATGGTTCCGTTGAGTTTCTCAAGATTTTTTCTAACCACATCCATGCCGACACCGCGGCCGGATATATGGGTGACTGAATCAGCTGTGGAAAAACCGGGTTTCATGATGAGCCCGGTCAATTCATGCTGGGACATCTGCTCCAGTTCTTTTTGGGATACGAATTTACCGGCCAGGGCTTTCTTTTTGATACTGTTAAAATCAAGGCCGCGGCCGTCATCAATAATTTCAATTACGACGTGGTTACCTTCATGGTAGGCTTTGAGGCGAATGTTCCCGGTTTCCGGTTTGCCTTTTTTTAGGCGTTCGGCTGTGGTCTCGATACCGTGATCGACAGCGTTACGGATAATATGAATCAGAGGATCGGAAATTTCCTCGATGACCATTTTATCAAGTTCGGTTTCGGCCCCGTGAATGTCGAGCTGAACCTTTTTCCCGGTATCACGAACCAGGTCAAAAACCAGTCGGGGATAGCGGTTGAAAAGTTGGGATATCGGCAACATCCTAACCTTCATAACCTCTTCCTGAAGTTCGTTGGTGACTTTATCAAAAAGGGTTGTGGCTTCGTGCAGCCTGGCGGTCATATTGTTGAGGTGGCGTATCTCCCGAGTATCGAGTTTAAACCTCTGCTTTAAGTCAATCTGTAAGTCGCGCATTTCATTAAGCAGCTGGGTGAATCCAGCTCGACTGACCACAAGTTCACCAACCTGGTTCATCAAAGCATCAATCTTGCCGGCATCAACCCGGATACTTTGCTTGATGGTTTTTTCATTAACCTGGTCGCCCTGACGCCGTGGATCCTGATTCGGATTACGACGGTCGGTACCCTGAAGCAGGGTCTCATTTTCACTCTTTAAGGCCGCCGTTGCCGTTGTAGCCGGGTCGGCCTGACTGCTGTCGTCGATAATTAAAATGCGTTCGAGCAGGTCATCAATTTCGGCCTGTTCAGTCTGGGTCTGCTCCAGATCCCGAGTCAGCATGCTGATGCGGTCCCAGCCCGCCATAAGCAGAGCCGTGATCTCCCGGCTTACGGTCAACTTGTTCTGACGCAATTGATACAGAAGATTTTCCAGGTTATGGGTCAGCCTGGCAATGCGTTCCACACCCAGATATTCTGCTGCCCCTTTGATCGTGTGAATTGAGCGAAAAACATCGTCTAAGGTTTCACGTTTGCCGGAATTGGCATCCAGGAGAAGAAGATTTTCTTCCATTTCTTCAAGATGTTCCCGGGTTTCAGCAATGAAATCCGGAAGCATAGAGGGGTCGGAGATAGAGAGCTGACGTTCTTCGGTCTGACTTGTACTGTCAGACTTCTCTGTGGCCGAGTCTGATTTTAAACCAGAAGTTGTCTCAGTATCTGCGATTGCATCAGCAACCGGAATTTCAGCCGCATCACTCTCAGTGTCGGGGACCGGATCAGAATAATCCTGATCCGGAACGGGAACAGTGATGCCAAGAAAACTTTTTGCCGTAGCCGTGATGCGAGCCTGCATACATTCTCTGATAAAAGCAGGAATAAAGGTCTCTTCCCGCATGTCCAATCTGATTTGGGCCGTGGCAATTTCGTTGAGCCACGCTTCATAAGAAGCGGTGAGCTGGGAGTAGCCCATGTAGTTGGCTGAGGAGCAGAGCCGATCGACACGCTCCCGGCAGCTATTGAGAATCTCGATCCGGGTTTCGTTGTCAGATTCTTTAAAGGCTTTTACCTGGGCCTGCAGATGAGAGAGTTCCTCCTCAAGCTGCTCTTTGAAAATAGTGAAAAGTTCGACATCATTTTCTTCTTCAAAATCATCGGTTACCGGTTGAATAATTGATTCCGGTGCGGCTGTTTTTTTCTCATCAACTCCGGGAATATCAGCCACGGTCGCAATAGTTTCAGGTTTGGCTTTTTCAGGTGTCGCCGCGGAAAAGAGTTCGGATTCAATTTCTGTCAGATTGTCATCTGTTGTTTTGGCGGCATTCTGTTTGATGCGACTGTCGAATGACCAGCTCAGCTGTTCAAAAAGTCCGGCATCTGAACCGTTGTCTTTAGATGATACAGCGGTCGTGGAAGTATCAGGCGAGGTTTCAGCATCGGCATATTCTTCGAGAATATCCCTTGATTGGTCTGTGTTATCATCACCTGCGGCCGGATTGGAGAGAATATCCGGAACTTCGTCTACTCTAGTGCGTTCTTTGGTTTCAGTGGTTGCCGAAGTATCGATGTTAACCTGAGCTGGGGCTTCAGATATCTGCAGTCGGGGAAAGCGATTGCCAAGAGTCGTGATGTTGGCTTCCATGCAGTTGCTGATAAAGGGCGCTATTACACCGTCTTCATCGGCACAGAGTCGTTCTCTTGCCGTTTTAATATCCTTCTTCCAGTTGTCATAAAAGGCCGTCAGTTGATTGTAACCCATATAGTTGGCAGAGGCGCGTAATGGTTCGATTCGAGAGAGGCAGAGATCCAACGTGGTGATCTGTTCATCTTTGTCGAGATCGTTCAGAACCACGATCTGTGTCTGAAGATCGGTGAGATGTTCTTCCATCTGTTCAAGAAAGATTGTGAAAAGCTCTTCATCAGTTTCTTCGACCTCATCATCACCGAGTGACGGCATCTGATCTGCAGTCGCAGGGGAGAGCTCTACGTCATCTTCATTCGCTGCCACCCGGTCAACTTCTGCGGAGATATGAGAGGTTGTATCGACAACCCTAATGCGTTCGACCAGATCATCGATTTCAACTTGTTCTTTCTGAGTCTGGGTGAGGTTTTCAGTGAGCTGACTGATCCGCTCCCGGCCAGCAGATAAAAGATCTATCACTTCCGGAGTCACATTTACTTTACTGCGATGCAGCTGATGATAGAGCAGGTCCTCAATCGTCCGGGACAATTCGGAAATCCGTTCGATTCCCAGATATTCTGCCGCGCCTTTAATGGTGTGCACGGATCGGAAAATATCATCCAGTATTGTTCGGTTAACGGGGTCAGCCTCCAAACGGAGAAGACTCTCTTTCATCTCTTCAAGATATTCTACTGTCTCTGCAAGAAAATCCTGAAGCAGGGAAAGATCAACCATCATATTCTCCTTCAATTACCTGAATTATCTACGTCAATACTTTTTCAGCGAATCGCTGAAAATTTTTGTGTCAATTGTTGTTGGCGACGTAAAAAATTAGATAGTACAGTGGATTTTTATCTAAATCATCCTATGTTTTTATGAATATATAACTGTAGCCGGGTCGCAAAAGATCCATAAATTGAGTGCTGCGTCTACATCTTACAGCTGCTCAATCAGTTCAAGAATCTCCTCGGTAGAATTTTTGTTCATGTATCCCTTTGCTCCGAGTTGCCGCGCTTTTTCAATATAGTCGGCCTGATTAAGGTTGGAGAGGAAAACAATTTTGGCTTTACTGTCAAAAGCCAGTATTTCTCCGGCCGCAGTAAAACCGTCCATACCCCGCATGGTAATGTCCATCGTCACCAGATCCGGTTTAAGTGATTTGTACTGTTCAACTGCGTTGTTGCCATCCTTGGCCTCGCCGACTACTTCATGGTTAGCCTTTTGCAGGGTTGTACCGATCATCTTGCGCATAATGGCAGAGTCATCAACTATTAGTATCTTTTTACCCATTGATTTTTTCACCTTATCTCTTGTTAGAAGTCTGTTCGAAAAGAGCAGGTTTTCTCCATTTCAGTTTGCCGGCGTTGGTGTAAGTTCTGACTTATGACGACAGAGAGTGTTTTCTGTATCCTGGTCAGATTTAATATGCCTTATGCGCGTAAAATACAATAGCTGAAATCACAACCTTAATATTCGGTTGAGACTTTTTAAGTTGCACTGTCGTGTTTGTTGATTAATGTCTCATCATTCAGGCCGCGAAGCTTTTTGATCTCATCAACCAGCAGGATGCGATTGAAATCCAGGAGAATCAGAAGGCGTTCATCTACCCGGCAGACTCCGGTAATGTATTGACTCTGCAAACCGGATACGACAATGTCCGGCGGTGGTTTGATGTTCTCGGTCGGTACTTTGAGCACCTTGGTTACAGAGTCGACAATGAATCCGGCAACTCGGTTGTTGATATTCAGAATTATAATCCAGATGTTTTCGACCGGTGATTCCGTGCTGGTGGTGTTAAGGCGTCGGCGCAGGTCTATTACGGGAATGATATTACCTCGGAGATTAATGACCCCCTCAATAAAATCAGGTGAATTAGGGATCGGTGTAAAAGGCATCTCCCGGATAATCTCCTGCACCATCAGGATGTTGACCCCGAATAGTTCATTATCAATGACGAAACCTACAAGTTGCATAGATCCATCATCATCCTCATGATCCATTTCCTGAATCGGATATGGTTCTTCCATGACAAATATCTCCTTCTAACGCGGTCGTAGGCCGCTAGTAAATAGCCTTGCATAACATATTCTTGTTTTTTACAAGAATATGTTATGCAAGTTACTAAAGTATTCTTCAGAACTTTTTACTGATGTCGGTTAAATAGAGTTTACATGCTGTTGTAGCCTCGGTACTCTTAGGCTTCGCCAGCCAGCTTAAATTGATCCGCCTGCTCGGTAAGAACCTGAGACATTTTCTGGAGCTGGTTGGTAATCGACACAACCGTTTCCGCCCCTTCCTTGGTTTCCAACGCACTTTTTGCAGATTCAGTCGTAATCTCAACTAGTTTCAATGAACGTTGGGCCTGGGCATCGGTCATATCTTTGGAGGAGATACTTCGATCTGTAATCTCTTCCATCTGCTTCCCGATTTCACCGAGTCCTGCGTTCGCATTCTGAATGAGAGTCGAAATGGCGTCTGATTTTTCCATCAGGTTAGCGAGAGCCGCCTGTGAGGTTGCCCGGCGTTCACCCTGTTGTCCCGCCATTTCTCCAATTTCACGAGCCAGTGTATTGAGCTCTTCCATCATTGAGTTAACATCATTAATATTGACAGCGATCTTTTCGGCCGCCTGTCCAATCTCTCTGGTCGCCTGGAGACTGTTTTCACTACCGGCCACGATCTCTTCCAGGGCCAATCGGGAGCGGTTGGAGAGCCGGGTTCCCTCGGCTACTTGAGCCGAAGAGTCTTTAATAAGTTTAGTTATCTCCTTGGCCGCATCGGAAGATCGCTGGGCCAGTTTACCGACTTCGTCCGCAACCACCGCAAAACCCTTACCGTGGATTCCGGCTCTGGCTGCTTCAATCGCAGCGTTCAGAGAGAGCAGGTTGGTCTGTTCAGTAATGTCAGTAATAACGGTGATGATTTCAGAAATCTGATCTGATGATTCAGAAATTGCATGCATACCATCAACTGTACTGGCTACTGATTCCGTACCTTCATTCGCAGCTTTAAGCGCGTTGTTGGCAAGGTCCATAGCCTTTGTGGTGGTGGCACCCAGCTCTTTAACGGTCTGGTCCATACTGTTGACCGCGTAGGTAACCGCGACAACCTGTTCACCCTGTTTCTGGGCGGTTTGCACAACCTTGGTACCCGTGTCACCCATCGCCTGCACACGTTCAGTGGCGGTGGTAACTTCTTCCTTCTGGCCGCTGGAGGCTTCGGTAACCGTCTGCATGATTTCCATCATATTTTCAACTTTTTTACTTGAAGTTGTCGCTGCCTGACTCTGGGCTTCAGCCAGAGTTGCAACTTCCTGGGCGGTGGACCGCATTTCTTCCACGGTCTGTTGTACGGTCTGCATCTGTCCAGACTGATGTTCCGCACGTTGCTGGTTAGCGGTGGCCCGCTGGTTAACGTCGTTAGAATATTTAGCCACATTCTGTGATGATTTATAGACCATCTGGAATGCGTCATTCAAGACTTTCATCATGCGGTTGAATTCCCGGGCCATCAAACCAATTTCATCTTCACTTACTTCCGGAATTTCAACGGTTAGGTCATGATCTTTAGCTGATCCACGAATTGAGTCGGCAATGCTTCGGATCGGGTTGGCAATTCCCCGGGAGATCAGGAGCCAGATGATGGAGCCGGCAACGAATGTAGCTATAAGAATGATCCAGAATATATTTTGATTGCGTTTACTCAGTGCTCCGAGGGTTGTGGCCGAGGCCAGGAATTCATCTTCATAAGAACCCGCGCCGATGATCCAGTCCCAGTCAGCAAAATACATGAGCCGGGCGATTTTCATACGGGCAACGTTTTCACCTTTATTCAGCCAGGGATAGCGTTCTTCACCAACCTTACCCGGTTTCAGAGCGGTGGCGGTGTTGACAATTGATTGAATAAAAAGCTTGCCGTTACTATCTTTAGCCTTTGAGATATCTTCTCCATCGCGAAGGCCTTTTTTGGATATTACATAGAATCCTTTGCTGTCAAGAACATACAAATAACCGGTTTTACCGATTTTGATATCGTAAATCGCTTTGCGGAAATTTTTACTGCCTTCCTGAGGTATGCCGATTTCCAGCATGCCGATTACTTGCTTGTTATCATCAAAAATCGGTTTATTGAGGGTCAGGTAGGGTTGCTGTCTCATCATAACCCGGCTGGAAGTACTCTTGCCGCTGAGAATGCCCTCAAGCGCCGGATTAGGCTTGCCGTCAGCGTTGGTCGCGGGAATGTAGGTTCCGATCCGGCGTAAGTCATTTTTCTGAAGAACGTTACTCGAGATACGCAACATATCACCTTTGCTATTCATCCGCTGAAAGACAGTGCAGGCGGTGTCGCCGATAAGATTCTGCAATTCACTGATGATCGGAACGTTAGTATTGGGGTCATTGATCTGCCCCAGCCAAGTATCTCCGGCTAGCATCTTCGGCAGATTAACGGTGGTTGGTGTCTGGGTTTCCTGATTAATCGCATCCCAAGATACACTTTCTCCGGCAGTCCGCAGGCCGCCACTGTCGGTGACCAATTTCTGAACTACAGCCATATTGTTCTGCAGATTTTTCTGGAGCAGATCATTCTGGGCTTTACACATATTGTAAACCCCTTGAGCAATATGATCCAAATCGGTTTTCGCGAGTTTAATACTTTCCTGAGTTGCGACTTTAATACCTTCATTACTTTGCTGATTGGCGATAAAGCCCAAAATCAGAAGCGGTATAAGCGTCATCAGGGCGCCGGGAATCATAAATTTTTCCCTGAGTTTAAGATTTTTTAACATGGCTCTCTTCCTCTCTACTTTAAGGTTTTATTGCAATAATTCTCAATCGCTTCAGCGATATAAGTGTCGGGTAAAATGTCGCCTGACTCACACAGCCGGATTGCTGTCTCAGGCATCTCCTTGAAGAGACAGGTTTGTGGATCCTGGATAATGACTTCTCCGCCGACCCGGGCGATCTCAGCCACGCCTTCGGCCCCGTCCTGCTCCTGGCCGGAGAGGATAATGCCCAAGGTTCGATCAGACATTATTTCTGAAAGTGACAGCATCAGGATGTTGATGGCGCCGCGTCTTTTCGGGAAAGGTGAAGGATGCACCCTCAGTGACAGTTTCTTTTTTACCTTCACGGCGGTGATGTATTCAGATTCTGCGGCCAGGTAACAGGTGCCGCTCTTTAAGACTTTGCCGTCAACGGCCCGTTTCACTTTGACGGCACTGTGTTGGTTTAAGTATTTGGCAAAGGCGTCAACATAGGCTGGAGCCGCGTAGAGGATTGCCAGGTAGGTGACGGGCAAGTCGGGTTTGAGCTGGGGGATAATTTTTAATAGAGCGCTGTAACCGCCCTCGGAGGTACCGAGAACGACACAGCGCTCTAGAGGGGATTTCTTTTTGGTGGTGGTCTGCAGCTGAGTCCGAGCCCGGAACAGACGCACATGTTTCATGTTTATGTTGGCCGCCAGTTTGATTTTATCTAGGATATTCTGCTGTTGTGAGTTGATACTGTTTTTGTTAAGGTTAGAGGGTTTAGCAATGAAATTGATGGCTCCCAATCGCAAAGCGTCAAAAGTTTTAGTCGCTCCCTCTTTAGTTAAAGAGCTGATCATAACCGTCGGAGTCGGGTGTTTGATCATGATATGTTTCAAGGTCAATAACCCATCCATCTTTGGCATATTAATATCCAGGGTTATAACATCCGGCTGTAGCTCGGGGATTATGGCCAGGGCTTCTTCCCCATTGCCAGCTTCACCGACGACCTCAATCTGTGGATCCGGGTCAAAGATTTTCTTGATGGCAGTACGAATTATCCGGGAATCGTCTACAATCAGAAGTTTTATAGGTTTTTGCGGCATTTTCACACTGCATCCTTTCTTAAACGTTTATTTTGATAAA